>DAISWY010000033.1:0-21111 GCA_036826135.1 Gemmatimonadaceae bacterium | reverse complement strand
TCACGCCGCGGAGGCCGTTGGCGGAGGAGATGACGACGGGGCGTGACGCGGCGGATCCGGCGGTGGCGCCGGCGGCCCAGCCCATCGCGGTGAGCGTGGCATCGGCATCCGCGGGGCGGGCGGCGATGGCGGCCGCGGCCGCGGCGGTGGAGGCGAGGAAGTCGCGACGGGTCGTCATCGGGCGTGGGGTGGAGGGTCGGGGCGAAGCTACGCCGTGGGCGCACCGAAGGGCAGAGCCCCCCTCGCGCCTGTCCCCGGTCCGGCGGCAGTTTTCGCCTATGGCCGCGACCAAGCTGGATACCGCCGGGATGATGAAGCTGAAGACCCTCGGGGAGGCGGCCCTGACGCTCCAGAAGATCCACGCCCTGGTCGAGCGGATGGCGGTCGAGGTGAAGGCGCAGCGACCGGTGGGGATGATGCCGCAGCAGATCAAGCGCGTGGCGACGCCATTGCAGGGGCAGCTCAAGGGGCAGTTCAGTCTCGTCGCCGACCAGGTGGCGCAGCTCATCCTCGTCGCGGGGCGTGGCGGGAGCGATCAGGTGCGGCTCCGCTCGCTTCGCGAGCTGGTCGCTCAGCTGCGGACCATGGTCGAGATCGCGGAGGCGAAGGTGCGCGAACAGCACGCGGTCCCGATAGAAAACGTCGGCTAAAGGGCGTCTCGGGGCCGCGGATGCGTTGACCCCGCCGGAACCACCGGGGTACCTTTCATCGTCTCCCGTCCGGGAGACGACAGAGGTTGCCGCGGCTCGGACGCGGCGTTCCCCCCAGCCTTCCCGATCGATGCCGAAGCTGCGCCTCCGCCAGGCGGCTCCCGTCGCACTCGTGGCGATGCTCCTCCTCACGCTCTCCGCGTGCGGCCTCACGGAGTATCCCAACACCACCTTCCACCACAACACCGAGTTCAATAGCGCCGTCGATGCGCTGTTCGATCGCCTCGTCTTCTGGGGCACGATCGTCTTCGTGGTGGTCGAAGTGGCCCTCGTGGTCACCATCATCAAGTTCCGCAAGCGACCGGGTGGTCCGACGGCGAAGCCGATTCACGGCAACGCGGCGCTCGAGATCACCTGGACCGTCATCCCCGCGCTGATTCTCGTCCTGATCGCGATTCCGACGGTCAAGACGATCTTCGAGACGCAGGCCGAGGCACCGGCCGGCGCCATCAAGGTCGAGGTGATCGGCCATCAGTGGTGGTGGGAGTTCCGCTACCCGGAGCTCGGGGTCGTCACGGCGAACGAGCTCTATCTCCCCGTGGGGCGGACGGCGGCCTTCGAGCTGAAGACGAAGGACGTCCTGCACTCCTTCTGGATCCCGCAGATGGGCGGCAAGCGGGACCTGATCACGAACAAGACGAACCATCTCTGGTTCACACCCTCGGCCGACCTGCCCTCGTCGGCGTGGAACGGGTTCTGCGCCGAGTACTGCGGCTCGAGCCACGCGAACATGAAGTTCCGGCTCTTCACGGTGCAGCCGGACGAGTTCGAGGCGTGGGCGCGGCATCAGGCGTCCCCCGCCGTCTTCTCCGCCACGCCGGCGCCGGTGACCCCGGTGATTCCGGCCGCGCAGGTGACGGCGGCCGACAGCGCCGCGCCCGTCGCCGCGTCGAGCACCGGATATGTCTTCCCGAAGGACCGGCTCGAGGCCGACTTCCCGCACGTGATCCCGCAGACGCCGATCCCGGCCGGGATCACCTTCGACGACGCGCTCCTCGCGGGCGGCGACCCGGTGAAGGGCGCGACCGAGGGCTTCCTGTTGGGTGGGTGCATCGGGTGCCACGCGATCAGCGGCGTCCCCGGGGCGGTCTCGGAGATCGGCCCGAACCTGACGCACCTCGCCTCGCGGCACACGATCGCCGGCGGGCTCTATCGGAATGACGCGCCGACGCTCGCGCGCTGGATCAAGAATGCGCGGCACCTGAAGCCCGGGTCGATCATGAACACGATCGGCAAGGGGGAGTACGACCCGATCCTCAAGACCACCAACACGATGGGACTGGATGACCGGCAGATCGCCGATGTCGTCGCCTATCTGATGGCCCTCAAGTAAGGGACGACCGCCATGGCCACCCTCGCCACCCCCACGCCGGCGGCTGTCGCCGGCTCCGATGCGAAGTCCGGGCTCTGGAGCTGGCTCGCGACGACCGACCACAAGCGGATCGGGACCCTCTACCTCTGGACCGCGCTCGCGTTCTTCCTGATTGGCGGACTCGAGGCCGTGATGATCCGGACGCAGCTGGCGCGTCCGAACATGGGGTTCGTCTCCGCCGAGACGTACAACCAGCTCTTCACGATGCACGGCACGACGATGGTGTTCCTCGCCGTCATGCCGCTCTCGGCCGCGTTCTTCAACTTCCTGATCCCGCTGCAGATCGGCGCGCGGGACGTCGCCTTCCCGCGGCTCAACGCCTTCTCGTACTGGGTGTACCTGTTCGGCGGCATCCTGATCACGCTGCCGATCCTCTTCCAGGCCGCGCCGGACGGCGGCTGGTTCGGGTACGCGCCGCTGAGCACGCCGGCGTACTCGGGGGTCGCCCCGGGCTCGAGCGAGCTGAAGATGAACATGGACTTCTGGGTCGCCGGCCTGCAGGTGCTCGGCGTCTCGTCGCTCGCGGCCGCGTTCAACTTCATCACGACGATCATCAACATGCGCGCGCCGGGGATGACCCTGATGCGCATGCCGATGTTCACCTGGATGTCGTTCGTCGTGCAGTTCCTTCTGATCCTCGCGTTCCCGCCAATCACGGTGGCGCTCGTCTTCCTGATGATGGACCGCGTCTTCGGGACGACCTTCTACCAGGTGGCGGCCGGCGCGGACCCGCTCCTCTGGCAGCATCTCTTCTGGGTGTTCGGCCACCCCGAGGTGTACATCCTGATCCTCCCCGCCTTCGGCCTCGTGTCGGAGGTGCTCCCGACCTTCTCGAAGAAGCCGCTCTTCGGCTACAACGTGATGGTCTACTCGGGGATCATGATCGGCTTCCTCGGCTTCGGTGTCTGGGCCCACCACATGTTCTCGGTGGGGATGGGGGCCGTGGCCGATTCGATCTTCTCGCTGATGACGATGCTCATCGCCATCCCAACGGGCGTGAAGATCTTCAACTGGATCGCGACGATGTGGAGCGGCGAGATCCGCTTCACCGTGCCGATGAAGTTCGCGATCGCGCTCATCGCGATGTTCACGATCGGCGGCATCTCGGGCGTGATGCACTCCTCGCCGCCGGCCGACCTGCAGCAGACCGACACGTACTTCGTGGTGGCGCACTTCCACTACGTGCTCTTCGGCGGCTCCATCATGGGGATCTTCGCCGGCATCTACTTCTACTACCCGAAGATCACCGGGCGCTTCCTCGACGAGCGCCTCGGGAACGTGCACTTCTGGCTGAACTTCATCGGGATGAACCTGACCTTCTTCCCGATGCACTTCAGCGGCCTCCTCGGAATGCCGCGCCGCATCTACACGTATGACGCGGGCCAGGGCTGGGACCTCTTCAACCTGATGGCGACGTACGGGACCTATCTGCTCGTCGTCGCGACGGCCGTCTTCGTCTGGAACTTCGTCCGCAGCCGCACGCGCGGGGCGGTAGCCGGTGGCGATCCCTGGCACGCGGCCACCCTCGAGTGGTCGATCCCGTCGCCGCCGCCGGAGTACAACTTCGCGAAGATTCCGACGATCGGCTCGCGCTATCCGCTCTGGGACCTGAAGGAGCCGTCGTGGAACGCGGATCCGTCCGGTCACGCGGTCCCGAGCGACCCGTCCGACCTGCAGGAGGAGACGGCGAGCCATACGGCCAAGGCGCTCGGCATCCCGATGCCGTTCCCGACCCTCAAGCCCCTCTTCACCGCAATCGGGCTGGTCGTGATGTTCGGCGGCCTGCTCCTCTTCCGCGACCACCACGCCGTCGGCCTCACCATCCTGCTCACCGGCGCCGCCATGCTCATCGGCGGGCTGTACGCCTGGCTGACCTCCCCCCTCGAGTAATCGGAGACCGATCGTGGCTTCCCACGCTGCCGCCGCATCCCACGGGGCCGTCGCCGGACACGACGACGGCCACGCGCACCACCATCACACGACCACCGGGCTCGACCACCGGAAGATCGCCATCTGGGCGTTCATCGGGTCGGAGTGCATGCTCTTCGCCTCCCTCATCTCGACCTACCTGATCTACAAGGGGAAGTCGCTTGTGGGGCCGTTCCCGCACACCGAGTACGTCGACGCCGCGGGGAAGGTGTTCAAGCCGATCCTCGACATCCCGGTGACGTCGGCCTCGACCTTCGTCCTGCTGATGTCGTCGCTCGCGATGGTGCTCGCGCTGCAGGCCGTCCAGCTCAAGGGGCAGCCGATCCCGGCCGGCGCCGGCTGGTGGACCCGCGCCCAGCGCTCCTCGCAGCTCTGGCTCGGGATGACGGCCCTCCTCGGCGCGGCCTTCCTCGGCTTCCAGGCCTATGAGTTCACCTCGTTCGTCCGCGAGGGGCTCACCCTCAAGACGAACCTGTTCGGCTCGACCTTCTTCACGCTGACCGGCTTCCACGGCGCGCACGTGACCGTGGGCGTGCTCTGGCTGATGTCGCTCCTCTGGATCGACCGCACCCGTGGCCTCACCCCGAAGGACGAGCTGGTCGTCGACATCTGTGCGCTCTACTGGCACTTCGTCGACGTCGTCTGGATCGCGATCTTCACGCTCATCTACCTCATCCAGTAGCGCGAGGCCCCCATGTCCCACGACCACAAGCCCGCCGAGCACGCGCATCCGTCCGGCGCGACGTACCTCAAGGTCGCCGCGATCCTGACGCTCATCACCGTCATCGAGGTCTGGGCGTACTACATCCCGGCCTTGGTGAGCTCGCCGCTCTTCAACCCCTCGCTGCTGATCATGAGCGCGGCCAAGTTCGCGATCGTCGTGCTCTTCTACATGCACCTCAAGTACGATCACAAGCTCTTCAAGGCGCTCTTCACGGGGCCCCTGATCGTCGCTACGGGGACGATCTTCGCGCTCCTCTTCCTCTTTGCGAAGATCAGCCTGTAGGTCGCTTCGTCCACCGGTCCGCCGGCAACGCGATGGGGGGTTCGGCCGACGGCCGGACCCCCCATCGCGTATATAGATTGCGATCATGCGCCTCGCGCTCTTCCTGCATCCCCGGGTCGACCTGACTCAAGGGGGCTTCACCGTCCACTGGAGCACCGTCATCGGGCTCCTCGCGCTCTGGGTGGTGTATCAATGGCGGGTGGCGGTGCACCGCCGCCGCGACGGTCAGCGGCTCTCGGCGGGGCGGCAGGCGAGTGTCGCGGTGGGGTTGCTCGCGATGTTCCTGACGCTCAACGGGCCGATCCACGACATCAGCGACTATTACCTCTTCACCGGACACATGGTCCAGCATCTCGTGCTGACCTTCGTGACGCCGCCGCTCCTCCTCCTCGGGGTGCCCGGGTGGATGCTGCGGCCGGCGCTCGCCCACCACGGGGTCGCGGCCGTCGCCCGCTGGGTGACGGTCCCGCGGACCGCGTTCGCCCTGTTCAACCTCGTGCTCGCCGTCTGGCACCTCCCGCCGCTGTACAACAGCGCGATGTACCACCACCCGGTGCACATCACGCAGCACCTGATGTTCCTGGTGACGGCGGTGATCGTCTGGTGGCCGTTGCTCAGCCCGCTGCCCGAGCTGCCGCGGCTGAGCTATCCCGGGCAGATGCTCTACAGCTTCCTGATGACCCTCCCGATGACGATCGTCTCGATCTTCATCGTGTACGCGGACCACGTACTCTACCCGGCGTACGCGAGCGCGCCGCGGCTCTGGGGGCTGTCGCCGCTCGCGGACCAGCGGCTCGGCGGACTGATCATGTGGATCCCCGGCGGGCTCTTCTTCTACGGGCTGGCGTCGGTCATCTTCTTCCGATGGTCCACCTCCCAGCGCGATGATCGGGCCGGAGCCCAAGTCCATGCGGCCTGAGGGGCGGCGGGCGCCCGGCTCGTGCGGCGTGTCACCGCGCGCGGGCGTCGCTCGTCTTGCGGGTATGCGTCCTCTCGTGCTCCTCCGCGCAGTCGCCCTGCTGGTCATCGGGGGCCTCGGTACCCCGGTCGACCTGCCCGCGCAGACCGCGAAGAAGCCCGCGACGGCCACCGCCCGCCCGTCGGCGCGCTCCACGAGCCGGAGCACGACGCGCCGGCGTTCGTCGACGCGCCGTCGGCCCTCGCGGCCGACCATCCGCGCCGGCACACCGATTGGCGTCGACTCCCTCGTGGCGCATCTCGGGCGCGTCCTGCGGGCGGCGGCCAACGGGCGCTGGGGGGCCATCGTGGTTTCGGCGGAGACGGGGGACACCCTCTTCGCGCGCGATGCCGACGGGAGCTTCCTCCCCGCCTCGACGATGAAGCTCTACACCGCCGCGGTCGCCCTCGAGCGCTTCGGCCCGCAGCACCAGTTCCAGACCGAGGTGCTCCGCAACGGACCGATCCTCGTGGACGGCACGATTGACGGCGACCTGATCCTGCGTGGCGCGGGGGACCCGACGCTCGGGCGCGACGGACCCGCGGCGAACGCCATCGACGCGCTCGCGGCGCAGGTGGCGGACGCCGGGATCCGCGTGGTGCGCGGGGATGTCCTCGGCGACGCCAGTGCCTTCGAGGCGCGTCGGGTCCCCGAAGGCTGGAAACCCGCGAACCTGCGGACCCGATTCGCTCCGCGCGTCTCCGCGCTCTCGCTCGCGAGCAACATGACCTCCGTCGTCGTGCGTCCCTCGGGGCGGCAGGCGGTCGTGAGCCTTGGCGGGCAGCAGGAGGGGGTGCCGGTCCGGTCGACGGTCACGGTGCGGCAGGGAAGTCGCAGCGCCGCGATCCGTGTGCGCCACGACACGCTGACGGGGCGTGTGAATGTGTCGGGGTGGATCGGGAGCCGGAGCCGCGCCCGGAGCTACCGTCTGATGATCGAGACGCCGGAGACCTTCGCGGCGGCGGCGTTCCGCACCGCGCTCGAGCGTCGCGGTATCGAGGTGCTCGGTGAGAGCAAGGCGGGGGCTGCGCCGCTGACCGCGCAGCCGGTGACGGCGTGGGCGTCACAGCCTCTCGAGCGGCTCGTCGCGCATATGAACGAGGACAGTGACAACCACTTCGCGGAGCTCATCTTCCGCAACGCGGCTCGCGCCGCGGGCACGGTCGGGTCCGCCGCCCAGGCGGATGCGGCGCTGCGCGAGTTCCTGTCGGCGCAGGTCGGTGTCCCCCGGGGTGCCGTCTCCGCCAGAGACGGGAGTGGCCTCTCGACGCTCGACCGGGTGACGCCACGGTCGATGGTGCAGCTCCTCGCCTACGCGCCGCGGACCCCGTGGGGGGAGAGCTTCCGGAACTCCCTGCCGATCGCGGGGCGGACGGGAACGCTGGCGGGTCGGATGCGCGGCACGGCGGCGCAGGACAACGTGCGTGCGAAGACCGGCACGACGGGCTCGGTCATCTCGCTCGGGGGCTACGTCAAGACGCGGGACCGGGAGGAGCTCGTCTTCTCCTTCATCTACAACGGGACGTCGCTCACGCGCGCCCGGGTGGCGATTGATGCGATGAGCGTCACGCTCGCCAACTTCTCCCGCGCGGGCGCCGACGGGAACTGAGTCCCGGCCGGCGCCCGCGGGGCGCCGTCAGGTGGTCGACTGCCGGATGAGGATCCCACGCTTCGCGAGCTCCGTCACGTAGCGCTCGCCCGGCATGCACTCGTCGGAGGTGTGGACCCCCTTCGCGGTGACCGCCCCCTCGGCCTGGAGCTGGCCGGTGATCGAGAGCGAGTACCCCGTGGTGCGCATCATCGCGCTGATCCCGTGCTGCGCGTCGTAGCGGTCGACGAGCTCGAAGTGGTGGGTGACCGGCTTCCCGCCCTTCGTCCCGGAGACCGTCACGCGGAGCGCGACGAGGTCGGGGGAGTTGGTCTTGGTGAGGCGCGGCTGCATCTGGGCGATGGCCACGTCGCGCGGGACGACCGTCGTCCCCTTCACGGATACCGGCTCGAGCTCGAGGAGGCCGAGTTCGCGGATCGCCTCCATGATCTTGGCGTGCCCCGGGTAGCGGAGCGTCTTGTACTCCATCGTCGGGATCTTGCCCTCGTACCGGAACGCCATCGTCGAGAGGCCGCCGGCGGTGTGGAACGCCTCGAGGGTGCCGACCGGGGCCTCGAAGGTCACCGGCTCGAGCTCCGAGAGCGCCTTCATCTGCGTGCGCTTCCCATCGCGGATGACCCAGGAGAGGGTGGTGTAGTAGTCCAGCACACCCTCGATGGAATAGACAATCTGGTACTGGAGCGGGCCTTCCGGCTGCTGCGGGAGGCCGCCGACGTAGATGCGCACCGCGTCCACGGTGTCGCAGCGGTCGATGCCGAGCTGGGCGAGGATGTTCACCATGCCCGGGGCGAGGCCGCAGTCCGGGATGACGGAGACCCCGGCCGTGGCCGCCCGGTTCGTGAGCGTCTGCTGCTGCTGGACGATCTCGGTATTGCCGCCGAGGTCGCAGAAGTTGGCGCCCGCCGCGATGGCGGCTTCCGTCATCGGGTGGTTCAGATAATACGGGAGGGCGCACATCACCGAGGTGACGCCCTGCATCGCCGCGGCGACGGCGGCGCCGTCCTTCACGTCGAGCTGGATGGTTTTGAGCCGCTCCCCGCCCACGTAGGGCTGCAGGAAGGCGGGGAGGCGGTCGACCCGCTGGTCGGCGAGGCGGACCTCGGTGACGGCGGGGTTCTGGAGGAGATCGTAAGCGCAGGCCGAGCCCTGCAGGCCGGCACCGAGGACGAGCATCTTCATTGAGGAGCTCCACGGCGGGAGGGGGAGGCGAACAGCCCTTGAATTTACTCCCCCGCGGGCGTGATTTCCCACCCGATGAGCGACTGGCGCACCCATCTTGTGGAGTCTGAGGCCGGGATCACGGCCCTCCTGGCACGGACCCGGACGATCGCGGTCCTGGGGATCAAGGTCCCCGGGAAGCCCGCGCCCGCCTACGACGTGCCGGCCTATGCCCAGCGGGCGGGATTCCGGATCATCCCGGTTCCGGTCTACTACCCCGAGGTGACGGAGATTCTGGGGGAGCCGGTCGTCCGGAGCGTCTCGGAGATCGGGGGGTCGGTGGACCTGGTGAACGTCTTCCGGCGGCCGTCGGACATCCCGGCGCATCTCGAGGACCTGCTGGCGGCGAGACCGCGGGCGGTCTGGTTCCAGCAGGGGATCCGGCACGATGAGGCAGCGGAGACCCTGGCCCGGGCCGGGATTGACGTGGTGCAGGACCGGTGCCTGCTGGTGGAGCTCCAAAGCCGGGGTCGGTAGCCGCGCGCCGGTTGGGTACCTCCGGTCGTCGGGGGCGACGGGGGTGCCGCCGAGGAGCTCTGGGAGACCGGTTCGGATAGATTCCGGGTCGAGTCCGACCGATGCCACTCCCGATGACCGAACCCACCGAACCGATCGCCTACGACCCTGCCGTGGTCGAGGCCCAGGCGCGCCAGCGCTGGGCCGAGCACGGCACCAACCGGGTCGACCTCGCCCACGGGGCGTCGCCGTACTACGCCCTGATGATGTTCCCCTATCCGTCGGCCGAGGGGCTGCACGTCGGGAACCTCTTCGCCTTCACGGGGAGCGACATCCACGCCCGCTATCAGCGGCTGCGCGGCCACACGGTGTTCCAGCCCCTCGGCTACGACGCCTTCGGGATCCACAGCGAGAACTTCGCGCTGAAGGTCGGGAAGCATCCGATGGATCTCATCCCGAGCAACATCGCGAACTTCCGGCGGCAGTTGGACCGTGCGGGGTTGATGGTCGATTGGGAGCGATCGGTCGATACGACGGATCCCGCGTACTACAAGTGGACGCAGTGGGTCTTTCTGCAGCTCCATCAGCGCGGTCTCGCCTACAAGAAGGCTGCGGCGGTCAATTGGTGCTCGTCGTGCAAGACTGTGCTCGCGAACGAGCAGGTGGAGGGGGGCGCGTGCGAGCGGTGCGGGACGGTGGTCGAACAGCGCTTCCTCGAGCAGTGGTTCTTCCGGATCTCCGAGTATGCGGGGCGTCTCCTGCAGAATCTCGAGACCCTCGACTGGTCGGCGACGACGAAGCAGGCGCAGCGGAACTGGATCGGGAAGTCGGAGGGCGCGCGCATCCGGTTCCGTGTGCTCGACCCGCTCGCCGCGGCAGGGAGCGCGGCGGTGGCGGTGACCACCGAGGTCTCGACTACGGTCACGGAGATCGAGGTCTTCACGACGCGACCCGATACGATCTTCGGCGCGACGTATCTGGTGCTCGCGCCCGAGCATCCGCTGGTGGAGGCGATCACCACCCCGGATCAGCGCGGGACCGTCGAAGCGTATCAGTCGCGGGCGGCGCGGCAGGACCTCGTAACCCGGAAGTCGACGAAGGAGAAGACCGGCGCGTTCACCGGAGCGTATGCCACGAACCCGGCCACGGGGGCGCCCGTCCCGATCTGGGTCGCCGATTACGTGCTGATGGAGTACGGCACCGGGGCGATCATGGCGGTGCCCGGGCACGACGAGCGGGACTTCGAGTTCGCGCAGGTGTTCGGCCTGCCGATCGTGCGCGTCGTGGCCGGCGAGGGCCAGGACGCGTCGACGCCGCTCGACGGCGCGGCCTACGTGGGTGACGGACGCCTCGTGCATTCGGCGCAGTTCGATGGGCTCGATGTGGGGACGGCGAAGCGTGACGTGACGGCGTGGCTGGCGGCGCACGGGCACGCCGAGGCGGTGACCAACTACCGGCTGCACGACTGGTGCATCTCGCGCCAGCGCTACTGGGGGCCGCCGATCCCGATCGTCTACTGCGACGCCTGCGGGACGGTGCCGGTCCCCGAGGACCAGCTGCCGGTGGTGCTACCGCATCTCGCCGACTTCAAGCCCGATGATTCGGGTGTCTCGCCGCTCGCGCGGCACGAGGCGTGGTACCGCACGCCCTGCCCGACCTGCGGCGCCCCCGCGCGCCGCGAGACCGACGTCAGCGACACCTTCCTCGACAGCGCCTGGTACTTCCTGCGCTACCCGAGCGTGCCGCGGGCCGACGTGGCGTTCGATGCGGCGACCACGAAGACATGGCTCCCGGTGACGACGTATATCGGCGGGAACGAACACGCGGTGCTGCACCTGCTCTACTCGCGTTTCATCACGATGGTGCTGCACGACCTCGGGCTGCTCGACTTCGAGGAACCGTTCACGCGCTTCCGTGCGCACGGACTGATCATTCGCGAAGGCGCGAAGATGTCGAAGTCGAAGGGGAACGTGGTGAACCCCGACGAGTACCTCGAGCAGTGGGGCGCCGACGCCTTCCGCACCTATCTGATGTTCCTCGGGCCATTCGAGGAGGGGGGCGACTTCCGCGACGCCGGGATCAGCGGTGTGCGCCGTTTCCTCGACCGGCTCTGGGCCTCGGTGCGGGACTGCTCCACCGCGGGCGCGCCGGACGACGAGGTGCTCCGCAAGCTCCACGCGACGATCAAGAAGGTGGGCGAGGACATCCCCGCGCTCAGCTACAACACGGCGATCGCGGCGATGATGGAGTACATGAACGTCCTCCGGAAGGGCGAGCGGCAGTGCCATCGCGACGAGGTGGCGCCGATCGTCTCGCTCGTGGCGCCGTTCGCGCCGCATATCGCTGAGGTGCTCTGGGACATGCTCGGCCGGTCGGGGAGCGTGTTCGACGGTGGCTGGCCCGCGTTCGACGCCGCACGGCTCGTGAGCGACACCGTGGCGCTGGTGGTGCAGGTGGGCGGGAAGACGCGCGGCACGATCCAGGTCGCGAAGGACGTGACGCAGGAGGAGGCGCTGGCCGCGGCGCTTGCCGAGCCCACCATCGCGAAGTTCGTCACCGGGACGCCGAAGAAGGTGATCCTGGTGCCGGGACGTCTGCTCAACGTGGTGGTGTGACGCGCCGTTTGCCGGTGCTTCGACACGCGTCGGAGCAGTAGCGCACCTGATCCCAGTCGCGCTCCCACTTCTTCCGCCACGTGAACGGGCGCCCGCAGGCCTCGCAGGTCTTGGTCGGCAGCTCGGACTTCTTGCGCATGCGGGCCATCAGGAGGCGCTCCGAGGCGGTGCCCCGGCGTGGGTGCGGATGACATCGGCCCGCGCGGCGATCGCGGCGCGCTGATCGGCATCGAGTCGCCGCAGGTTCTTCACCTGCAGCGCCATCCGCTGGTTCGCGGCGAGCCGCGGTTCGTGGCGCGCGAGGAAGTCCCAGTAGAGCGTGGTGAACGGGCAGGCATCGTCCCCGACCGCGACGGCGGGATCGAAGCGGCAGCCACGGCAGTGATCGCTCATCCGGTCGATGTACTTCCCCGTCGCCGCGTAGGGCTTCGACGCCATGATGCCACCGTCCGCGTGCAACGCCATCCCGATCGTGTTGGGGAGCTCGACCCACTCCACGGCATCGACGTATACGGCGAGGTACCACTCGTGCACCGCCCGCGGCTCGACGCCGAGGAGGAGCGCGTAGAGGCCGGTCACCATGAGCCGCTGGATGTGGTGCGCGTACCCGTGATCGAGCGTCTGGCGGATGGCATCCTGCAGGCAGGCCATCTCCACCTCGCCCGTCCAGTAGAACGGGGGGAGCGGCTCGTGTGCGCCAAGCGCGTTGTGGTCGGCGTACCCGGGCATCAGGAGCCAGTAGAGCCCGCGCACGTACTCGCGCCAACCGAGGATCTGCCGGATGAACCCTTCCGCGCTCGCGAGCGGGACGCGACCGGCACGATACGCGGCCTCGGCTGCCGCGATGACGTCTCGCGGGTCGAGCAGCTTCAGGTTCATCGCGGCCGCGAGCCGGGAGTGGTAGAGCCAGGGCTCGCGCGTCCACATCGCATCCTGATACGTGCCGAAATCGGCGAGCCGGTGCGCGACGAAATCGTCGAGTGCCGCGCGGGCGTCGGCGGGCGTCACGGGCCAATCGAAGACGTCGAGTCGGCCGGGATGATCAGCAAAGCGTCGGTTGACGAGCGCGATGACCTCGCGCGTCGTCTGATCGGGCGGGAACGATGCCGGAGACGGGAGCAGCCCCGGCCCTTTCCGGCCGAAGCTGCCACGGTTCTCGGCGTCGTAGTTCCAATCGCCGCCTTCCGGCCCGCCGTCGCCGTCGAGGAGGATGCGGTGCTTCCGGCGGAGCTCGCGGTACCAGAACTCGAGGCGCAGCTGCTTGCGCCCCTTCGCGTGCGCGGCGAACTCCTCGACGGTCGAGAGGAAGTGTCGGTCGACGCGAATCTCGAGGGGGAGCGCCGCGTCGCGAGCCACCGCCGCGAGCGCTTCGCGGACGCGCCAGTCCCCGGGCTCCGTCATCACCAGCCGTTCCGGCCGCCGTGCCGCGACCATGCGCTGCAGCTCGCCGGCCAGCGTACCGGTGTTCGCCGCCTCATCGAGCGCGACGTAGTGGACCGTCCGGCCGATCGTGCGTTGCGCCGCGGCGAAGTGCCGCATCGCGCTGAGGAAGAGCGCCGTGCGCGGCTTCGAGGACCAGACGTGCGTCGACTCCCCGGCGACCTCCGCCATCCAGATCGCATCCTGCTCGGCGTCGAAGCCGTCGAGCGCGCTCGAGGCGGGGTCGAGTTGGTCGCCGAGGACGAGGACGAGAGTGCGCATCGCGTCGAGAGAGCGGTGGCGTCCGGTGCGTGCGTGCCGCACCGGACGCGAGTCCGTCAGGCGGCGGCGGGGGTCGTCGGCGCGGTGCCGTCGAGCAGGTGCAGCTCGCTGCGCCGTCGTGCCTCGCGGAGCAGCATCGCCACCGCCACGATCGCGTGCATCGTCGTCGCGGCCACGGAGATGTACCAGAGGCGCTGCAGCGTGAAGCCCGGCTGGTGGCTCGCCCAGAGGGCGGGGGGGACGAAGCAGAGCAGGCGCACGCCGCTGGCGACAACGGTGGGCAGGGTGTTGCCGAGGGCCTGGAACATCCCCGAGCAGGTGAAGACGATCCCCGAGGCGACGTAGTTCATCGAGATCGTCGCGAGGAAGGTCGCGGCGACTGCGAGGACCTCCGGCTCATCCGAGAACCAGTGCACGAGCCACTCCGGCCGGAAGTGACAGAGGATGCTGAGGGCCAGCATCACCACCGAGCCGAGCGAGATGGAGGCGATAAAGGTCTGCCGCGCACGGTCGGGTCGGTTGGCGCCGATGTTCTGGCCGGCCACCGGTGCCGCCGCGAAGGCGATCGCCATCCCCGGGAGGAGCACCCCCTGCAGCACACGTGACCCGATGCCGTACCCGGCCTGCGCGGCGGGGCCGAAGTCGCGGATGATCCAGTAGACGACGGCCATCGAGATGAACATCAATCCAAATTCGAGCCCCGAGGGGATCCCGATCGCGAGCAGGCGTTTCCAGGTGTCGAGGTGCGGCCGGAGTTGGGACGCATCGAAGCGGACGAAGTGCTCCAGCCGCTTGAAGTAGTAGAGGGCGAGGCCGATGGCGACGACGAGAGCGATGTCGCTCGCGATGGCGGCGCCCGCCACGCCGAGCGGCCGACCGGTGCCCCATCCGGCGATGAGGATCGGAGCGAGGATCGCATTCAGCACGACAGTCGCGACCTGGATCACCATCGTCGGCTGCGCGATGCCGGTCGCCCGCAGCGTGGACATCATCGCCCCGAGCGGGAACTGGAGCGCGAGCGCCGGCAGGAACCACGAGAGGTAGTCGACACCGAGCTCCGCGGTGCGGGCATCGGCGGCGATGCCGCGCACCCAGGCGAACCCCGCCGTGTAGCCGAGGAGGAGGGTCAGCACGCCGGCGATGGCGGAGAGGACGAGCGACTGGTTGTAGGCCAGTGTCCCGGCGGTGCCGTCCTTGCGGCCCGCGGCGTGGGAGATCAGGACCATCGTGCCGACGGAGAGCACCTGGCTCACCGCCATCACCATGAACTGGAGGTTGCCCGCCGTGCCGACGCCTGCGATGGCAGCGTCGCCGAGCTGGCCGACGAAGTACAGGTCGACGAAGAAGTAGGCCGTCTGGAAGAGCATCCCGACAGCCATCGGGGCGGCCATCCGGATGATGTGCCGGGGGATGGAGCCCTGTGTGAGATCGCGCATCTGAGGTCAGCGAGAGAGGGGCGGGAATGGTTCCCGCCCCTCCTCAACGCAGGGGGGAATCAGGGCGCTGGCGGCGGGGTCTTCGCGCGTGAGATCGACCAGACGTACGCGGCCACGGCACGGACCTGCGCGTCGTCGAGGTTCATCGGGCCGCCGCGCGGCCCCATCGGGAACCGCCGCGAGGCGTCCTTCACCTGATCGCGCGGGACGCCGTTCGTGATGGTCGCGATGATCTCATCAAAGCGGCCGCCGTGCTGGACCCACGCGCCGCTGACGAGGCTGGGGCCGTTGTTCGCACCCACTCCCTTCTGGCCGTGGCAGCGCTGGCAGCCGCCGCTGTGATAGATGGAGTCGCCGATGGCGATGGCGGCGTCGGTCACGCCGGCGGGGCGGGTGGGGGCGGCGCCCTGCGCCTCGGCGGCGATCGGCAGGGCGAGAGCGAGGGCGAGGGGGAGCAGGCGCATCGGTGGCGGAGCTGGAGGTGGGAACGGCGATCTTCGGAAGATGGCGCTCCCAGGTCGCATCGGCGAGCCGGCGGTTCGGCGCCATGCAGCGTAGGCGTGACCTGGGAACCGTCCGACGGCGATGCACCCGCGGGGCCGGTGGTACCCACGTGGGTGGGGCACCCGGGACCGGCTAGCTTGGAACGGCGGCTCGTCCGCATCGATGCCCGCCGGATCCCGCTCGCCGTATGAATCGCTCTCGCCAGGACACCGCATCGGCATGCCCTCCCGTGATGTCACGATCGACCTGCTTCACCTCGGCCGCCCGCAGTCCGTCGCCTGCCGGGTGCTCCACACGGCGGCCGGCCCGGTCCTCGTCGACCCCGGGCCAGGTGCGACGCTCCCGACGCTGACCGCTGGCCTCACCGCCGAGGGGATTGCTCTCGCGGACCTGCACGCGATTCTCCTGACGCACATCCACTTCGACCACGCCGGCGTCACAGGGTCGCTCCTCGCGGCGAACCCTTCCCTCACGGTCCACGTGCACGAGATCGGGGCGCGACATCTCGCCGATCCCTCCCGATTGATCGCGAGCGCCACGCGCATTTACGGCGACCGGATGGACACGCTCTGGGGGCCGCTCCTCCCCGTCCCGGCGGATCGGCTGCGCGCCCTCCGTGGCGGGGAGTCGCTACGGCTCGGCGACCGTGTCTTCGCCGTGCGGTACACTCCGGGTCACGCAGTGCATCACGTGACCTACCTCGATGAGACCGATGGCACCGCCTACGTCGGTGACACCGCCGGGGTCTGCCTCCCGCCGGTGCACCTCGTCCTGCCGGTCACCCCCCCACCGGATGTCGACCTCGAGGCGTGGCGCACGAGCCTCGATGCCCTCGAGACCCTTGCACCGACGCGGCTCTTCCTCACGCATTTCGGCGCGTCGGAGAATCCGTCCGCGCATCTCGCCGCGCTTCGCGCCGGGCTCGAGGCGTGGGCCGCGCGCACGCGGGACCTGCTGGCGGACGAGGGGACGGACGCCGACCGGGCCGACCGCTTCCACGCGTGGGTGCTGGCGTCGATCGCGGATCGGCTCACGGTGGAGCAGCGGCAGGCCGTAGCGTCGTTCTCGGATTTCCGAGCCAGCTTCCACGGACTCGCACGCGCCTCGCGGACCCGGCCGCACGCCTGACGCCCTTGCCGCGTCGCCGCGCCGCGACGAGCGTTCCGCGATGCCGTCGACCGCGTCGTTCTCCTCACCGTCTGACCCCACGCTCGCCGCCGATCTCGCGGCCGCGATCCAGACCGTCCCCGACTTCCCCTCGCCGGGCGTCGCGTTCAAGGACATCACCCCCGTGCTCGCCGACCCCGCGCTCTTCCAGCGCACCACGGCGGCGCTCGCGGCCCCGTGGCACGCGGTCGGCATCACCCACGTCCTCGCCATCGAGAGCCGGGGGTTCCTCTTCGGTGCGCCGGTCGCCCAGCACCTCGGCGTGCCGCTGGTCCCCGTGCGCAAGCCGGGTAAGCTACCGCGCGCGCGCGTGCGCGAGACCTACGCGCTCGAGTACGGCACCGACGCCCTCGAACTGCACGCGGACGCGATCGGGCCCACGGCCCGCGTGCTCATCGTCGATGACGTCCTCGCCACGGGCGGCACCGCCGCGGCGGTGGTCCGGCTCGCCGAGCGGTGTGGGGCGAGTGTCGGCGGCCTCGCGGCGGTGATCGACCTGTCGTTCCTGCCCTGGCGCGCGGCGCTCGCCGGCCGGCGCGCGGAGACCCTCGTCCGCTACTGATCAGCGGTACGGATAGACGAGGTAGAAGAGCAGGGAGAGCGCGGCCAGCACCCAGAGGGCGACCGGCACCTCGCGTCCGCGCCCCGTCGCCACCTTGAGCAGCGGATGGAGCAGGAGTCCCGCCGTCATCCCGACGCCGATGTTGTAGGTGAAGCTCATCAGCACGATGGTGAAGAGGGCCGGGATCCACTCGGTGGCGTCGGCGGTGTCGAGCGACGCGAGCGGCTTCAGCATCAGCACGCCGATGGCCACGAGGGCGACGCCCGAGGCGTGCAGCGGGACGGCGGTGAGGATGGGAGCGGCCCAGAGTGCGAGGAGGAAGAGCCCCGCGACGACGAGCGCGGTCAGCCCCGTCCGTCCGCCCTCCTCGATCCCCACGGCGGACTCGATGTACGCGCCCGTCGTGGTCGTGCCGACCACCGGCGCGAAGAGATTCGAGAGCGCGTCGGCGAGCATCGGCCGCTCCACATCGGGGAGGTTGCCGTCGGCGTCGAGGAGCCCGGCGTGCGCGGAGAGGCCGAAGAGCGTACCGATGGTGTCCACGAACGCCATCACGAAGACGATGACGACCACGGGGAGTGCCTCGAGCGTGAGCGCGCCGGCGATGTCGAGCTGTCCGAGGATGGGCGCGAGGCTGGGCGGTGCGCTCAGGAGCGAGGTCGGTGCCGGCGTGATGCCGGCGAGCATCGAGCCGGCGAACGCGAGGAGGATGCCGATGGACAGGGCCCCGGTGATGCGGCGCGCCATCAGGACGAGGGTGACGCCGAGGGCGCCGAGCGCGACGAGCGTCGAGGGGGCACGGAGCGCGCCGAGGGCGACCGGGGCTCCCGGTGCCCCGAGCGCGACGACGCCGATGTCGTTGAGGCCGATGAAGGTGACGAAGAGCCCGATGCCGACGGCGAAGGCGTGCTTGAGCGAGCGGGGAAGAGCTGCCGCGAGCCAGCCGCGCACCCGGAGGACGGTGAGCAGGGTGAAGGCCACGCCGGCGAGGAAGATCGCGCCGAGCGCGGTCTGCCACGGGAAGCCCATCCCCTTCACGACCGTGAAGGCGATGAACGCGTTCTCGCCCATGTACGGGGCGATGGCGAAGGGGCGGTTCGCGTACACGCCCATGAGGAGTGTGCCGAACGCGGCCGAGAGGATCGTCGCCGTGACGGACGCCTCGCGCGGGATCCCCGCCGCCTCGAGGATGGCGGGGTTCACGACGATGATGTAGGCCATCGTGATGAAGGTCGCGACGCCGGCCCGCAGCTCTGTGGCGACCGTCGTCTCGCCCGCGGCGAGGGCGCGGCGGAGCGCCGCAATCATCGCCGGGCCTCCGGGCGCGTGACGGGCGGGTAGGCGCGCAGGAACTCGATCACCACCGCCGCGGAGTTCGCGGCCGCGAGGCGACCGAAGGTGCGCGCGACGTTCGGGCCCGCCTCCCCGCCCGCGAGGTCGGAGAGGGAGCGGAACGCGACGTAGGGGACGTGATTCTCGTGCGCGACCACCGCCACGGCGGCGGTCTCCATATCGAGCGCATCGGCCCGGAAGGTGCGCCAGCTCCATTCCCGATACGCGGCGTTGTCGACGAAGGTCGGGCCGCTCACGCCGTTGCCCCCCACCACCACGCGCGGCTGGTGCGGCAGGCAGCTCCCGTCGGTCGTGCACCGGGCGAGCGGCACGCGCGCGGCGACCTCGCGGGCGATCCGCAGCGCGAGGGTATCGGCGGGGAACCAGAACCGACGCGCGAGCGAGTCGGCGGGGGCGCCGGGCACGGTCACCGAGGTCCCCTGGGTGAACATCATCCCGAAGCCGGGGAAGTCGGTCGTCACCCGCGAGGGGGCAAAGCCGGTGGGCGTCTCCCTGGCGAAGACGTTCTCCTGGTAGTTGCCCCACTGCGCGGGCACGGTGACATCGCCGACATCGAGTCCGGGGTTTACGCCGCCCGCGATGCCGGAGAAGACGATGGCGCGGATGGGGATCCGGTCGAGAAGCGCCTGTGTGGTCATCGCCGCGTTCACCATGCTGAATCCGCTCAGCAGCAGGACGACATCGTGGCCGCCCAGGGTCCCGAGGAACCAGGTCCGGCCGTTCACCACGCGGGTCTCGGTGATCGTGGCGGCCGCTCGGAGGGCGACGAGTTCGGTGTCGAAGGCGGACATCACGGCGATCCGCGGGCGGGTGTCCGTGTGTTGGGCGAGCGCGGGTGAGGCCAGTAGCGCGCCGAGGAGGCCGCCCGCGACCAGGCCGGAGGCGACGCGAGCGATGGCACGGAAGCGCCCAAGGCGACCGATGGGACGCCGGTCTGGGACGGGTACGCGACGGTTGGATGACATGGACCGGAAGATACCGCACGCCCCTTGCCCGCGTCCGGCACCGGGGCGAACGTCCCGCCCATGGCCATCGAGCAACTCACCGACGAGCAGATCGCCACCTGGTCGCGCCGACAGAAGGACCAGTGGTGGCTCACCCGGGTCTATCGCGGCGACATGGCGCAGTTGACCCTCCGCGCCGCCATCACCGGCTTCCTCCTCGGCGGCGTGCTGTCTGCGACCGCGCTGTACATCGCGGGGAAGACGGGGATCACCATCGGCGTCGGTGTCACCTCGGTGATCCTCGCCTTCGCGATGTTCCGCGCGCTCTCGACGGCGGGGCTCGCGCCCGACTACACCATCCTCGAGAACAACGCGACGCAGTCGATCGCCACGGCCGCCGGCTATATGGTGACGCCGCTCGTCTCCGGGCTCGCCGCGTATATGCTCGTGACCGGGCGCGTCGTGCCGTGGTGGCAGATGATGGCGTGGAACACGGTCATCTCGATTCTCGGCGTGCTGCTCGCGTTCCCGATGAAGCGACGCTTCATCAACGAGGACCAACTCCCGTTCCCCGAGGGTCGGGCCGCCGGAGTGGTGCTCGACGCCCTCTACACGGGGCAGGAGGCGGCCGGGCTCTTCAAGGCGCGGCTCCTCGCGGCCGCGGCGGCAATCTCCGGCGGCTGGCAGCTCCTGGTAAGCGATGGCTGGATGCGGCTCCTGCAGTTCACGCTGTTGCGGATGGACCGGTGGACGAGCCTGAAGGCACCGTTCCACCTGCAGGAGCGGCTCGACACCTACTTCTACGACCTCGCCGCCCGCTACCATCTCTGGACGCCGAAGATCCTCGGCACCGATATCCGGCAGCTCGGCCTGCGGCTGACGCTCGACATGGCGATGCTCGGCGTCGGCGGGCTGATGGGGATCCGCGTCGCGACGAGCGTGCTCCTCGGGGCGGTGGTGAACTTCGCCGTGCTCGCGCCGATCATGATCCAGCGCGGTGATATCGCGCCCTACACCGCGCCGGACGGCAGTGTCGTCGCCATCTCGCGCGCTGAGATCGTGAACCAGTGGGCGCTCTGGTGGGGCGTCACGATGATGGTCGTCGGCTCGCTTGTGAGTCTGGTCGCGAAGCCGGAGCTCCTGACCGGACTCTTCCGATCGAAAGGGGCGTCGGCCGACGCGGGGGAGGATCCGCTCCGAGACATCGAGGTCCCGCTCTGGGTCTCCTACGTGGGCGTGCCGGTCTTCAGCCTCCTCGGCGGTTGGCTGACGCACGCCTTCTTCGGCGTCCCGTGGCTCCTCGCCTTCGTTTCGCTCCCCCTGATCTTCGTGCTCACCGTCATCTGCACGAACTCGATGGCGCTCACCTCGTGGACCCCCACGGGCGCGCTCTCGAAGATCACGCAGTTCACGATGGGGGCGATCGACCGCGTGAACCCGGCGAGCAACCTCCTTCCCGCGACGATGACGGCGGAGATCTCGTCGAACGCGGCGAACCTCCTGAGCGACATCAAGCCGGGCTATATGCTCGGCGCGAAGCCGCGCCAGCAGGCCATCGGTCACGTCATCGG
>DAISWY010000032.1:0-21527 GCA_036826135.1 Gemmatimonadaceae bacterium | reverse complement strand
TCGCAGCTCTCGGCGCTCTACATCCTGTGGATGAGTGCCGCGGCGCTCCTTCTCCCCCTCGGGAGTTCGCTGCTCCTGGCGGCGCTGGCGAGTGCGCTCTTCGTCGGTGACGCGCTGCTCCTCGCCCAAGGGGCAATGGATGCGACCCTCGTCCTGCAGCTGCTCGTCTTCATCGCGGTGGCCTTCGGCACCGGGGCGATCGCGACGCGACTGCAGGCCGCGGGGGAGGGGCGGGCGCGGCTCGCCGTGGAGCTCGCCCGGATGCAGCGCCGCGCCGCGGGGATCCTCGCAAACATCCGTGCCGGCGTCCTGACCGTCGACGGAGCGGGGCATCTGACGTATGCGAACCCTGCCGCCTCGGCCCTCCTCGGGGTGCCGCTCGCGGAGCGCGCGGGGGAGCGGGTCGACGACCTGCTCGCGCGCGTGGCCCCCGAGGTTCAGCTCGCGCTGATCGACCTCGAGGCGCCGGATGCGGCGAGTCTCCGCACGGAGGTCCGGCGCCCCGACGGGCAGAGGATCCCGATCGGTGTCACGACCTCGGTGGTGCGAGGGGAGCACGGCGAGGTCGAATCGATCACGGCCATCATCCAGGACATCGCGGATGCGATCCGTGTTGAGGAGCTCCGGACCCGGGCGCTCCGACTGGAGTCGGTCGCCGAGATCGGCGCGTCGCTCGCGCACGAGATCAAGAACCCGCTCGCGAGCATCCAGAGCGCGGCCGAGCAGGTGGGCCGCGCCGCGCCGCCCACGGGAGATGTGCGGGTGCTGAGCGATTTGATCATCCGCGAGTCCGAGCGACTGGCGCGATTGCTCACCGAATTCCTCGACTTCGCGCGGGTGCCGCAGGCACGGTTGGGCCGGATCGACATCCGCCCCGCCGTCGAGGGGGCGGTCGGCCTCGTCGCCGCGCATCCCGACCGCCCGGCCGGCGTGCGATTGGACGTACGACTCGCCCCCGGGCCGATCTACGCCGAGGCGGATGCCGATCTCGTGCACCGTCTCACGTCGAACCTCGTGCTCAACGCGGTGCAGGCCTCACCCCCGGACGGCGTCGTGCATGTCACGCTTGGACCGCTCCGGACCGCGGAACTCCCTATCGGGCTCCGTTTCCCCGTGGGGGCGATCGTGCTCGATGTCGAGGATCAGGGGGGCGGGATCCCCGATGCCGTGCGGGACCGGCTCTTCGAACCCTTCACCACCACGAAGGCGAAGGGGACCGGGCTCGGGCTCGCCATCGTCCACCGCGCCGTCGAATCCCTCGGGGGTACGGTCCTCGTCGACCCCGTCGGTGCGGGGACGCGCTTCCGCGTTCTCCTTCCCACTCTCGCCGGGCCCCTCGGAGGTCTCCCGTGAGCGGCACCCCCCCACGCCCGACCGTCCTCGTCGTGGATGACGAGTCCGGGATTCTGCAGACCCTGGAGATCCTGCTCCGCAGCGAGGGGTTCACGCCCGTCTGCGTGAACGGCGGACGCGCGGCACTCGACCGGCTCGCCGGGCCCCCCCCCGACATCGTGCTCACAGACATCCGGATGCCGGTCGTCGACGGCGTCCAGGTGCTCGAGGCGGCCCGGGCGCGCGACCCGGAGCTTCCCGTCATCCTGATGACCGCGCAGGCGTCGCTCCAATCCGCGATGCAGGCGGTGAACGCGGGGGCGTTCTACTACATCCAGAAGCCGTTCCGCAATGACGAGCTCCTCGCAATCCTCCGGCGCGCGGCGGAACATCGGCAGCTGCGCACCGAGAACCGGCACCTCAAGCAGGAGATCGCGCGGCAGACGCGCCGTTCGGCGGACCCCCCCATCGGGGCCAACCGCGGGTGGCAGGAGGTGCTGCGACTCGCGGAGGCCGTGGCGCCCACCGAGTCGACGGTCCTCCTCACCGGGGAGTCCGGCACCGGGAAGGAGGTCGTCGCGCGATACATCCACGCGCTCTCCGAGCGGGCGGGGTCGACGTTCCAGACGGTGAACTGCGGGGCGCTTCCCGAGGGGCTGCTCGAGAGTGAGCTCTTCGGGCACGTGAAGGGGGCGTTCACCGGCGCCGTGAAGGACAACGAGGGCCTCTTCGCGGCGGCGGCCGGCGGGAGTTTCTTCCTCGATGAAATCGGCGAGACGACGCCCGCGACGCAGGTGAAGCTGTTGCGGGTCCTGCAGCACCGCGAGGTGATCCCGGTGGGCGCGACGGAGCCGCGGCCGATCGACACGCGCATCGTGGCGGCGACGAACCGCGACCTCGAGGAGGAGATCCGGCAGGGGCGGTTTCGGCAGGATCTTTTCTACCGCCTGAACGTCATCGCCATCCACCTCCCTCCGCTGCGCGAGCGGGCGGACGACATCCCGCTGCTCGCGGACCACTTCCTCCGTCGCGCCGCGGCGCAGAAGGGGGGGGAGCCGAAGCTCCTCTCCGACGGGGCCGCCGAGGCGATGCGCGCGTACGCGTGGCCCGGGAACGTGCGCGAGCTGGAGAACGCGATGGAACGGGCGATGATCCTCGCGCCCGGTCCCATCGTCGAGGTGTCGGCGCTCCCTGAGCGCGTGCTCACGCGCGCCTCGGTGCCGTTGGCGGAGGAGCGCACGATCCGCAATCCCACCTTGGAGCTCGTCGAGCGCGCCTACATCTTCTGGGTCCTGCAGCAGGAGCAGGGGAACAAGACGCGGGCGGCCGAGGCGCTCGGCATCGACCCCTCCACGCTTCACCGCAAACTCGCACGCTACGAGGGAACGAAGTGATGGACGGCATCGGCCGGCTCTCCGTGCTCATTCCCGTCTACAACGAGCGGGCGACGATCGACCGGATCCTCGATGCGGTGCACGCGGTGCCGATCCCCAAGCAGGTCGTCTGCGTCGACGACGCCTCGACCGACGGGACGGGCGAGCGACTCGCGGTGCTCCACGCGGCGGGACGAATCGACGTGCTGGTCCGGCACGACCGGAACCGTGGCAAGGGGGCGGCGATCCGCACGGCGCTCGCCGCGAGCACCGGGGACGTGGTCATCGTGCAGGACGCCGACCTCGAGTACGATCCCGCCGACTGGCCCGGCCTCCTGGCGCCGATCGCCGCCGGCAAGGCGGACGCCGTCTTTGGGTCGCGCTTCCTCGGCGGGCCGCACCGCGTCCTGTACTTCTGGCACTCGGTCGGCAACTGGGTGCTCACGCTGTTGAGCAACATGCTCACGAACGTGAACCTCACGGATATGGAGACCTGCTACAAGGCGATCCGCGGCGACCTCGCGCGGTCGTTGCCGCTGACGTCGGACCGCTTCGGCTTCGAGCCGGAAGTGACGGCACGCCTCGTGCAGGCGAAGGCGCGGATCTACGAGGTGCCGATCTCCTACAGCGGGCGGACCTACGCCGAGGGGAAGAAGATCAGCTGGCGCGACGGGGTCGCCGCCCTCTGGCACATCCTGCGCTTCAATCTGTGGGCGTGACGGTCGTGGGGGCGGGAGGGACACCGGCCCCGGGGTGGCGGCGGGTGGACCTCGGCGGACTGCTGGTCGTGCTCGTGGTGCTGGCCAGTACGCTGACGGGACTGCACAACGGGTTCGCCTACGATGATGTCGCCATCGTGCGGGACAGCGAGGCGGTGCACGCATGGCGGTGGCCCTGGGCGTTCCTGCGCGAGACCTATTGGATGCCCCCATTCGGGCAGGCGCTGTATCGCCCCCTGACGATCGGGCTCTTCTCGGTGCAGTGGATGGTGGGCGGCGGGGCGCCGCTCGTCTTCCACCTCGTGAACATCGTGGTGTATGCAGTCGCGGCCGTCCTCGTGTGGCGCCTGGCTCGGCGCTTCATGCGCCCCGCGGTGGCCCTCGGAGTCGCGCTGCTCTGGGCGGCGCATCCCGTTCACGTCGAGGTCGTCGGCAATGTGGTCGGCCAGTCGGAACTCTGGGTCGCGGTGAGTGCGCTGGTCGCTCTGCTCCTGGTGGAGCGGGTCATCGCCGAGGGAGCGCTCACGCGCGCGCGCGCCATCGGCCTCATCGGGTGCGTAGCCGCGGGGCTGCTCGCCAAGGAGAACGGGGTGGTCCTGCCGGTCCTCCTCGGCCTCCGCCTCATCCCGTGGCTGCGCGACCCGTCGCGCAGCGTGGCGGAGCGGGCGTTGGGATGGCGGCTCCTCCGCGCGTTCGCGTACGTCGTGGCGCTCTATCTTGGCGCGCGGTTCGCCGTCCTCGGGACCCTGGGAGGCGACGGCAGTCATCTCTCCATCGCGGAACTCTCCACGGGGCAACGCCTCTTGGTGGCGCTCGCCGTGCGCGTGACCGAGGCGCGCCTGCTCCTCCTCGGTCCCCCGCTTGCCGCGGACTACTCACCGCCGGCGTATCCGCTCCACCCGACCTTCGACGCCTGGCACATCGTGGCGCTCGGGGTGATCGCGCTGTGGATAGGTGCGGCGTGGTGGCTGCGGCGCCGCGGTCATCCGATCTGGCCGTTCCTTTGGGTGCCGGTGGCGATGGCCCCCACGGCGAACGTCGCGTTCCCGACCGGTATCGTGATGGCCGAACGGTCGCTCTTCCTCCCCAGCATCGGGGTGCTGCTCGCGGCGGGCCTCTGCGCCGATGTGCTCGTCCCGTGGAGTGCACGCGCGCTCGGCCCGCCGGTCCGGCGCCTCGTCCGCGCCGCGTTCGTGCTCGTCGTCGTCGCCAGCGCGGCGGCGAGCGCTGCCCGGCAGCCCGATTGGAGGGACTCGCACACGTTGGTCGCGACGAGTCTGGTCGACGCACCCACGAATCCGAGCTGGCAACGGGTCCTCGGCCTGCAGTTCCTGCGATTCGAGGAGCTCGAGCGCGCCGAGGTGCACCTGCGCATCGCGGAGGCCCTCGGGCCACCGGACCTGCGACTGCTGAACGGGATGCGCATGGTTCTCGAGCGTCAGGGGCGGTGTACGGAGGCGTTATCGTACCATCGGCGCCTGCTGGCGATGTATGCCGTCCCGATGACGGTCGAACTCGGTCAGGTGACGTGCCTTCTCCGCCTCGGTCGGTACCGGGAGGCCCGGCGCGCCGCGTTGCGCGCGCGCGCCACCGCGGTGCAGTCGACACCATTCCGCATTCTGATGGACATCGCGGACTCGGTGCTTCTCGCCTCGGATTCCGGCGGGGCGATCAATGCGTGGCGGAGCCGTGGCCGGCCGGTGGGGCGCCCGGGACCGCCGATCATCATCGAGGTCAACGACCAGGGTGGTCTCGCTCGGCGTGACCTCACCGGCTGGAACCTCGTCGGTTCGGTGCGCCCCCCACTTCGTGAGGGTCTTGCCCCCCCGACCCGTGCGCCGTAGGATGGAGCTATCCTTCCGTCGGGACGTCGCCGTGCCGGCGCCGTTCCATCCCTTCAGGAGACCGTGCATCATGTCGAACACCCGTCGCGCCGGCTTCACGCTGATCGAGCTGCTCATCGTCGTCGTCATCATCGGTATCCTCGCCGCGATCGCCATCCCGAAGTTCGGCGCCACCCGTGAGCGGGCGAACCAGGCCGCGGTGAAGAGCGATCTCCGGAACCTCCTGACGGCGCAGGAGACGTACTACGGGGACAGCGGCGCGTTCGCCACTAACCTTGCCTCCCTCACCAACGCGGGGCTTTGGAATCCCTCGGTCGGCGATTCGGTTGTTGGCCTCGTGGGGACCACGAACAGCCACACTGCGCAGTTGCAGAAGGGAGGGGCCAGCTGCTCCGTGACGTACTGGGCGACCCCGAATGCAACGTCCGCCACCAACAACGGCGAGATCGTCTGCAACTGACCATCGGCCCCATCGGGCCGGCGGGACGCGGGGGTCAGGCCTGACGGCCTGACCCCCGCAGTCTTTTCATCACGACCGCCGTCACAAGAGGTCGGTGGGGGGGCTCTGCCACCCTATCGTCGGGGATGCCGCGCCGGGGAGTTACACTCGTCGAAGTCATCGTCGCGACGGTCCTGCTCGTGACGGTGGTGCTCGCGGCGGCCCGGATGAGCACCCTTCTGATCGCCCGCGTCGGCCGTGTGAAAGGCTGGCGGGCCGCGGCGGGTGAGGTCGATGATCTGCTGCGGCGCTTCGCACGCGCACCCTGCACCTTGATGCCGGCATCGCCGGTCGAGGTGCGGAGCGGGGGCATCCTCTTCCGCTGGGCGGTGGAGGCCGACAGTGGACGGCTCGTCGCGGTCCGCTGGCCGGATGACGCCCCGGTCGCGGTCCGGCGCGGCGCCCTCCGGAGCGTGCTGCCCTGCGGATGATGACTCGGCGCGCCGGGGTGACTCTCGTCGAGTTCGTGCTGGCGGTCACGCTTACGGGCCTCCTCGCGATCCTGGCGAGCACCATCCTCCGCAGCACGATGCGTGCGATGGGCCGCGCCGCGACGCGCGAGCGTGCGGCGGCGGTCGTGGAGGAGGCGCTGGCCGTCGCGGGCTCGATGGCTGAGGCTGCCGTGGACGTCGCGGTGCTCGGCGATACCGCGCTTGAGTTGGCGTCGCTGGTGACGGACGGTCTCCCCTGCGATGATGGGACGACGGCGCTCCTCGATTCCGCTGGCGTGATGCCGGCGCCCGGTGACCGCTGGGTGGTGCTGGAGCGTGTCGCGGCGGCAAACGGGTCAGACTCGCTCGTCTGGCGATCCGTTCCGGCGATGCCGATCGCGGGTCGAGGCACGGCGTGCGCGCGCCCGGACGCCTCGCGGCTGCTGGTGCGCGTCACGTCCCACACCCGGCTCGTCCCGTATCGGGGCGCCGATGGCGGGTGGATGCTCGGTCTCCGTCGGTGCATCGACCGGTGCGAAAACGCCCAGCCGCTCGTGGGGCCGATCCATCCGCCCGCGGAGGGCGGCTGGCAACTCCGTGCCGTGCCGTGCGGCATCGACGTGGGGGTGCGGGCCGTCGGGTCCATCGCCGTCCGGTGGCGCCTCGTGCGGCGATGCTGAGGGGGCGACGCGGAGTGGCGTTGCTGCTCGTCCTTGGTGTCGGGACCGCCCTGCTGGGTGTCGCCAGCTGGGGTGCGGCGCGCGTCGGCTGGAGTCATCGCGGCCTCCGGGCGGTCTGGGACGGTGTGGCGCTCGACTTCGCCGCCGTAGAGGTGGAACACGCCGCCCGGGCCGCGGTGCGGCAGGCCACGCCGGACTCCGCCACCGCGGTGGTGATAGTCACGGCGAACCGGTCGACGGGTCGATGGGAGATCGCCCCGGTATCGCCAGACCTGTGGCGGATTCGATGGGCGATTGCCGGCGCCGAGGGGCAGTGGCGGGCCGGGGCGTGGCTCGCCGTGCGCCAGGCGCGCGTGCTCGAGACGGCTGGGGCAGATGTTCCGATCGTCCTTCCCGGGTTACCTCCCACGCGTTGACGGCATATCCTTACGACGAGACATCAGGTCCACCCTACTCGTCCTCATGGCACTCTTCGGTCGCAAGAAGCGCACGATCGGTCTCGATGTCGGCTCCGGCCTCGTCAAGGTCGCGGTGGTGGAGCACGCGGCGTCGGGTCCGGAGCTTGTCCGGGTGGCTCTGATGCCGGTCCTCCCCGACGCTATCGTCGAGGGCGAGGTGATGGACGGCGGCATTGTTTCCGACGCGATCACGGCGGCGCTGCAGGCGGCGGGGGTGTCGGGCCCGCGGGTCGTCGCCGCCGTGGGTGGGCGCGACGTCATCGTCAAGAAGATCCAGATCGACCGCGTAAAGGAGACGCAGGCACGCGAGTTGATGCGGTGGGAAGCCGAGCAGCATGTTCCGTTCGACATGGAGTCGGTCGAGCTCGATTTCCAGATCCTCGACCCGGAGGGGGAGTCCGAGCAGATGGACGTCCTCCTTGTCGCAGCGAAGCGCGACCTCGTGGAATCGAAGCTCCGTCTCCTCGCGGATGCCGGTCTGACGCCTGCGGTCATCGACGTCGATGCGTTCGCGCTCCACAACGCCTTCGAGCGCGCGCATCCCGAGGCGATGTCGGGGACGGTCGCGCTCGTCAACGTCGGGCATGATGTGACGAACATCAACCTGGTCGACGACGGCGTCCCGGTCCTCACGCGTGACCTCCTCGTCGGGACCCGGCGGTTCCGGGAGGACCTGCAGCGCGACCGGGGCCTCGGCGCGGATCAGGCGGCGGCGGTCATCGAGTCGGCGCAGCGGTCCGATGACCTCGACGCGGTGCTCGCGATCCGCGGCGAGGAGATCGCCGTGGGGGTGGAGCGCGCGGCGGCGTTCCTGTCGTCGTCCTCCCGCTCGGGTGCGCAGATCCGGAGCGTCTATCTCGCGGGCGGCGGCTCCCAGGCGGCCGGGCTGGTCGAGGTGTTGGCCTCGCGCCTCGGCGTCCCCGTCCTGCTCGCGAACCCGCTCGAGGGGCTCACCATCCGCGAGGGCGCCTTCGAGGCGCTCGTCACGGACGAGGTCGCCCCCCTTCTCCTCCTCTCCATCGGGCTGGCGTTGCGCCAGCACGGCTGACCCGAGCGGCCGATGATCGAAGTCAATCTTCTCCCGGGCGGTCGCGCCCAGCGGCGCGGGGCCGGTTCGGGTTTTGGCATCACCCTCGCCGTCGTCCTCGAGGTGTTCCGGAAGACGGTCACCGACCCGTGGTTGGCCGTGGCGATTGGTGGTGTGCTACTGGGCGGTGCCACCACCGGCGCGCTCGCCGTCTCACAGCAGCGGTCGGCCGCGGAGCTTGCGGCGCTCGTTCAGCGCACGCGGGCCGACAGCACGCGATACGCCGAGGTCGTGAACCAGATCCGCTCCGCCGAGTCGCGCCGCGACTCGGTGCTCGGGCAGATGTCGGTGATCGCCGCGGTGGATGGTGAGCGGTTCGTCTGGGCGCACGTGCTCGACGAGGTTTCGCGCGCCCTCCCGACGTACACCTGGCTCCGGTCGATCGCCCCTTCGGGCGCGGCGACGGCGCTCGCCGCGGAGCAGATCGCCGCGGGCGAGGCGTCGGCCTTGGGGATCCGGGTGATCGGCGTGACCGTCAACATCCAGGCGCTGACGCAGTTCATGAAGCAGCTCGAGGACTCCCCGTTCCTCGCGAACGTGACGCTCGCCGTCTCCGCGGTCGCGACGGTGGAGGGGAAGGAGGTCACGGAGTTCACGCTCGACCTGAGCTACGAGCGTCCGGACCCGGCCCTGCTGCAGACCGTGCCCCTCCCGCTCTCGATGAGGTGAGAGATGCCTAGCATGCCGACCGGCCAGCGGGACCAGGCGATGCTGCTCGTGGGGATCCTCGGGATCGTCGGGGCCGTCGCGTATTGGAACTTCCTCTACAGCCCCAAGGCGATCGAGTTGCAGGAGTCGCGGGCGGCGGTCGAGGCACTCGAGAGCGCGAACACCCGCGCTCGCGCCGCCGTGGCCCGGGGCTCGGTGTCGGAGATCCGGGCTGAGGCGGATCAGATGGTCCAGAGCCTCGAGGTCATCCGGACGCTGATCCCCACCGGGAACGAGGTCCCGGCGCTCCTCGACCAGATCAACGTGGCCGCCCGCCGTGCGGGGCTGGAGTTCTCGAACTTCCAGCCCGGTGCCACGACCACGGGGGCGCAGTTCGACACGTACCGGTTCAAGATGTCGGTGCGGGGCACCTTCCATGAGATCGCGACTCTCCTGACCGCCATCGGCGGGCTGCCACGCATCATCGTCCCGACCAACGTCACGCTCGTCGAGGCGGCGGCCCGCGCCTCGACCACCGGCGCGCCGGCGGATCCCGGGCGTCGTGAACTGAACGCGACGTTCGACATCGAGACCTACGTCGCGCACGCGGACACGACGGGGGCGTCGCGATGACGATCCGTCGCCTCGTCCTCATCGCGCTCGCGGTCCTGCCGCTCGCGGTCCTGCCGCTCGGGTCCGCGCTCTCGGCGCAGACCCCCCCGGCCCCGGCCACGCCGAAGCTCCGGGAGTTTCCGAAGGATTCCGCCGGTCGGCTGATCTTCGCGCGCGAGACCTTCACGTACAACCGGGCGGGACGGCGTGACCCGTTCGCGTCGCTGATCGCGACCGGCGACATCCGGCCGCTCGTCGAGGACCTCGCGCTCACCGGCGTGATCATCGACCCGGCGGGTCGGAACTCCATCGCGCTGCTCAAGGATGTCTCGACCGCTCAGCTGTATCGGGCCCGGGTGGGCTCGGTGTTCGGGCGCGTGCGCGTCGGCGCGATCCGTCCGCGGGAGGTCGTGCTGGTGATCGATGAATTCGGATTCTCGCGTCAGGAGACCCTGATGCTCCAAGCCCCGAGTCGGGAGAAGACGCCATGAGGCGCACCATCGTCGCAGTCACTGCGCTCGCCATCCTGTCCGTGTCGGTCGCGCCGTTGCGTGCGATCGGTGTCGCGGACGCCGCCGTGACCGCCATCCGCGTCGAAGCGGGCGCTGCGGGCACCGACGTCGTCCTGGCGCTCGACGGGGACGTATCGGTCAGCGATTTCCGCCTGACGGATCCGCACCGGATCGTCGTGGACCTGCGGGGCGCCGAGATGCGGAGCGGCGTCGCCTATGACCGCGTGGCCCGCGGTGGCGTCACCAACGTGCGGCTCGCCCAGTACGCCGCGTCGGTGGTGCGTGTCGTCGTCGACCTCGACCGCGAGCGCGGCTACCGCATCGTGCGCGGTGTCGGCGAGCTGCGGATCGCCGTCGAGGCCGCGCCTGGCGGTGCGGTCGCCCCGGCGGTCGCCCCGACGCTCGAGCCGGTCGCGCCGGTGCAGCAGCGCGCCCAGACCGCCCGCGCGAACTTCTCGTTCGTCGATATGCCAATCCGCGAGGTCGTGGCGGCCTTCGCGGCGATCTCTGGCAAGACGTTCATCACGGGGCCGACGGTCGATGCGACCGTGACGGCCGAGATTGCCGGACAGGCGTGGGACGTCGCCCTGCAGAAGATCCTGCAGGCGTACGGGCTCTCCGCGGTGGAGGACACCACGGGGATCATCACGATCGACACCTACGACAACATCTCGAAGCGGTCGGCGACCGAGCCGCTGCTCTCGCAGATCATCGCCATCAACTACGCCACGGCTACCGATCTCGCCACCACGCTGCGCACGCTGCTCGCGGTCTGCTCGACCGCGGCCGGCGCCGAGGCGGCGCCGGACGCCCCGCCGGGCGAGGTCGCCGCGCCAGCGCCCGGCACCTGCGGGCGCGGGACGGTGGCGGTGGACGCGAAGACCAACAGCGTGATCATCACGGAGACGGTCTCCCGTCTCCCGGAGATCGTCCGCTATGTGAAGGAGCTCGACCGGCGCACCCCGCAAATCGCCATCCGCGCGAAGATCATCTCGGTCGATCGGTCGGCGACCGAGGAGCTCGGCCTGAGCTATGACGTCGGCACGGCGGCGACCGCGGCGCGGCCGATGTTTCAGAACGCCCTGATCCCGCGCACGGCGGCCGGTGGCAACTTCACCATCGCGCTCGGCGGCGATGCCTTCTCCGGTGTGGCCAACGCCAATCGCCTCTTCCGCAGCTCCTCCGCGCTCTCGTTGATCTACACGATGGCGGTAGGCGGGAACAACCTGACGACCTTCCTCGACGCGCTCACCACGGAACAGCTCTCCGACATCCAGGCGGAGCCGAGCACGACGACGATCGACAATCGGGAAGCGACCCTCTTCGCCGGCACCGAGCAGGCCTTCCTGCTCACCCCGCCGGCCATCCCGGGCCAGATCCAGGCGGTCGCCCCGCAGATCTTCCGTCAGAAGATCGGCATTGGTCTCAACGTCACGCCGCATGTGACCTCCAACCGCCTCATCGCGATGAAGATCCAGGCAACGCAACAGTCGCTCCTGGGCATCACCGAGGCGGGGCCGAGCATCACCGAGCGGACCGCGACCAACGAGGTGCTCGTCGCCGACGGGGAGACCGCGGTGATCGCCGGTCTCACGCAGACGCAGGTGACGAAGGTCGTCTCCGGGATCCCGCTCCTCTCCAAGCTTCCGTGGGTCGGCCGCTTCTTCCGGCAGGAGCGCGAGGAGCAGCGGAAGCAGGACCTCCTGATCCTCGTGACGCCGCACATCGTCGACGAGGGCGAGGCCGTCAGGCCCCCCACGCTGTAAGTTGGCGCCGCCGGCTCGGTCGCACGGAATGGGGCGGTTGCGGTTCATGACGGCGGGCGAGTCCCACGGTGCCGCCGTGCTGGCCGTGGTCGAGGGCGTTCCGGCCGGCCTCCCGCTCCTCGCGTCGCACATCGACGCGGAGCTCGCGCGGCGTCAGCAAGGGTACGGCCGCGGCCGACGGATGGCGATCGAGCAGGATCGGGTCGAGTTGATCTCCGGCCTCCGGGCCGGCGAGACCCTGGGCTCCCCCATCACGCTGCTGGTACGGAACCGCGACTGGACGAACTGGGAGGCCATCATGGATCCCGCGCCCCGGCCCGAGGACGACACGCCGGAGGGCCGCCGTCGCCAGGTCACCCGCGTACGGCCCGGCCACGCTGATCTCACCGGCCTCCTCAAGTATGACCGCGCTGACGCACGGGACATCCTGGAGCGCGCCTCCGCCCGCGAGACCACGGCCCGGGTGGCGGCGGGGGCCGTCGCGCGCCGTCTCCTCGCTGAGCTCGGGGTCTCCGTCGGGAGCCACGTCGTGCGACTCGGTGGCGTGGAGGCGCAGTCCCTCGAGATGCTGCCGGAGGACCTGAACGCCGCAGCCGACACCTCCGACGTCCGATGCCTCGACCCGGTGGCGGTCGGGGCGATGCACGACGCGATCGACGCGGCGAAGGCCGAGGGCGATACCCTGGGTGGCGTCGTCGAGGTGGTGGTGCGCGGTCTCCCTGTTGGGCTCGGCTCGCACGTGAGTTGGGATCGGAAGCTCGATGGTCGGCTCGCGCAGGCGCTTTGTTCGATCCCCGCGGTGAAGGGGGTCGAGATGGGGGATGGCTTCGCCGTCGCCGACCGCCGCGGGTCGGCGGTCCACGATGAGATCGTGCCGCACCCCGGTGATGCGCGACGAGGCAATGTCGCGCGCCGAACGAATCGCGCCGGTGGCCTCGAGGGGGGGATGACCACGGGGGAGCCACTCGTCCTCCGCGTGGCGATGAAGCCGATCTCGACGCTGATGCGTCCCCTCGGCACGGTGGATGTGGCGACGGGGCAGACCGCCGCCGCGGCGGCGGAGCGGAGCGACGTCACCGCGGTCCCTGCGATGGGGGTCATCGCTGAGGCGATGGTGGCGCTCGTCCTCGCGGACGCGATGCTGGAGAAGTTCGGTGGTGATTCCCTCGGCGAGCTCCGTCGGAACCTCGACGGGTACGTCGCGCGTGTCGCCGACCGCGTCCGCTGACCCCGCCGCCGTCCGCGGCATCGTCCTCCTCGGGCTCCCCGGTGCGGGGAAGAGCACCGTCGCCCCGCTCGTCGCGGCCGCCCTCGGATGGCGCTGCGTGGACCTCGACCGGGCCATCGAATCGGCGGCCGGGATGTCGGTGGCCGAGATCTTCGCCGGTCAGGGGGAAGCGTTCTTCCGGGCCTGGGAGCGGCGCCTCACCGCTCAGGTGCTGGCGGATGCGGTGGGGGCGATCGTGCTGGCTCCCGGGGCCGGTTGGATCGAGGATCCGTCCCATCAGCGGCTCATCGGCAAGGGTCTGATTGCCGTCCACCTACAGGTCGACCCGGGGGTCGCGGCGGCTCGGTTGCAGGGGTCAGGGGAGACTCGACCCCTGGTGGGAGCGTCTGATCACGTCGCACGGATCACCACGCTTCTCGCACGCCGAAAACACCTCTATATGCTTTCAAATCATACGATTAGCGTTGATTTGATGACGCCGGATGATATTGCCGCTATTATAGTAGCGCTTGCATCGGGGTGAGCAGGGGACTAGGATAGCCGACCTAATGGCGACCACCAAGAAGACGTCAAAGAAGACCGCGGCAAAATCCGCCCCGGTTCCGAAGAAAGTGGCGGCGAAGACCGTCAAGAAGACGGCCAAGTCCGGGGGTCCGGCGGCGAAGCGTGCCGCGACGCGCGCCCGCTCGGTCCCCAAGGAGCCGGAACTCCCGCACGATGAGGGGGCGGCGCAGGCCGCGGCCGGGAAGTCGCTCGTCATCGTCGAGTCCCCCGCGAAGGCGAAGACCATCGGGAAGTACCTCGGCAACCAGTACCTCGTCCGGGCCACCGTCGGGCACATCCGCGACCTTCCCGTGAAGCAGATCGGGATCGATCCGGCGCAGGGGTTCGAGCCGCAGTACGTGACGATCCCCGGGAAGGAGAAGACCGTCGCGGAGCTCAAGAGTGCGGCGAAGACGGCGAAGGCGGTCTTCATCGCGACCGACCCTGACCGCGAGGGCGAGGCGATTGCCTGGCACGTGGAGTCGCAGATCGCGGGGGCGAAGGCGCCGCCGATCAAGCGCGCGTTGTTCTATGAAATCACCAAGGATGCGGTCCGCGCGGCGCTCGACGAGGCGCGGCAGATCGACCAGAAGAAGGTCGATGCGCAGCAGGCCCGGCGCGTGCTTGATCGGCTCGTCGGCTACAAGGCGAGCCCGGTGCTCTGGAAGACCGTGAAGAAGGGGCTCTCGGCGGGACGTGTGCAGACGGTGGCGCTCCGTCTCCTCGTGGAGCGTGAGCGCGAGATCCGGGCGTTCAACGCCCAGGAGTACTGGAAGATCACCGCGCGGCTTGCGCATGAGGGGCAACCCTTCGTTGCCAAGCTGCATCACGTGGACGGTGCGAAGCCGGTCATCCCCACCGAGGCGGCCGCGCGGGCGATCGTCGCGGACTGTGCCACGCGAACCCACTTCGACGTCACCGACCTCAAGCAGCGCGAGCGTCGCAAGCGGCCGGAGGCGCCCTTCCGAACGAGCACGCTGCAGCAGGAAGCGGCGAAGAAGCTCGGCTTCGGCTCCAAGCGGACGATGCGGATCGCACAGAACCTCTACGAGGGGGTGCAGCTCTCCTCCGCCGAGGGCGCAGTCGGCCTCATCACGTATATGCGCACCGATCACGTCCGTGTGGCCGAGTCGGCCGCCGCCGCGGCGCGCGCGGTGCTCGCGTCCTCCTTCCCGGCGCCGTATCTCCCCGCGGCGCCGCAGCTCTACGCCGACGCCGGCGGTGATGCCGCCCAAGGCGCGCACGAGGGGATCCGCCCGACCGATCCGGCGCGGACGCCGGAGCTGGTCGCCGCGTATCTGACCCCCGATCAGCTGAAGCTCTACACCCTCATCTGGCAGCGCTTCATGGCCTCCCAGATGACGCCGGCGGTCTTCGACACCACCACCGTCGACTTCGACCTCGGTCGCTATCTGTTCCGCGCGACGGGCTCCGTCGTGAAGTTCCAGGGCTTCCTCGCCATCTACAAGGAAGCCACCGAGGAAGGGGACCACCGCACGCTCGAGGACGAGCAGGCGCTGCCGGCGATCCATGCCGGCGCGCGGGTGCCGGTCACGTCGATTGATCCGTCCCAGCACTTCACCGAGCCGCCGCCGCGCTTCTCCGAGGCGTCGCTGGTGAAGGAGCTCGAGAAGCTCGGGATCGGGCGCCCCTCCACCTACGCTTCGATCATCTCGACGCTCACGGAGCGGCACTACGCCGAGCTGCAGCAGCGGCGCTTCTTCCCCACGCCGCTCGGGGAGTCGGTCGAGAAGGTGATGGTACGGCAGTTCCCGCGCGAGTTCGACGTGGGCTTCACCGCGCGGATGGAGGCCGAGCTCGACCACGTCGAAGACGGCCAGCGGCGCTGGCAGAAGGTACTCGAGGATTTCTGGTCGCCCTTCTCCGAGGCGCTCGGGTCGGTCGATGCGGAGGCGCTCATCCGTGAGGCGCACGACCTCTCGGGGCTCGACGCCGAACGGTGCCCGACCTGTGGTGGGCGGCTCGTGCCGAAGGGGGGCTTCTTCGGCCCCTTCGTGGCCTGCGAACACCACCCCAAGGCGTGCACCTTCACGCGGCCGCTCAAGGGTGAGGTCAAGGAGAAGCGATACGTCGAGGTCCCCTGCCCGCTGTGCGGGGTGACGCCGATGATCGTGCGGCGCTCCAAGAGCGGGGAGTTCCTCGGCTGCACCACCTTCCCCAAGTGCAAGGGGACGAAGTCGATGCCGACGGGGGTGAAGTGCCCGAAGGACGGTGGGGACCTCGCGGCGCGCAAGTCGAAGAAGCGGGGCAAGGCGTTCTACGGCTGCGAGAACTATCCGAACTGCGACTTTGTCTGTTGGGAGAAGCCCGTCGCCGACGCCTGCCCGGATTGCGGCTTCGCGGGCGCCGAGGCGCGCAGCACGAAGGCGCGCGGGGCGTTCCGGCGGTGCCTGAAGTGTCAGAACGAGTGGGATGTCCCGTCCGAGGGTGCGGACGAGGGCGCGACGGAGACGGCGGAGGCCGCCGGGTGATTCGGTGGCGCTGATCCGCGTCGTCGGGGGCGGCCTCGCCGGGAGCGAGGCCGCCTTTCAGTTGGCGGAACGTGGGCACGACGTCGTGCTCCACGAGATGCGTCCCGTGCGCGGCACCCCCGCGCACCAGACCGATCGGCTCGCCGAGCTGGTCTGCTCGAACACGTTCAAGAGCACCGAGGTCACGAACGCGCACGGACTGTTGAAGGCCGAGATGCGCGCGCTCGGCTGTCTCGTACTCGAGGCCGCGGACGCCGCGCGCGTGCCGGCGGGCTCCGCGCTCGCCGTGGACCGCGAGGTCTTCAGCGCCTTCGTCCACGACCGCGTGCACGCGCACCCGCGCATCGCCGTCGAGCGCGGCGAGGTCACCACGCTCCCCGCGCCCGGCATCGTCGCGACGGGGCCGCTCACGAGCGACGCGCTCGCCGCGGCGATGCGCGAACGGCTCGGCGTCACCGGCCTCGCGTTCTACGATGCAATCGCGCCGATCCTGGCAGCGGAATCGATCGACACGTCGGTCGCCTTCCGGCAGGCGCGGTGGGACAAGGAGACGATGGCGGGGGGCGCCGAGGAGGGCGGGGCCTACCTGAACTGTCCGATGTCGCGCGACGAGTACGAGGCCTTCATCGACGCGCTCGTCGCGGCCGACCAGTTCACTGCTCACGCCTTCGACGACGTGCCGTACTTCGAGGGGTGCATGCCGATCGAGGAGATGGCGCGGCGCGGGCGGGAGACGCTGCGGCACGGGCCGATGAAGCCCGTGGGGCTGCGGGATCCGCGGACCGGCAAGCGCCCGTGGGCCGTGGTGCAGCTGCGGCGCGAGGATGCGGCGGGCCGGATGTGGAATCTCGTCGGCTTCCAGACGCGGATGCGGATCGGCGAGCAGCAGAAGGTCATCCGGATGATTCCCGGCCTCGGCGAGGCCGAGTTCCTCCGGTTCGGCAGTATCCACCGGAACTCGTACCTCAACGCTCCCGCGACGCTCGCCCCGCATCTCGCGCTCCGGGACGCGCCGACGACCCTCTTCGCGGGTCAGCTCACGGGCGTCGAGGGCTACACCGAGAGCACCGCCACAGGGCTCCTCGCCGCGGTGAACCTCGACCGGCTCCTCCGGGGCGAGGCGCCGGTGCTCCCGCCGACCACGACGATGCTCGGCGCGCTCTACCGGTACCTGCGCGAGGCGGATCCCGCGCACTTCCAACCGATGAACGCGAACTTCGGCCTCGTCGACGAACTCGCCGACCCGCCGCGCGACAAAGCGCTGAAGCGGGAGCGCTACGCGGCGCGCGCGCTGACCGATCTTCGGGTGTGGGCCGAGACCCACGGCGTGACGCACCACGCGGCCGTACCCGAGTCGCCCGCCGGCTCTCCCGAGGTCGGGCGGTGACCGCGCCAGCGGACGATGCCGTCGCGGGGTTTCTGACCTTCCTCGAGAAGGAGCGCGACGTCTCGCCGAACACGCTGAAGGCCTATCGACGGGACCTCGTGGGGCTGCAGCACTTCCTGCAGGGCCACCTCGGCGTCGAGGTGGTGTCGTGGGAGGCGATCGATCGGCTCGCGATGCGGGCCTGGCTCGCGCACCTCGCGCGCCGTGGGCTCTCCAAGCGCTCGAGCGCGCGGATGCTCAGTGCGGCCCGCTCCTTCTTCCGCTTCCTGCATCGCGCGGATGTGGTCGAGGCGAACCCGGCACGGGCCGTCGGCTCCCCGAAGCTCGACCGGCACCTCCCGGGCCATCTCGACCGCAGGCAGGTGGAGACGATGCTCACCGCCGCGGCGACCCGGGCGCAGGAGGGGCGTTTCACCGATGTGCGCGACCACGCCATCCTTGAGCTCTTCTACACGGCGGGGCTCCGCCTCTCCGAACTCCGCGGCATCGATCGGCGCGACCTCGACCTCCTCGGCGGGGTGGTGAAGGTGCGCGGCAAGGGGCGGAAGGAGCGGATCGTCCCGGTCGGGGAGCCGGCGCAGCGTGCGCTGCGGGCGTACGAGCGGGTGCGCGACGGCGTGCTCGCCCAGGTGGGACCCGCGGGGGACCGCACCGCCTGCTTCCTCAGCCAACGTGGGCAGCGCCTCAGCACCCGTGCGCTCCACAACGCGGTGGTGGCGTGGCTCGGTGAGGTGGATGAGGGGGCCGGCCTGAGCACGCATGCCCTCCGACACACCTTCGCGACGCATCTGCTCGACGGGGGAGCGGATCTCCGCGCGGTGCAGGAACTGCTCGGCCACGCGAGCATCACGACGACCCAGATCTACACCCACACTTCGGTGGAGCGGCTGCAGCAGGTGCACCGGCAGGCGCACCCGCGGGCCTGAGCGCCGCTATCTTTCCCCGATGCCCCTCCCCACGATCCACGCCACTACCATCCTCGCCGTCCGGCGCGACGGCGAGGTCGCCATCGGCGGCGATGGCCAGGTCACCGTCGGCGACACGGTAATGAAGTCGGGCGCGGTGAAGGTGCGCGCGTTGAAGGGCGGGAAGGTGCTCGCCGGGTTCGCCGGCGCGGCGGCTGACGCGCTGACGCTGTTCGAGCGCTTCGAGGAGAAGCTTGAGCGCCATCCGGGGAATCTGCAGCGCGCGGCGGTGGAGCTCGCCAAGGATTGGCGCTCGGACCGCGCGCTGCGGCGGCTTGAGGCGCTGTTGATCGTCGTCGATCGCGACCACGGCTTCATCCTCTCCGGGACGGGAGAGCTGATCGAGCCGGACGACGGCATTCTGGCGATCGGGTCCGGCGGCTCGTACGCGCTCGCCGCGGCCCGCGCCCTCGTACGCGAGACGGCGCTCCCGCCCGCCGAGGTGGTGCGGCGCGCGCTGACGATTGCGGGGGAGATCTGCGTGTTCACGAACACGCGGATCACCGTCGTCGAGCCGAGCGCCTGATGACGTCGCCGCGGACGGAACAGGCGCTCGCGCGCCTCGCCGACCTGTCTCCGCGGAAGATTGTCGCGGAGCTCGATCGGTACATCGTCGGGCAGGCGGGGGCGAAGAAGGCGGTCGCGATCGCGCTCCGCAATCGGTGGCGTCGGCAGCGGACCCCCGACGCGATCCGCGCGGAGATCGCGCCGAACAACATCATCCTCATCGGCCCGACGGGCGTGGGGAAGACGGAGATCGCGCGTCGCCTCGCGAAGCTGGCGGGTGCGCCCTTCGTGAAGGTCGAAGCCTCGAAGTTCACCGAGGTGGGGTACGTCGGTCGTGACGTCGAGGGGATGGTCCGCGACCTCGTCGAGAACGCGATCGACCTCGTGCGCTCCGAGCGGGAGACCGAGGTGGCGGACCTCGCGCACGACAAGGTCGACGAGCGGCTCCTCGACCTCCTGCTCCCGGCGCCGCCAGCTCCTGCGGCGCCACCGGCCGGCGACGACCCGCAGCGCGTCTTCATCGCTGCGCCGGACGGCCAGGTGGCGGAGGAGCAGGCGCGCGCGCAGGAGCGGCACCAGCGCACCCGCGACAAGCTCCGTCAGCTCCTCCGCGACGGCCAGCTCGAGCATCGCGAGGTGGAGGTGGAGGTCGCGCAGGCGGGGCCCGCCATTGATGCGCTCTCGCAGCAGGGGGCGCCCGAGGGGATGCAGAACTTCGCGGAGATGCTCTCGGAGTTCCTTCCCAAGCGCACGAAGAAGCGCACCGTCCCCGTCTCGGAGGCGCGTCGGATCCTCCTCGATGAGGAGTTCGACAAGCTCATCAACCTCGACGACGTCACGGCCGACGCGATCGAGCGCGCCGAGTCGATGGGGATCATCTTCCTCGACGAGATCGACAAGATCGCGGGCGGGAAGGGAGACACCGGTGGCCCGGACGTCTCGCGCGAGGGGGTGCAGCGCGACCTCCTGCCGATCGTCGAGGGGTCGAACGTCCAGACGAAGCACGGGATGGTGAAGACCGACCACGTCCTCTTCGTCGCGGCCGGCGCCTTCCACGTGTCCAAGCCGAGCGACCTGATCCCGGAGCTGCAGGGGCGCTTCCCGATCCGTGTGGAGCTGCAGGCGCTCACCGAGGCGGATTTCATCCGCATCATGACGGAGCCGGAGCACGCGCTCACGAAGCAGTACGCCGCGCTCGTCGCCTCGGAGGGCGCGTCGCTCTCGTTCACGGAGGACGGGATCGCCGAGGTCGCCCGGATCGCGGCGCGGCTCAACGCGCGGATGGAGAACATCGGTGCGCGCCGCCTGCACACGGTGATGACGACGTTGCTCGAGTCCCTGCTGTTCGAACTCCCGGAGCGCGGGACCGCTCCGGAGGTGGTCGATGGCGCCACGGTCCGCGCCCGACTCGCCGCGATCGTCGAGGACGAGGACCTCCGGAAGTACATCCTGTGACGCCCCACCGCGATTTCCTGACGCTCCGCGACTTCTCGCCCGCCGAGCTGCGCGCGCTCTTCGCACTCGCCGACCGGATGCGTCTCGGCGCGTACACGGCCCGTCCCCTCGCGGGGAAGGCGTTCGCGATGCTGTTCATGAAGTCATCCACCCGCACGCGCGTCTCGTTCGAGGTAGGAGCGTGGCAGCTCGGGGCCCACCCGATCTTCCTCACGCCCCGCGACGTGCAGCTCGGGCGGGGCGAGCCGGTGCGCGACACCGCCCGCGTGCTGGACCGGATGGTCGATGGCATCATGATCCGGACCTTTGCGCACGCGGAGGTCGAGGAGTACGCCGCCGCGTCGCAGGTGCCGGTGATCAACGGGCTGACCGACCTGCACCATCCCTGTCAGATCCTCGCCGACCTCCTCACGGTGCGGCAACACCTCGGGGCCTTCGAGGGGAAGCGCATCGCCTGGATCGGTGACGGGAACAACATGGCGAACAGCTGGTGCGACGCCGCCGACCTGCTCGGCTTCGAGCTCCGACTCGCCTGCCCGCCGGGCTACGACCCGGACCCGGCGATCCTCGCCCGGGCACAGGCGGGGGGGCGCGTCACGCTCGTGCGCGATCCGCGTGAGGCCGTGGCCGGCGCGCACGTGGTGACCACCGACGTCTGGGCATCGATGGGGCAGGAGGAGGAGCAGGCGGTGCGGGCCGAGGCCTTCGCCGACTTCCAGGTGGACGCGGCGCTGATGGGTGCCGCCGACCCCACCGCGATCTTCCTGCACTGCCTGCCGGCGCACCGGGGCGAGGAGGTCACCGCTGACGTGCTCGAGGGACCGCAGAGCCGCATCTGGGACGAGGCGGAGAACCGCCTGCACGTGCAGAAGGCCGTGATGGCAGCGCTGATCGGCGGCGAGTCGCTGGGGTGATCGCGTGATCGCGGTGATCGGGGCGGGGCCGATGGGACTCGCGACCGCGCGCGCGTTGCAGGCGCAGGGGCTCCC
>DAISWY010000031.1:7554-21544 GCA_036826135.1 Gemmatimonadaceae bacterium | reverse complement strand
TCCCGCGTCTCACGCGCCGCCTGCACCGCCGCCCAGCGCGGCGCGATTGCCTCGAGCGCCGCCGTCGCCGCGGTCCCCGCCGCTTCGGCCGACGCGACCTCGACCGTCGCCCGCTCGCGCGCCGCGCGCGCCTCGGCCAGCTCGCGGGTCAGCGCCTCGGCATCCGGTAGCGCGCTCCGGACACCGGTGAGCTCCGCGCCGAGTGCCTTCCGACGCTCCTCCGCCGCGCTCTGGGCCAGACGGAGCCGCTCGTAGCCGAGGACGCGGGAGAGGAACTTGCCGCGATCAGGGGCGCTCAGGTTCTGCATGAGCGCAAGCTCCTTCTGCCCCGTGAAGTAGGTGTGCGCGAATTCGTCGCGCGTCATCCCCAGACGGCGGCCCACCATCTCGTTGACCGCGCGCACCGAGTTCGCCACGGGAGCATCCGCGCCATCGAGGTAGAGCTCCGCCGTGGTCAGCCCCCGGAGCACGCGATACCGATGCCCCGCGAGCTCGAACTCGAGTTCGACGCGCACGGGCGCCCGCGCAGGCGCGCGCAGCGCGCGGATCGAGTCCGCGGTCCCACGAGCCGCCTGCGCACCGAAGAGCGCCCAGACGATCGCCTCGAGGATGGTCGACTTCCCGGCGCCGTTCGGGCCGATGATCCCCGTGAGCCCGCGCTCGAACTCGAGCGTGGTGTCGAGGTGCTGCCGGAAGTTCTGCAGCCGCAGCCGAACGAGTCTCATCCCTCGCCCCCGGGGACCAGGCGATCCCCCTCGTCCCGCTCCGCATCCGCGAGATACCGGAGCCCGAGCGCCACGAGCGCCTCGCGTGGGACATCGGTGGGGAGCGCCCGCGACGCGAGTGCCGCGCGCAGCGCGTCGGTCAGCGTCGGCCGACGCGCGGGTGCGCCCCCGCTGGCCTCGCGGCGCACCGACTCGGGCCGGCGCACATCGAGATGGAAATGCAGCGCACGCCGCTGCACCTCGCGCAGCCCCGCGTGATCGAGCTCCCGCGCCACGTGGCGCGGGACGTCGCGGAGGACCAGCCGGACGATTGCCCCATCGATTCCACCGGGCACGGTGGCGACCGCCGAGGCGATCGCCGCGTCGAGCTCTGCCGCCGTCCGGCCGGCCCCGTCGACCGACGGGAGGTCGAGGAGCGGGCGCGTGGGCGAGAGGGGATGCACCGTCTGCGCACCCGTGCGCAGGTCGCGCTCGATCATCCCCTTCCCCGCGAGGCCTGCGGCCCGCTCCTCGCGGAGCTCCCCCCACGGATTCGTGCTGGTGTACTCGAGCGAGCCGGAGTACCAGACGTGGTCTGCCACGCGCGTCGTGACGTGATAGTGCCCGAGGGCCACATAGTCCCACCCCGCGCGCGTGACCTCCGCGATGGGGATCTGTGCCGCGAGACGGTCCTCGCCACCCGCCGCCGGGAGCACGCCCTGCACCTCACCGTGCAGGACGAGGACGTTGTAGCGCGCCTCGGGATCGGGGGTGAGGTCGACACTCCCCGGTGGCAAATCCGGGACCGCGAGCACCGAGACGCCGAGCCGCGGGAACTGCAGACGCCGGGGCGCGCGGTCCGCCACGAGGATCGGGGGCGCGCCGTCGGCGCGCGGGGCGAACCCCTGCTCGAAGAGCCGCAGGATGCAGGCCGACTCCGTGGAGCGCGGCATGTCGTGGTTCCCCGCCGCGATCACGATTGGCGTCTCCGGCAGTCCGTGCACGAGCCGCCCGAACTGCCGGAAGGCGTGGAGGATTGCGGTGTTGGTCGGGCGGACGGTATGGAACACGTCTCCGCCGATCACGATCAGCTCCGGCGCGATCGCGAGGATGCGGTCCACCGCCCGCGCGAAGGCCTGTGCGACATCGGCTTCGCGCTGGTTGATTCCCATCGGCGTCTGCCGCTGGTACTGCCGGAAGCCGAGGTGGAGGTCGGAGAGGTGGAGGAGCCGCACGGACCGGGAAATCTACCCGCCGTAGTCGTCCCCGGACGCGGGCCCCCGCAGCGGTGCCGGCCCGCGCCCGCCCACCACCTCGGGGGCGACGCGCTTCTTCAACTGCTTCGAGAAGAAGGCGAGCACGCTGTCCGGCCGCTTCAGCAACGTGACGTTGCGCGCGCGGAGGATCGCCTCCTCGTCGTCTCCGGCGAGGGCGAGGACGTCCTGCACCTGCCCCACCGTGATCGAGGGATCCAGGCGGCGCAGCGTCTTCGCCACCGCCATCTCGAGGGTCGGGACCTCGGCCGGCGGGAACTGTTCCACCCCCTCGCGTCCGGTGAGCACCGCGGGCCGCGGGAAGCGGACGAAGATGGGCTGTCCGAAGTGCGGGTGCCGCACCATCAACTGCCCCTTCTCCAGGGTCGCGAGCCGCGCCTTCGTCGCCGGCGCGAGGGTCTGGTAGCCGGGCGTCGCGAGCTCGTCGGCGTCCATCCGCCCGAAGAGCTGCGTCCCACTGTTGCCGACCACACGCCGATGGACCTGCGAGCGGAACTGCTGCGCACCGAAGAGCACGAGCCCGAGGTAGCGGCCGCGCTCCGCGATGTCGAGGAGCATCTGCCGCACATACGTGTCCGCGCCGTCGGAGGGCGCGTACTTGTTGAGCTCGTCCACGAAGACGACGACCTGTTCCACACCGAGCGCGCGCTTCTCGAGATGCTCGCGCAGCTGCGAGATGATCCGCGCGAAGACAAGATCCTGCGCGTCCTCCTCGAGCTGGGCGACGTCCACCACATAGACGGCGCGGTCCTCGAACGCCCCGAAGGGGAGGTCGCTCACCGTGCCGTCGTCGGTGACGAGCCCCTTGCAGCGGGTGGAGATGTTTCCGAGCCGATTGCGCACCTTGCGGATCGTCGCGATGTGGTGCGTCCGCCACTGCTCCTGGTTCCCGGCCTCCATCGCCTGCAGGAGCTCGCGGAACCAGCGCTCGAGGTCGGCGAACGAGCGCACCTCGTGCGCGCCGTCGAGCAGCTTATCCTCAAACCGCTGGTCGACAACGCGCTCTTTGATGAAGTCGATCAGCGCGTCGGCCTTGGCGTCGATGTCCTCGCGGCTCAGGAGCACCTCGGCGTACTGCAGCGTCTCGCGCAGCCCCCAGGTGAGCGGGGTGACGCTCTCGGCGAGCGCGTCGTGCGTACGGAGCGTGGCGAGGTGCGTTCCGCGCGCGTGCCAGGGCGCGAAGTAGCGCACCCGGGCGAAGGGTTCGGCGGGGACGCCGAGCGCGTCGTACAGCGCGCGATCCGCCGGATCGAGCCGCGTCGCCGGGCGGTCGATAAAGCAGAGATCGGGGCCCTTCACGTTGAAGCAGACCGCCGCGACCTTCCCCTTCCGCGCCGGGAGATGCGTGAAGATGCTCGCGAGGAGCCACTGCACCGCGCTCGTCTTCGTCGCGAGCCCCGAGACCCCCGAGATCGCGAGATGCGCGGCCTCGGGACCGAGGAGGAAGTCGGCGTCGAGATGCACCGCCGCGTCGGTGCCACCGGAGCGATACGCCCCCACCGGGATGCCGCGCGCATCGCTCCCCTGCACATACGTGTCCATCCGGAGCGCCGCCTGCACGTCCGCCTCGGTGGCGAGGTGCACGGTCCCCATCGGGACGGGCTGCAGCGGCTCCTCGGGCACCTGCCGCAGCACCGCCGCGGTGTAGAGCCGGATCTCGGTGCGCTCCGTCGGCGCGGTCGCGCTCGCCCCGGGCTCGCCGTCGGCGCCGAGCACGTCGTGCAGCGGCGTCTGCAGGTCGGTGTAGCCGAACCCCTCGGTCACCACGCCGTAGACGCAGGGGAGGACGCCGTTCACCGGGCGCGTCGACTCGACGCGCACGATCGTCCCCACGCCGACGGGCGCGTCGAGCGCGGTCCAGAAGTGGAACTCGTGCGGGGTGTTCGGTCGACGCTCGGTAGCGACGACGCGACCGAGGACGGGCGCGGTCACGGCAGGCTCAGCGGGGAAGGATGGCCGTAAGGTACTGCTCACACTCCCGGATGCCGTAGACCATCACGTCCCACCGCGGGTCCGGCAGGGCGACGGGGGCGCGCTCCGCGAGCACCCAGCGCGAGACGGCGTCGGCGCGCGCGGTCAGGTGGCCCGTCGGGGCGACCTCCACGCGGACGAGGCCGAAGAGCGGGGAGCGCTCGCCGGGGCCGCGGAGCCGGAGATACCAGGAGGCGACGGGGTTCCGGCGCGGCGAATGCAGGGCCACCGCGGTGGTGCGCTCCCCCTCGCGCAGCCCGAGCACGAGCGGGAGCTCCGACGGGGCGGCATAGAGGGTGCGGTGGGACTTCACCACGCCGATCACCGACTCGGCCCGCGCCCCCTCGGGGGAGCCACTGATCCCCCCGTCCACGAGGAGCGGGCCGTCCCCATCGGCCACCCAGGCCGCGACGAGCGCGAGCTCCTCCGCCTCGCGCATCCGCTGGACCGCGGTGAGCGCGCGGGCGGCAAGGTCCTGCGGATGTCCCGACGGGGGCGCGGGCTCTCCGGCGGTCGTGTCGACGAGGGGGACCGCCCCCGCGAGCGTCGCCGTGAGGGCGGCGTCGAGTGCGGCGACCGGGAGGACGAGCGCCTCACGGCGACGCGCCTCGCCCCAGGTGCGCATCCGACGCGCCTCGCGCACGCGCACCGCGGCCGCGACCGCGCCGTGCACGAGCGGGACGGCGCCCACGTGCGCCAGCACCTGCGAGCGCTGAATGCCGTCGAGGAAGGCGCGAATCCCCGGCGCGGGCACGCCCGGCACGGCACGCACCGCGAGCCGGTCCCCCTCGAGCGGGGTGACCGGCTCCACGCGCGGCGCGGCGTCGTCGACCGTGGTGCGCAGCTCGAGCGGGGCGCCGGCGGCACCGACGCCGACCCCCGCGGCACGGAGCGCACGGATCGCGGCGCGCATTCAGCGCGCTCCGGGGTCCAGCAGGGGGAGGCTCAGAGGTTCATCGGGGAGGGAGGGACGTTGAGGAGCCAGAGCCCCGCGATCTCGGAGCGCGCATCGACCTCGACCAACAGGTCGCGGCCCACCCGCACCGGTCGCGTGGCCCGCGGCGGGCCGATGCGGAAGTGTATCGTGCGCTCCGCCTCGTCGGCCACGGCGACGAGCGGCGTATCGACCTCCAGCGCCGTCACGGTCGCCCCGCCATCCGCCAGGGGCACCGCGAGCCGCGCCACCCCGTCCGCCGGCGGCGGCGCCAGCTCCTCCACCAGATGCACATCGGGCCAGACCGCGACCTCCACGGAGGTGAGCCGTCCCGCCCGCAGCTCGAGCATCAGCCAGGCCCCATCCGTCCCCTCGATGTCCATGGAGCCGGAGAGCCCGTCGGGCATCACCGTCGGCCGTAGCGCCGCCGTCAGGATCTCCGTGTCGGTGTCCCACCGATATTCGACCGGCGGGAGCTGCCCTTCCTCCATCGTCTCCATCCGCACCAGCAACGACACGCGCGCCTCCTGGCTGCGGGGGCGGCGACGCGACGAGTGGCGTGCCATCACCCCGGGGAGCGGAAGGCTGCGTCCGGTGGCCACCGGACGCATCGGGGATTCACCCGACGCCGATGTCGGCGGCGACCCGAGCGATGCGTCGGCACGCCTCCACCACCTGCGCCTCGGCGGCCGCGTACGAGACGCGGACCCAGTCCGGGGTGCGGAAGGCGGAGCCGGGGACGATGGCGACCCCTTCGCGCTCGAGGAGCGCGGTGCAGAAGGCGGCCCCGGCGTCGGCACCGGTGCCCGGCGCCTTGATGTAGAAGTAGAAGGCGCCCGCCGGCTCGAGCACCGTGAGCCCCGCAGCGCGCAGAATCGGGAGCGCGGCGTCGCGGCGCTTCCGGAACTCCGCGACCATCGCCTGCACTGCCTGCTCCACGGGCGCGCCGAGCGTGAGCGCCGCGAGCGCCGCGTGCTGCGAGACGGTCGCCGCGTTCGAGGTGGTGTGCGACTGGAAGGCGTTCATCGCCTTCGCGAGTGGCGCGGGGGAGATGGTCCACCCGATCCGCCACCCGGTCATCGCGTACGCCTTCGCGACGCCGTTCACCACCACGAGGTTGTCGCGCCGCGTGGCGACGTCGAGCGCCCCGGGCGCCGGCGCGTCGTACGCAATCCGCACGTAGATCTCGTCGCTGATCACCCACCATCCACGGTCGGCCGCGAGGTCGAGGATCGCCCGGAGCTCCTCAGGCGCGTACACGCTGCCGGTCGGATTGCTCGGCGAGTTCAACATCAGGCCGCGCGTGCGGGGCGTGGCGTGCGCCGCGAGGCGCGCCGGGTCGACCTTGAAGCCGCGCGCGGGGTCGCCGTGCACCTCCACCGCCGTGGCGCGCGCGAGCCCCACCATCTCGTAGTACGACGTCCAGCTCGGCGTTGGGACGAGGACCTCGTCGCCCGGGCCGAAGAGCGCCACGCAGGCGTTGTACAGCGACTGCTTGGAACCGTTGGAGACGACGACCTCCGCCGCCGTCACGCGGTCGGCGCCGCGATACACGCGGTTCGCGTCGGCGGCGATCGCCTCGCGCAACGGCAGGATCCCCTCGACCGCGGTGTAGCGCGTCGCCCCCTGCTCCACCGCCGAGGCGGCCGCGGCACGGATCGGCGCGGGCGTGTCGAAGTCGGGCTCCCCGGCGCCGAGGTCGATGATCTCGCGCCCCTCCGCCTTGAGGGCCTTCGCCCGCTGCGAGACCGCGATGGTGGCGCTCTCCTTCAGCGCGGCGATGTTCTCGGAGGGGCGGAAGACGAACGAGTCGGCCATGCGGAACCTCGGGCGCGCGGGTGGGGACGATGCAGGACGCGGTGGAGGGGACCGCTATATTTCCGACTCCCGAAGGATATCACGCGCGCCGGATGAGGCGCCATTGACAACCGAGTCCGAGTTGACCTCCGCCGATCGCGAGCCCACGGGCGCCGTCCGCAGCGCCGCCGCCGCCTACTTCCTCCCGCCCGACTGGGCCCGGGTCGCCCGGCTCGCCGTGCCCGCCCTCGAACGCCTCACCCCGGGCGCGGGCGTGCAGCTCCTCCTGGTCACCCCGGACGCGGACGCGACGCTCGACCTCGCGCAGGCGCTCGCCGCGCTCCCCGCCGCCGCCGGCCGACGAATCGTCGCCGCGACGAGTGCCGCGCGCGCCGCGCGACTCCTCGCGCCCGGCACCGCCGACGTCGTCATCGGCAGCCCCGCGGTCCTCGCCCCCGCCGTCGCCGCGACCGCCCTCAAGCTCGGCGCCGTCGCACAGCTCGGCTTCGTGAGCGCGGACGAGCTCGACGCCGACGAGGCCGCGCTCGCGAGCGTCCTCGCCGAGGTGCCGAAGGGCGCCGCGCGCTGGCTCACCGCCCTCGAGGCGACGCCGGGCGTCGAGGCGCTCCTCGAGCGGCATCTGCACAAGGCCCGCCGCATCACCGACGATCTCGTCGTCGCGGAAGGGACGGCGCTCGCCGTACCGGTGAAGGTCCTCGTCGCGCCGTCCACCGACGGCCGCGCCCTGCAGGGGATCCTCGACGAGATCGATGCGCCCTCGGCCGTCGTGCTCGCCACCGATTCCACCGTCGCGGCCGCCGCGCGCCGCTTCGCCGCGGCCGCGGGCTACGGGGAGAGCGCGCTCGTGCAGGTCGTGGAGGACGCCGTGCCGAGCCACGCCGCCCTCGTCGTGTTGCTTGGCGTCCCGACCGCAAGCGCCTGGGCGAGCGTCTGCGCAGCGCAGCCCGCGCAGGTGGTCGCCGTGATCCCGGCGCGGCAGCGCGCCGCGCTGCGCCGGGTGGTCGGCGCCCCGCTCGCGCCCTTCGGTGCCTCCGCGGCGGTCGCGCGTGCCCGCAGTGCGGAGGGACGGCGGCGGGCGGAGTTGCGGGCCGTCCTCGACGCCGGTCTCCCGGCGCGCGAGGTGCTGGCGCTCGAGCCGCTGCTGGAGAGCTATGACGGGCTCGAGATTGCGGCCGCGGCGCTGCGCCTCTGGGAGCGCGCGGCCGCCGCGGCGGCGCGCGTGCCCGAGCGCCCCGCCGTCACGGAGAGCGCGCCTCCGCGCGAACGTGATGGTGGGCGCGAGGGTGGGCGCGACGCGGGGGAGCGCCGATTCGACGACCGCCCGCGCGGGCGTGACCGCGACGCCGGCCCACGGAGTGGCGGCGCGCGCGGCGGGACCGGTCCGCGAGGTGAGGGACGTGGGGACCGCCCGCGTGGTGATGGACCCCGTGGGGGAGCGCCGCGCGGGGGACCGCGCAGCGCCGGCCCGCGCGATCGCGGCGCGGATCGCGGCGCGGATCGCGGCGCGGATCGCGGCGGTGACCGCGGGCCCGACCGGCGGGGCGGCCGCCCGAGCGGTCCGCCGCGGGATCGAGGGCCGCGGCGATGAGTGGCGGGCTCCAGCTCACCGGCGGTTGGATCGAGGTGATCGCCGGGGTGATGTTCAGCGGGAAGAGCGAGGAGCTCATCCGGCGCGTGAAGCGCGCCGTGATCGCGAAGAAGCGCGTACAGGTCTTCAAGTCGCACCTCGATGACCGCTACGCCGGCGGCATCCACGCCATCGGCAGTCACGACGGCCGGACCATCGAGGCCGTCCCGGTCGACTCGGCGCGGCAGATCGCGCTGCGCCTCGACCCGATGGCGCAGGTGATCGCGGTAGACGAGGTGCAGTTCCTCGACGCGGGGATTGTCGCGCTCGTGACCGACCTCGCCGCGCGCGGTCGCCGCGTCATCCTCGCCGGCACCGACACCGACTTCCGCGGCGAGCCCTTCGGGATGATGCCGCAGCTGATGTGTGTGGCCGAGCTGGTCGACAAGCTCCACGCCATCTGTGTGCGCTGCGGTGCGCCGGCGTGCCGCAACCAACGGCTGATTGATGGTCGGCCGGCAGCGTACGACTCACCGGTGGTGATGGTGGGCGGCGCGGAGGCGTACGAGGCGCGGTGCCGCGCCTGTCACGATGTGGCGCCGCCGCAGGGGGCGGCGCAGCTCCGGCTCGACGGCGCGGAGTGAGGGGCCGTCGGCGCGACGCGCCGACGGCGAGGTCAGAGCGGCTTGCCGAGGAGTGAGCGGAGGTAGGTCGCGACGCGGGCCGGCGTGTTCGCTCGCGCCACTCCGACCTCGAGGGACCGGACCACGAACACGCGCGTGGTGACGGGGAAGTACGGCGGCCGACCGCCCGACTCCGCGCAGCGGTCCCACGTGCCGGAGTAGCGCATCCCGTTCCGGGTCTTCGAGTAATCGTTCAGAACATTCTTGTTGCCGTTGCCGTTGGCCCCGATGCTCCGGTAGAACTCCCGGTATCGGTCCATGATGATGCCGCCGGTGATCGCCACGCATCCGCCGTTTGAGTCGTCCTTCTGGGCCTGCTCGTCGTCGGGACAACTCAACTGATCCTGCGCCGGCCCGAAGTCGAGGGTGTCGCCAGCGACCCCCACCGACCCGCGGAGGCTCATCAAGAACCCATGCAGGGTGAATCGCCCCTCACCACCGCCGCGCAGGACATACTTGCTGTTGTTCGTCGTGCCGATCTCGTAGACCCGGGTCGGCAGGCCGCTGGCGATGAGAATGTCACCACGGGCGATCAGGCCGAGCTGGTTCTCGCAGGGGGTCGTGGCCTGGTCATTCGGGTCCTGCGCGTAGCGCAACCGATCCGGCAAGGCGACCCCGCTGTCCACCCGGACCGTGATGCGGCCGCGCACCGTGCCGCTGAGGTGCACCGTGTCGCCGGCGGCGACGCGGATGTTGACGAGCCCGCGGTTGGTTGCACTCGAGTTGTAGGGGCTCGAGAGACGCCAGAAATACGAATTCATCACGCTGTGCGAGAGCGCCGCCCCCACCGCGCTCGACGGGGCACGGAGCGCGGCGAAGGTGACCAGCGTGGACGCAGCGCACCCGGTCATGGCGCCGATCGGACTGCAGCTCTTCAGGACCGCGGTGAAGGTGGTGTCCGCCCCCCCGTACCACCCGTTCGCTGTCGGGGGGGCGGAGGCCTGCCCCCAGGGCGTGTTGTCGCCGCTCCCGGAGTGCTGCGCGGCGTTGGCCGCCGCCGTGAAGCGCTCCGCCGGCATCAGGTACGGACTCCCCGCGGGGAAGCACCGCGCGGTGGGGAGCTCGAGGATCGCCCGGGTCGTCGCCGCCGCCTTGACGGCGTTGCTGAAATCGGAGACGGTCGCGTACGTCACCTGCGGATACCGCCCTGTCCCGGTCTGCTCGAGCAGCGTCTTGAATCCCGGCCGAGCGTGGGACGAGACCGGGAGGAAATGCCAGCGGTACGTACTCCCCGACCAGAGACGCCGGTAGAAGGCGCCGCACTGATGCTGGATGACGCGGTCGAGAGGGTCGAAGAGGGGATCGCTGACCCGCTTGTTCGCGACCGTCTGGGCGTTGGTCGGTGTGGCGGACCGACGGTCCCGGTTGAGCGCGGCGAAATCCACGACCACGAAGAAGCCCTCGGAGGGCTCGATGGTACCGTCCGCGTCGGCGTCAAAGGCGACGAACTCCACGCGCGATCCCCCGACCGTCGAGCCGATGGCGGTGTTCGCGACGGTCAGGTTCACGTCGAGGCCCGCCGCTGCCGCCGCCGTCTGTATCCATCCGTACGTCGAGTCGCGCGGGTAGTCGATGCGGGTGGCCCCCGCCCGCGAGCCGAGGACGAAGGTCGCCGCTTTCGTCCCCGTGCCCTGATCCGTGATCGCCCCCGTCACCGAGAGGGTGTCGAGGAAGACGTTCTCCTGCTGGGTCGCCGCGAGGATCTGCCAGTTGCCGTTCGCGTGCGCACGCCCACCGACGACCGCGGGGCCGTGCGCGGTGACGTTGCCGTTCACGAACATCGCGAAATGCGAGAAGCTCTCGGGGCGGAGGTCGGCACGCTGGACGTGGCGCACGCCGTACGCGTCGTAGGCCTGGGCCACCAACGAGACGGTCGGCAGGATCCCGCCGAGCGTGTCGCCGGTCATCGCGGCGTAGACGTTCACTGAGACCCCGTCGATCGCGGTCCCCGCGGCATCGCGGACCGTGGCACCGCTCAGAAGCTGCATCGGGGGGCCCGAGGCACTCGGGATCGTATCGACCAGCGCGTACCGCTGAATGCTGTCGCGCGCCATCTCGATCGCGGCGAGCGCGGCGAGGCGGAACTTCCGTTCGCGATCGTACGACGCGGAGAGGAGACTCGCGCTGGACGAGAGGAAGATCGCCGCGATCGAGAGCCCGGCGATCGCCAGCGTCATCAGGAGCACCAGGATCAGCGCCGACCCTCGGCGCACGCGCGGCCGCGGCGTCGTCATCAGAAGGTCACCGAGCCGATGGAGATGGCGCTGGAGAAGAGGCCGCCGCAGTCCATCGCCCGCACACGGTACTGGGCGGTCACGCTCGCCGTCGTCCCGACGACGGGAAGCCCATGGAACCAGTAGTACCGGCTCTGACGTCGCGCGGGCATCGTCGTGAGGGCGGTCCACGCCGTGCCGCCGTTGGTGCTCCACTCGAGGGCATAGCCGCGGACGTCGCGGGCGCCGGAGGCCTTGGCGTCATCGGCCGAGGGAGACCAGCTCAGCTTCACCTCCCAGAGTGCGGCGTTGCTGTTCGCCTGGGCGATGCTCACCGGGCTGGTGGGGGGCGTGGGGGCGGCCCCGCAATCCGAGAGGAGTCGCCCCGGCGAGTTCACCAGCATCGTCGTGAGCCGCACGGTGCTCGTCGTCTCCACCTTCGTTCGCGGGTCACGGTAGCGGCCGGTGGACCGCATCGAGACGGCCCGCACCGAGTCGATCGCGAGTGAATCCCAGTAGAGCGGTAACCGCGCCCGGGCGATCGCGCGGAGCCCGCGCCCGAGGACGCCACCAGTCGTCACCGTATCCGGCCGCTCGTACGCGAAGAAGGCAGTGTCCGTCGGCAGGAGCAGCTCCCGCACGACGGCGGTGGAATCGCCGGCGTTCACCCGGCGCCAGAGGATGAAGAGATCGGTCCGGCCAGCGACGGTGTCGGGCGAGAGCCAGTAGCTGATTGTCTCCCGCCCGCTGACCGCCCCACGGCGGTCGAGGTAATCCCGCGTGGGGAAGGACCGGGCGGTCGTGGGCAGGGTGGTGGCGTTCGCCACGCGCCACGAGGTGGTGGCGGTCGCCGAGAGGTTGAGGTCGATATCCACCGCGTCCACGCCGTTCGCATCCGCCGCGAGGAGGTCGGCGGTGAAGACGATCGCCCGGGGCGCCGCGAGCACGAGGAGGGGCTGCCCCGAGTCGGCGCTCGCCCGCCGCAGGTCTCGGTCGATCACCGTGACGGCGTACCGCGCCACCTGGTCAGCATCCATCCGGCTCGCCCCGCGCCCGATCGCCTCGGTCTGGCTCTTGAGGAAGGGGAGCGTGATGGCGAAGACCGCGACGGTCAGCGTCATCGCGATCAGGATCTCGATGAGGGTGAGCCCCTTCGGCAGGCGCTGCCTCGTCACGGGGCCGCCAGGAGCATCGACTTGACCAGCGGCGCGGCCAACCCGCCACCGAAGACGGTGACCGTCACCCGGGTTTGGTCCTTCGCGGCGGAGGAATCCCGCGTCACCGCGGTGGTCCGGCTGAACCCCGGCGCGTGCGCCATCGTCGGCTGCGCGGTCGCGGACGCGGAGGTCTCGGTCCCCGCGTACCGGCTCAGCGTGCGATAGTCGTCGTGGGCGCGGATGAGTTCGAGCCGCGCCGCGGCGAGGTCGCTCGCGAGCGCGACCCACCGTGCCTGCCCCTCCGCCTTCACGAACTGTCGGCCGAACTGCGTCATCGCGAGGAGCACGGTCAGCAGGATGACGATGGCGAAGAGGACCTCGATGAGGCTCATCCCGCGCCGGGGCCGGCCGCGGCTCAATCGACCTTCCGCCACGAGCCCCCCGCGTTGGAGTAGAACACCGTGCGCCCCGTCGCGCCGATGACGCCGACGGCGCGCGCGTCGGTCGCGACCCCTCGCGGCGATCCGAGGTACATCACCACATCCCCCGCCCCGCTCCCGGACGCCGGGAGCAACTGCCCCGACGGGGAGATGAGGAAGGCGCGCTGGAGCGCGTTCCCGGTTTCACGCGCCCCGGGCCCCGTGAGGATCGCCGCGGTCGCGCCGTCGATGGTGCTCGCGGGCGCCGCGAACCGCGCCCGCTCCTGCAGCGGGCGGTACATCGCGGTGTCCCCGGTGTCCATCAGGCCGTTGGCGTTGTAATCCTCGATGCGACGCAGCCGATGGCCGTCCGCGTCGAGCATCACCTGCACCTGCACGTTCTTCCGGACCGCCACCTGCTGGGCGGCGATGATGAAGTTCTGCACCAGCCGCGCATTGCCGTCCATCCGGTACCGCCAGTAGTTCACGCGATAGACCGCCATCCCCGCGGCGATGCCGATGATTGCGAGGACGCCGATGATCTCGAACAGCGTGAATCCCACTCGGCGTGTGCGCACGTACATGGCACGAAGTTACGCCTCCCCCCACCTTTCTTCCATCTATGCACGTCATCGGCCTCACCGGGAACATCGCCGCGGGCAAGTCCACCGTCGCCGCCGGGCTCACCGCCGCGGGGCTTCCGGTCATCGACGGCGACACCCTCGCCCGCGAGGTCGTCGCCCCGGGGACCCCCGCCCTCGCCGCCATCGTGGCACGCTGGGGGCCGACCATCCTCGCCGCGGACGGCACCCTCGACCGCGCCGCGCTCCGGCGCCGCATCCTCGCCAACCCCGCCGACCGGACCGCCCTCGAAGCGATCACGCATCCGGCCATCGCTGCGCGCCGCGCGGCACGGACCGCCGAGCTCGCCGCGACGGGCGCCCCGGTGGTCATCTGCGACATTCCACTGCTCTTCGAGGCACAGCTCGAGGACACGGTCGACGAGATCGTCCTCGTCGACGCCCCCGTCGCGGTCCGCCGCGCCCGCCTCATCCGGGACCGGGGGATCGCGCCGTCGGAGGCCGATGCCCTGATTGCCGCACAGATGCCCGCCGAGCGGAAGCGCGCGTACGCCGACGTCGTGATCGAGAACGCCGGGAGCCGGGCCGACCTCGAGGCCGCGATCGCGATGCTCGTCACCCGACTGCGCGCCGCAGCCGCGCGCTGATCGCGTTGCGCGTTGCGCGTTG
>DAISWY010000031.1:0-7454 GCA_036826135.1 Gemmatimonadaceae bacterium | reverse complement strand
GTCACCCGACTGCGCGCCGCAGCCGCGCGCTGATCGCGTTGCGCGTTGCGCGTTGTGCGGCGTCCGGCGCACGACGTGCGCGGCCCCCGCTCTCGTTGGCGATGCTTGACCCCTCCGCCACGCGGCCCTAGCCTTCGCTCCGCACCACCATCCCTCACCCGCCGCTCGGAGCCCCGCGTGTCCTCGATCCCCCAGGATCTCCGCTACACCGCCGACCACGAATACGTGAAGCCGACCGCCGACCCATCGGTGGTCCTCGTCGGCATCACCGACTACGCGCAGGGCGAGCTCGGCGACATCGTCTTCCTCGACCTCCCGACCGCCGGCAAGGCGTTCGGGCACCACGAGACCTTCGGCACCATCGAGGCGGTCAAGGCCGTCTCTGAGCTCTACACCCCCCTCGCGGGCGAGGTCGTGGAGGTGAACCCGCGGCTCGCCGACGAGCCGGCGCTCGTCAACACCGATCCCTACGGTGACGGCTGGATGATCAAGATGAAGGTCGACGCGGCCGCCGTCGCGGAGCTGATGGACGCCGCCGCCTACGCGAAGCACCTGGGGCAGTGAGCGCACGGGGCTGCGGCTCCGACGACTGAGCCGACGCCCGAAGCGCAACGGGGGCGCCGCGATCACTCGCGGCGCCCCCGTCTGCTGTTCGCTGATTGCTCTTCGCGATCAGCGCTGCACCGTCAGCGTACCGGCTTCCGCCGCCTCGCTCAGGACGCGTAGCTCTCGATCGGCGGACAGGCGCAGACCAGGTTGCGGTCGCCGAACGCGCTCTCGACGCGGCCCACCGTTGGCCAGAACTTCCGCGCCCGCACCCACGGCAACGGGAACGCCGCCCGCTCCCGCGAGTAGGCGCGCGCCCACGCATCATCGAGCACCACCTCGAGCGTGTGCGGTGCGTGGACCAGCGGGTTGTCGTCCTTCGGCAGCACCCCGCGCTCGATGTCCTGAATCTCCCCGTGGATCGAGATCATCGCGTCGCAGAACCGGTCGAGCTCCGCCTTCGACTCCGACTCTGTCGGCTCGATCATCAGCGTCCCCGCGACAGGGAAGCTCACGGTCGGCGCGTGGAAGCCGTAATCCATCAGGCGCTTGGCGATGTCCTCGACCTCGACCCCCGCTGAGACCTTCAGCGGCCGCGTGTCGATGATGCACTCGTGCGCCACGCGACCGTTCTTCCCCTTGTAGAGCACCTCGAAGTGCCCGCGGAGCCGGTGCGCGACGTAGTTCGCGTTGAGGATCGCGACCTTGGTCGCCTCGGTCAGCCCCTCGCCCCCCATCATGTCGATGTACATCATCGAGATCGGGAGGATGCTTGCGCTCCCCCACGGCGCCGCCGAGACGGCCCCGATGGCCTGCGCGCCGCCGGTGGTCACGACCCCATGGCCCGGCAGGTAGGGCGCGAGATGTGCCACCACGCCGATCGGCCCCATCCCCGGGCCGCCGCCCCCGTGCGGGATGCAGAAGGTCTTGTGGAGATTGAGGTGGCAGACGTCCGCCCCGATGTCGCCCGGCCGGCAGAGCCCGACCATCGCGTTCATGTTCGCGCCATCGAGGTACACCTGGCCACCGTGCTCGTGGATGATGGCACAGATGTCCTTGATGCTCTCCTCGAACACGCCGTGCGTGCTCGGGTAGGTCACCATCAGCGCGGCGAGGTTGGCCGAGTGCTGCTCCGCCTTCGCCCGCAGATCCGCGACGTCGATGTTCCCCTGCGCGTCGGTCTTCACCACCACGACGCTCATCCCGGCCATCACCGCCGAGGCGGGGTTGGTCCCGTGCGCGGACTGCGGGATCAGGCAGATGGTGCGGTGCCCCTGCCCGCGCGCCCGATGGTACGCGCGGATCACGAGGAGCCCCGCGTACTCGCCCTGCGAGCCGGCGTTCGGCTGCAGCGAGACCGCGGCGAAGCCGGTCACCTCGGCGAGCGCGCGCTCGAGGCGGCCGAACATCGAGGTGAAGCCTTTCGCCTGCGTGCGCGGTGCGAAGGGATGGAGCCCGCCGACCTCACGCCAGGTCACCGGATACATCTCGGCGCTCGCGTTGAGCTTCATCGTGCAGCTGCCGAGCGGGATCATCGAGTGCGTCAGCGAGAGGTCGCGCGACTCGAGGGTCCGCATGTAGCGGAGCATCTCGTGCTCCGCGTGGTAGCGGGAGAAGGTCGGGTGCGTGAGGAAGGTCGACGTGCGGGCGTACCGCTCGTCGTAGCGCGCGTCGACGCCCGCCGCGACCGCCTCGAGATCGATCCCGTGCGAGGCGCCGCCGTTGAAGGCGGTGAGGAGATCGTCGAGGTCGCCGACCGTGGTGTTCTCCCCCATCGAGACACCGAGCGTCGTGGCGTCGACGACCCGCACATTGATACCGGCACGATCGAGTGCCGCGAGGATCGCCTCCTGCTTGGCCCCGACCTCGACCGTCACGGTGTCGAAGAAGACGTCTGGCCGGACAGCGTACCCGAGCGCCTTGGCCCCCGTCGCGAAGACCTCGGCCCGGTGATGCACGCGGCGCGCGATGCGGACGAGGCCCTCAGGCCCGTGCCAGACGGCGTACATCCCCGCCATCACGGCGAGGAGCACCTGCGCAGTGCAGACGTTCGAGGTGGCCTTCTCGCGGCGGATGTGCTGCTCGCGCGTCTGGAGCGCCATCCGGAGCGCCGGCTTCCCCGACGAGTCGCGCGAGACACCGATCAGGCGCCCGGGAATCTGCCGCTTGTACTCGTCCCGCGTCGCGAAGAACGCCGCGTGCGGGCCGCCGTAGCCGTACGGCACGCCGAAGCGCTGCGAGTTCCCGACCGCGACGTCGGCGCCCCATTCCCCGGGCGGCGCAAGCAGCGTGAGCGCGAGGAGGTCCGTCGCGACGATCACGAGGCCGCCGGCCGCGTGCACCCGCTCGCAGAGCGCGCGGTGGTCATCGATCGAGCCGAAGGTGTTGGGATAGGCGAGGAGGACGCCCGCCGTCGTCGCATCGGGCACCATCGCCGCCGACGCCATCACCCGCACCGTGACGCCACGCGCCTCGGCGCGCGCCGTCACCACCTCGATCGTCTGCGGATGGCAGTCGTCGGCGATGAGGAAGACGTCACGCCCGTCCTTGCCGACGAGCCCGTGGATCATCGTCACCGCCTCGGCCGCCGCCGTCCCCTCGTCGAGGAGCGACGCGTTCGCGATCGGGAGCCCGGTGAGGTCGCTCACCACGGTCTGGTAGTTGAGCAGCGCCTCAAGACGCCCCTGTGCGATCTCCGCCTGATACGGCGTGTAAGCCGTGTACCACCCCGGGTTCTCGAGGATGTTGCGCTGGATCACCGCCGGCGTATGGCAGTCGGCGTAGCCCATCCCGATGAAGGAGCGCCGCACCTCGTTGGCGCTCATCTCCGCGCGGAAGGCGGCGAGTGCCTCCTGCTCTGACGTCCCCGCCGGGATGGCGAGCGGACGCCGAAGCCGGATGTTCTCGGGGATCGTGTCGTCGATGAACGCGTCGAGCGAGGGATAGCCGAGCGCCGCGAGCATCGCCTGCTGATCGGCGGTGGAGGGCGCGATGTGGCGCGAGAGGAAGACGTCGGGCTGCGGGTGCGCGGAAGGCGTCACGGAGGGAGTCCTCGCGAGGCCGATGGGCCTCGGCGAACCGGGGGAGGGACGACGACGGGACGGCGCGGCCGGCTGGAGGTCGGCGCGATGGAAAACTACATGCCCTCACCCAGCCCCGTACATTCCAATACGTGTCTGCGTCCTCGCTTGCCGCGCTCCGCGCCCTCCCGTGGCGCGTCCTGAGGTCGGGCCCCGGCGACGGCCTCACCAACATGGCCACCGACTTGGCGCTCCTCGACCACGCGCGACGCACCGGTGAGGCGACTCTCCGGCTCTACGCGTGGGCCCGGCCCACCCTCTCTCTCGGACGACACGAGCGAGGCCGAGGCGTCTTCGACCTGCGCGCGCTGCGGGAGTCGGGGATCGACCTCGTCCGCCGCCCGACCGGCGGGCGGGCGCTGCTGCACGACCACGAGGTGACCTACGCGGTCGCCGCCCCCACAGCGGCCGGCACCCTCGGCGAGACGTATCGGGCGGTCAATGCGCTCCTCCTCGCCGCCCTGCGCTCCCTGGGAGTGCGGGTGGACGAGGCGGCGCGCACCTCGCGAGGCGCACGCGGTGGCGATGGCGTGCGCGCCGACGACGCTGGGCACCACCCAGCGTCGGTCACCCCACTCCGCCCCGACGGCGCGCCCTGCTTCGCAGAGCCCTCCGCCGGCGAGCTGGTAGTCGACGGCGCCAAGCTCGTCGGCTCCGCACAGTGGCGCGACGGCGGCGCGTGGCTGCAGCACGGGTCGATCCTCCTGGAAGACGACCAGCCACGGATCGCAGGCCTCCGAAGGGCGGCCGACACCCCTGGCACTGGCCCCGCCGTGGTGCCCCCGGCGCCCGCATCGACCGCCGCCGCCGCGACCCTCCGCGCCGCGCTCGGACGAGAGGTCGCCCCGACCGACGTCGAAGAGGCCATCGTCCGCGCCTTCCACGACGGCCTCGGGCCGCTGGTCGATCTTCCCGCCGCGCCGTTATCCGGAGGCGACCTCAGGCGTCATCTAGAGGCGCTGGCAGACCCGACCTGGGTCTGGCGGCGCTGACCGCGCCCGTCGGCGGTCGTCCCCCACTCGCATCCGATGACGCGCCGCTGGCTCCACGCCCTCCTCCTCGCCCTCCCGCTCCTCACCGCCTGCGACCGGCTCCGCAGTCCCGCCGGTGGCGGCACGGTCATCGTTTCGACCGCCGCGGACCCGGACCCCTTCCTTCCGCCGACCCGCACGAGCGTCACCGGGCGGATGGTCTCGGAGTTGCTCTTCGACCCGCTCGTCGAGATCGGAGCCGACCTGAACCCCTTCGGAGAGGCCGGGTTCGTCCCGCGACTCGCCGCGTCGTGGCGGTGGAGCCCCGACTCGCTCGCCATCACCTTCACGCTGGACCCCGAGGCCCGCTGGCACGACGGCACCCCCGTCACCGCGCGCGACGTCGTCGCGGGGCTCACCCTCATCCGCGACCCAGCGAATGGCTCCCCCGTCGCGGGCGAGGTCGTGGACATCGACTCCATCGTCGCCGTCGATGCGCGCACGGCGCGCGTCCACTTCCACGAGCGCTCGGCCGAGCAGCTCTACACGGCGTCGCTCGTCTATCCGATGCCGTCGCACCTCGTCGATTCGCTCCCGGCCGGTGGGCTCGCGACGAGCGCGTACGCGCAACGCCCCATCGGGAGCGGCCCGTATCGGCTCGTCGAGCGTGAGCCGAAGGTCCGGCTCGTCCTCGGCGCCGTCGAAGACCACTACCGCGGCCGGCCCGGCCCCGATCGGATCGCGCTGACGATCGCCCCCGACCCCGCGACGGGGATCGCGAAGGTCTGGGCGGAGGAGGCGGACGTTTGGGAGCTCCTCCCGCCCCCCGACGTGACGGCGGCGGCGGCGTACCCGCAGGTGCGCCTCGTGCCGTACAACGGCTGGGACTACACCTTCGTCGCGTTCAACTTCCGCGCCCCGGACGACACCGCGGCGGTGCATCCGCTCCTCACGGACCCCGCGATGCGTGTGGCGCTCACGCAGGCCCTCGACCGGACCGGCCTTGTGCGCGCCCTCTTCGATTCGCTCGCGCACCCGCTCCTCGGGCCGTTCGTCCGTGCGCAGTTCACCGCGGACACCACCATCGCACCGATCCCCTTCGACACCCTCGCGGCCGCGCGAACCCTCGACTCCCTCGGCTGGACGGGCCGCACCCGCGACGGCATCCGCCTCCGCGACGGGCAACTGCTCCGCCTCCGCGCCCTCGTCCCTGCGCCGAGCGCGAACCGCGTGCGGGCCGCCGTCCTCATCCAGGAGCAGTGGCGGCGCGCCGGCGTCGACCTCGTGATCGACAAGCGCGAGGCGCAGGCCTTCGGTGCCGCTCGCGACGGCGGTGACTTCGACGTCGTCCTCGGCGGCTGGGGCACCACGCCGAGCGTGCGCGGCCTCCGCAGCACCTGGGGGAGCGGCGCGCGGCCCGGCTGGGGACGGCAGAACAGCGGGCGCTACGCCAACGCCGTCTTCGACTCGCTCGTCGCCGAGGGGCTCGCGAGCGCGGACCCCGTCGTCACGCGCGACCGCATCCGCGCGGCCTACCGGGTGATTGTCGATGACGCCGCCGCCGTCTGGCTCTATGAGCCGATGCCCATCGCGGCGGTGCACCGGCGATTCCTGCTGCCGACGTGGCGCCCCGAGGCGTGGTGGCGGACCCTCCCGTCCTGGCGCCTCGACCCCGAGGCGCCCGCCCTCGCGCGCGACGCCCGTCCGACCGCACCCTGATCGGTGGGACGGGCGCTGCGCGCACGGCTCGGCCACGGGGCGATCGTCATCGTCCTCGTCGTCAGCGCCTGCTTCACTCTCATCCGACTCGCCCCCGGCGATCCGTTCTTCCGTGACCTCGACGCCGCCCGCCTGAGCGCCGACCAGCGCGCGGCGCAGCGCGCCGCGTTCGGCTACGACCGCCCCATCCCGGAGCAGTTCGTCCGGTACGTCGGACAGGTCGCGCGTGGCGAGCTCGGGTGGTCGCACTCCCGCTCGCAGCCCGTCGCCGCCGCGCTCGCCGCCACGCTGCCGGCGACGCTCCTGCTCATCGCCGTCGCCACGCTCCTCGCCTTCAGCGTCGGCATCCCACTCGGCGCCTGGATGGGGTGGCGCGCGGAGGAGCCGCTCGCGCGCGCGGTCGACCGCGTCGCCGTGCTCGTGCTCGCCGTGCCGGAGTATCTCCTCGCCCTGCTCGCGGTGATGGGCCCCGCGCTCGCGTGGGGACTCTTCCCCATCGGCGGGATGCGCACCGAGTTCGGACCGCGCGGGTTCGCCGGCTTCCTCGACGTGGCGCACCACCTCGTGCTCCCGGCGCTCGCGCTCGCCCTCCCGGTGGCCGCGATGACCGCACGGCTCCAGCGCGCCGCGATGCGCGCGACCCGTGACCACGCCTTCGTGCGGACCGCGCGCGCCAAGGGAGGGGACGATCGTCTCGCACGCCGACACGCGCTCCGCGCCGCCCTCGTGCCGGTGCTCTCGTACGCGGGCGTCCACCTTGCGGTCGCGGTCAGCGGCGTCGTCGTCATCGAGCGGATTTTCGCCTGGCCCGGGATGGGGCGTCTCCTCTTCGAGGGCGTTCTCGCGCGCGATTATCCCCTCGTCGCGGGCGGCGTCCTCGTCGCATCCGTCGGCACCGTGCTCGGCACCCTCGTCGCGGACCTCGCGCTGCGGTGGGCCGACCCGCGGCAACAGGAGCTCCGATGAGCGGACGATCGGGCCGTCGGTTCGACCGGGGGACGCTCCTCACCGTCGGCGGGATCATCGTGCTCGCGCTCGCCGCCGGGCTCACGCAGGTGCTTGAAAGCCGTCGCTACACCGAAATCATCATGACCCGCGCCACCGTGCCGGTAGGCGAAGACATTGGCTATCTGCCCGG
>DAISWY010000030.1:0-21655 GCA_036826135.1 Gemmatimonadaceae bacterium | reverse complement strand
CCCGCTGTGCGGCGCAGGGGGTCGCCTTCCTCGATGCGCCCGTCTCCGGCGGCGTCGCCGGCGCCGAGCAGGCCGCGCTCACGGTGATGGTCGGCGGCGATGCCGCGGTCCTCGAGCGGGTGCGCCCCGTGCTTGCGGTCTTCGGGAAAAAGATCGTCCACTGCGGCGGCGTCGGCGCAGGCGATGCGGTGAAGGCGGTGAACAACGCCCTCCTCGCGCTGCATTTGTGGTCGACCGCCGAGGGACTCGCGGCGCTCACGCAGGCCGGGGTGCGCCCCGAGGTCGCGCTCGATGTGATCAACACCTCGAGCGGCCGCTCCAACGCCTCGATGAATCTCTTCCCCGAGCGCGTCCTCACCCGCGCCTTCCCGCGCACCTTCCGGCTCGCCCTCCTCGACAAGGACGTCGGGATCGCGGCCGGCGTCGCGCGCGAGCAGAAGGTCGCCACGCCGATGCTGCAGCTCACCGCCGAGCTCTTCCGCGCCGCGCACGTCGCGCTCGGGGAGGAGGCGGACCACGTGGAGGTCGTGAAGTGGGTCGAACGCCTGACCGGGACGGTGATCGAATGAGCACGGCACAGACCGCGGCGGTGGAGGTGATGGACGTCGACGCGATCCGCGCGCGCTTTCCCGCGCTCGCGCGACGGCACGCGGGCCACCCGGTGGCCTACTTCGACGGGCCGGGCGGCACGCAGGTGCCGCAGTCGGTCGTCGACGCGATGGCCGACTACCTGCTGCACCACAACGCGAACACCCACTGGGCGTATCCGACCAGCGCCGAGACCGACGCGCTTCTCCTCGCGGCACGCGAGGCGGCGGCGGACTTCCTCAACGCCTCGCCGACGGAGGTCGCGTTCGCGAACAACATGACGACCGGGACCTTCCATCTCGCGCGTGCGCTCGGCCGCGGGTGGGGACCCGGCGACGAGGTCGTGATCACCGATCTCGATCACCACGCGAACGTGGCCCCCTGGCGCGCGCTCGAGCGCGAGCGCGGGATCACCATCCGTCGCGTCGCGGTGGATCTCGCCACCGGCGAGCTCGACCTCGATTCGCTACGTGCCGCGCTCACGCCGCGCACGCGGCTCCTCGCCATCGGTGCGGGCTCCAACGCCCTCGGCACCATCAACGACGTCAGCGCCGCCGCGGGCCTCGCGCACGGTGTCGGCGCGCTCGTCTTCGTGGATGCGGTGCACTATGCCCCGCACGCGCTGGTCGACGTCCGCGCGATGGACTGCGACCTCCTCGGCTGCAGCGCGTACAAGTTCTACGGTCCGCACACCGGCCTGCTCTACGTCCGCGAGTCGTTGCTCGCCACGCTCGATGTCCCGAAACTCCTTCCCGCGCCTGATGTCGGGAGCGAGCGGCTCGAGACGGGGACACAGAACCACGAGGGAATCGTCGGGACGGGCGCGGCAATCGACTTCCTCGCCTCGCTCGCGGAAGGCCCGACGCGCCGCGCGCGGCTCGAGCGCGCCTTCGCCGGGCTGCACGCGCGGGGGATGGCGCAGCTGCACCGGCTCTGGGAGGGCCTCGGCGCCATCGACGGCGTGACGCGGTACGGTCCGCCGCCCGGTCGGCCGCGGACGCCGACCCTCGCCTTCACGGTCGCCGGCCACACGAGCGAGGCGGTGACGCGCGCACTCGTGGAGCGCGGCGTCTTCACGAGCCATGGCGACTTCTACGCGTCGACGGTCGTGGACCTGTTGGGGCGCGCCGAGGACGGGCTCGTCCGCGCCGGGGCGGCGTGCTACACCACGGATGAGGAGATTGAGCGGTTGATTGCCGGCGTGGCTGAGGTCGTGCGGAGGTAACGTGTCCACTGTCCCGCGAACCGGTCCCTCCCCCGAGGTGACGAGCGTGGCGCAGTGCGTGGCCTGGGTGGCCGCCGGCGCCACTGACCCGGCGCATCGCGTGATCGGTGCGGAGTACGAGCGACTCGCCGTAGGGCCGGATGGTCGTCTCCTCCCGTACGACGGAGCGGTCAGCATCCGCACGTTGCTTGAGCGGCTCGTCGCCCGGCACGGGTGGACTCCCATCCTCGAGGCCGGCTGTCCGATTGCCCTGTCGCGCGGAGATGCCTCAATCTCCCTCGAGGCGGCGGGGCAGCTCGAGTTCTCGGGCGCGCCGCACACCACCGTCGGGGCGATGCGCGCCGAACTCTCGCGGCACCGCGCTGAGCTCGCGGACGTGAGCGGTGATCTCGGAGTCCGCTTCGCGTGGGTCGGCTACAATCCCGCCGAGCATCTGCCCGGCACCCCGGAGATGCCCCGTGAACGCTTCGCCGTGATGCGCCGGGTCTTCCCCTCGCGCGGGACGACCGGCGTGGCGATGCTCGATTTCACCTGCGCCGTGCAGGTGAATCTCGATTTCATCGACGCGGTGGACTGCGTGGAGATGGTGCGTCTCGGGCATCTACTGACACCGGTGCTCATCGCCCTGTTCGCCAATTCCCCGGTGGCGCGCGGCGTGGCGGTGGGACACCGCTCCCACCGCGCGAGCATCTGGCCCGACGTCGACCCCACGCGCTGCGGGGCTCCGCCCCTCGTCTTCGAGCGAGCCGTGACGCTCGACGACCTGGTCGCGTGGGCGTGGGAGGTCCCGATGCTCTTCCTCGCTGAGGCACGCGCGGACGGCGCCTCGCGGTATCTGCCGCTCGACCATCCGCTCACCTTTCGCGAGTACGTCGAACGCGGGTACCACGGGCGGCGCGCCACCGTCGCCGACTGGGAACTGCACGTCTCGACCCTCTACACCGACGTGCGGATGCGGCGTCAGCTCGAGCTCAGGCAATGCGACACGGTGCCGCCCGAGGCGCTGTCAGCGCTCCCGGCGCTCGCGACCGGGCTCTTCTATGACGTCGAGGCGCGGCGTCGGTGTCTCGATTTGCTCCGTGACGGCGAGTCGGGGGTCAATCGCGTGGCGCTTCGAGCGGCGGCGTGTCGTGACGCGCTCGACGCCGTCGTCGACGATTGGCCGCTCCGCGCCGTCGCCCGTGAGACGCTGTCGATGGCGCGGGCGGGGCTCGAGCGGCACCTCCGCACAGCGCGCGGCGGGGAGGGTGCACCGGACCTGGGCGCGACCGACGCGCTCGTCATCCTCGAGGAGATCGTCGCCGGGGAGCGGCCGCCATTCTGGGCCGCCAGCGACGCGCGGTGGAGGAAGGCGCCCGGGCTCCTGGGGCTCAGCGACCCGGCCTGAGCGGGACCTCGCCGGCCCGACGTCGCGCGGTCAGAGTCGGGCGCGCTGGAGCAGCCGGTTCGCGACGGTGAGCTTGCCCGAGAGATGCGTGGCGACCAGCCGGTGCAACAGCACGGCCGACTCCTGGGTCTCCCGTTCGAGCCGGGCGAGCGCGTCGGCGGAGAGTCGATGCACGACCGTCTCCTCCACCGCCAGCACATCGGCACCGCGCGGTTGCCGCGTGTAGAGCGCGACCTCGCCGACAATCGCGCCGGCGGTCATCGTTCGCAGGCGGAGGGGCGCGCCGTCGGCACCGGTGACCTGCACTGCGAGCGTGCCGCGCTCCACGAGGAAGACATCGCGGGCCGTGTCTCCTGCCCGGATCACATACGCGTCCGACGGCACCACCACGCGCTCCATCGCGGCGATCAACGGGTCGATCCAGGGGCTCTCCCCTAGCTGCGCGACGAGCTGCTCTCGGAATGGCTGCGCGGCGTCGTCCGTCGCGAGGTCGGCGAGAAGGGCCGCCTCACACCGCTCGAGCGCCGCGTTCACGTCCGGCTGCAGCGTGAGCGGCCCGGCGGAATCGAAGGTGAGCCCCGCCCGTTGGAACTGCTCGGCCAGCGATGACGGGACCTCGGCGTACGCCACATCGACGCCCTTCGCGTCGGTCAGTTTGCGGAGTTTCATAAAGCATGCCGTCGCGGCGGAATCGACCCCGCTCACGTGACGGAAGTCGAGGACGAGGTGTCGGAGCGCCGGTTGGTCCGTCGCGCCGAGCCGGGCACGCACCTGGTCGACCACGCGCTCCGCCGTCCCGAAGAAGAGGAACCCCTGCAGGTGCATCACCTCGATTGTCCGTCCCCGTTCATCGAGGTGAGCCGTCGCCGCGGCGGAGCGGTCTACCGTGCTGCGGAGGTCGCGACCGCTCGCGCTGAAGCGCACCACCGGAAGTCGCGAGTAGGTGTAGGCGAACATCACGACCGCCACCAGCAGCCCCACGCCGATCCCGGCGAGGAAGCCGACCATCACGATCACGAACAGGATGAGCGGGATGATCGCCCATTCGCCGAGGGGGAGCTTCCGCCGGGAGACGACGGCCCACGCATAGAACAGTTCGACGCCGAGATACGTGACGAGGCCGCCCGTGACGAACACCGGCATCGCCGAGACGAGGGTGCCGGCGACGGCGAGGAAGGCGATGAGCGCGGCGGCGCGTGCCAGCCCGGCGGCGCGTCCCCGCACCCCCATTCGGTCGGCGAGCAGGGTGCCCGACACGGCGACGTGCCCACTCATTCCGCCGATCGCGCCGGTGAGCAGGTTCGCGAGCCCGGTGGAGCGGAGCGCGCGATTCGGGTCGAGCTCCACGCCGAGCGCGAGCTCGAGCCCACTCGTGTTGAGCAGGAGGCCGATGAGTGTGAGGACGGCGGCGGAGGCCATCAGCGGCAGCGCGGTGCTGACGACGCTCCAGTCGACGAGCGGGAGCATCGCCGGGGTGGGGAACGCGACCGCCCGGCCGGCGGGCGCGGCCGCTGGCAGCCAACCGAGGGCTCGGATCTCCGCATCGCTCAGGCCGGCGCCGGCGGTGACGGCGTAGAAGACGCCGGCCGCGAGGAAGATCGCCCCTGGCACGACCAGCGGATGCGCGATTCGGCGCGTGCCGAGTGAGAGCGTGATGGCGAACGCGATGCCGGGGAGCGCGCGGGCGAGGATCCTCGGTTCCCCGAAGGCCCGCAGCATCTCCAGCGGCGTGTCGGCGCCGAGGACACGCGAGAGGCCGGCACGGAGCAGGAGGAATCCCGCGCCCGCGAGGAAAGCGGCGATCACCGGGTACGGCACGAACCGGACGAGGCCACCCAGACGCAGCTGGCCGACGATCATAAGCAGGATGCCGGTGAGAAGCGTGGATGTGCCGAGGATGGCGAGGACCGTCGCCACGCGCACGTCGGGTGCGGTGGTCATCGACGCGGCCGCAGCGGTCATCGCCCCGGCGATCAGGGGAATCCCCGCCTCCTGCACGATGCCGACCGCGCCCGGCAGCTGGTCGCGCCACGCCGTGTAGAGCGCGAGGATGACGTTGCTGAGGACCCAGACACCGACCCCCATCCCGTACCCCGACGCGGTGGGGCCGTTGAACATCAGCGCCATAATCGCGAAGCCGAAGCCAAGCGTGTTGATCGCCGAGACCATCCCGAAGGTCACGGCACTGAGCGGGCTGCCCGCGGCGGGCGTCGAGGCGGAGGACACGGGGTTATGCGGTCGGATCCGCGTCCCGGAACGGCACGTCGATCTCCAACCCGTCCTTCGCGAGGATCAGCTCCCCGGTGTATGCTTCGCGCGCCTCGCGACCAAGGTCGCTCGGGTCGCGGGAATACCGTGCGGAGAAGTGCGTGAGGGCGAGGCGCTTCGCCCCGGCCATCTGCGCCACCGTCCCCGCCTCGCGCGCGGTCGAATGCATCGTCTCGCGCGCCCGTTGCTGCTCCTCGTCGCCGAAGGTCGCCTCGTGCACGAGGAGGTCCGCGCCCTCGGCCGCCTGGATCGTCGCCGCGCAGGGGCGCGTGTCGCCGGTGATCACGACCGTGCGCCCGGGGCGCGTCGGGCCGACGAGCGTGTCGGGTGAGATGACGCGACCATCAGGGAGCGTCACCGCCTCGCCTTTGTGGATGCGTCCCCAGAGCGGGCCTTCGGGGATCCCGAGCTCGCGCGCGAGGTCGGGATCGAAGCGGCCAAGGCGGTCCTGCTCCACGAGCGCGTACCCGACGGCGGCGCCCTGGCGGTGCTCGACGGTGAACGGCTTGATGATGTAGCCTGAGCGGAGGATCGGCGTCCCCGGTTCGACGTCGGTCACCGTGAGCGGGTAGGTGAGCCGCTCGTTACCGAGCCCCTCCGCGCGCTTGAAGAGCGCCTGCGCGCCGCGCGGGCCCCAGAGCCGGAGCGGCTCCTCGCGCGCCTGGAGCGCGAAGGTCTTGAGAAGCCCGAGCGCGCCGAGGAAGTGGTCGGTGTGGAAGTGGGTGAAGAAGATGTCGCCGAGGGTGAAACCCACGCCCCAGCGCATCATCTGACGCTGCGTCCCCTCGCCGCAGTCGAAGAGCATCGTCTCGCCGTCGCGGGTGAGCGCGATCGACGACATCCCGCGCTCGACCGTGGGGCGCGAGGCGGAGGTCCCGAGGAAGCGGAGGGAGAGCGACATCGTGCAGGAAAGGTAAGGTCGGCCGACGGGTACGGGTTCGCGCCATGCGCGGTTGCGCGGCCGTCAGGCCGTTCGCGACAGACGTTCGAGCAGAACTTGTGCGGGGACGGGTGGTCCCGTCAGGTTGCCCTGGAGGTGCGTCGCGCCGAGCGCGGTCACGACCTCTCGCTGGATTCGCGTCTCGACCCCTTCGATAATCACCTGAAGCTGCAGCTCGCGGCCGAGGGCGAGGATGGCGCGAAGGATGCCCTGCCGGCGGGGGCTCCGGTCGATGTCGGCGACGAAGGCGCCATCGACCTTCAGGGCGTCAATCGGCAGGTGGTCGAGCTGCCCACAGGAGGAGAACCCCATCCCGAAGTCGTCGAGCGCGATCCGCATCCCTCGCCTCCGGTATCCCTCGAGGAGGGTGCGGATCGCGGGGTCGAAGCCCATCGAGGCGGATTCGGTGATTTCGAGGTCGATCGCGGTCGACGGGCTCTCCCGCTCAGAGAAGAGGGCGTCGGCCGGAGCGATCCCGTTGGCCACCTCGGTGAGCACGGACAGCGGGATGTTGATGCTCACCCGGAAGTCTGGATGGATCTGGCGACGAAAGACCGTGACGTCCCGCCGGACGCGTTCCACGACGAACGTCGTGAGCTGGGTCATCAGGCCGGCGGCTTCGGCCGATGCCACGAATTCGGCCGCGGGGACGAGGCCGCGTGAGGGAGAGTGCCAGCGCAGCAACGCCTCTGCCGAGGTGATGGGGCCCGGCGCGCTGGGGACGATCGGCTGGTAGTGGAGGTCGAATGCCTCCGAGCTCAGGCCGAGCATGATCTGCCGCCCGATGCGGAGTCGCTCCTCGGCAATCTCGCGCATGTGCGGCTGGTAGCGGGCTGGGCGTCGCGCGTCGAGGTCGCCGGCGACGTTCCTCGCCAACTCCGCGGCGGAGCGCAACGTGGCAAGGTCGGCGCCGTCCTTGGGGAACCGGGCATACCCGACGCTCGGCTTCGTCTGCAGCGCGTACTGGCCCGTGATGATCGGCGGTGACAGACGGTGGAGCAGTTCCTGGAGGTCATCGGGTCCGTCGGTATCCTCCGCGAGGCGGGCGTCGCGCAGCAGGAGCAGGAAGTCCGCGCTGCCCGTGCGAGCGATGTGACGTTCCCGTCCGACCGGATCGGCCATCCGCTGCGCCAGCGTGGTGAGGGCGAGCTGCTGGTTTCCGGGTTGCAAGGCACGGAAGCTCCGCTCCCACTCCTCGAGTCGAACCGACGCGATGCACCAGGTGCCGTCTCCCAGGGTGGCCGTCAGGCGATGCTCGGCGACCTCGGCGAACCCCTCGGGGGTGAGGAACCCCGTACTCCGGTCGAGCCGGGACTTCCGCATCCGCGCCTGGATGCGGAGCCGACTGGCGGAGAAGGTGGCGACGCCAGCCAACACGAACGGGATCGAAAGGATCTGCTGCATCATCGTGCCGCTGATGCCGGTCAGCGCGAGCAGGGACCACGCGACGGGGTGGCTCGCCAGGGACGCTGCCGTCAGCTCGTGCCCCATGAACGGCTCCGCCCGGAACAGTCGAGCCTGGAGCACGGCGCCGTAGCCGGCGATGGCGGCCGGGACGGCGTGCAGCAGCGGCGTGTATCCGGCTCGTCCCCCTCGCACGAACACGAGGGTCAGCATTACCAGCGCGGTGACACCGAGGAGTTGCGTGGCGCTGGAGGTCGGCGTCGTTGATGCCGTGGTCGCGAGGGCCCGGGGCGCCGAGTGCGCACGCAAGCCGATGAACAAACAGGCCAGCGTCACGCTCGCCGTCACGAGGGCGAAGAGGTTCCACCCCAGCGTCCTCGGGAAGGCCGCCGCGATGGCACCGGTCACACTGTGGTTCATGAAAAAAAGGAGGAAGCCGGCCCCGAGCCAGCGGAATCCCTGTGACTCGTCGTCGTTCCGGTGGCGGATGAAGAGGATCCCGACCAGCAGGGCGAGCACGCCCAGGGAGTTGTCAATCACCTCGAGGAGGGATACCGACATGGCCTCTGCTCCAGTGCGAGACTCCCCCGGCACCCGGTGCGCGGAGGTGGTCGGGGGCGGCGTCGGGACGCACGGGTCGACGGGATCGCGACGCGTGGCCATCGGTGGCCGATGGCCCGTCGGTAAGCTAGTGGGCGTCGACCATGGAAGCACGAGGGTCTCGCACGGCCTCGCCTCTGACGCCCGATCAGGTCAGACTTCGGGGGTGCCGCCAGTCCCGCTCCACTCTTCTGCTCACATTGCTATGCCGCTCCGATTCCTGCGTGTCGCGTTGCTTCTCCCGGTGCTCGCCGGCGCCCAGCCCGGGATGTCGGGGGGGGTCCGCATCGAGCCCGGGCAGGAATGCCCGCCGGGGATGACGGAGGTCCGCCCCGGCAACTGTCAGGCGCCGACGCTCCCGCCGCCCTCGATTCTCGACTATCGGCCGCGCTCGACGCTCGTGACGGCGGAGCACCTCGTGCCGAAGGCCAAGTTCCCGGCCATCGACTACCACGGGCACCCGACCACGCAGCTCGGGTCCGCGGAGGGGCTCACGCAGCTCGCCGATGACCTCGACCGCATCGGGGTCCGCGTGATCGTCGCGGCGAACAACGTCCGGGGCGACGAGCTCCGTCGGCAGCTCGCGACCGCGCAGGCGCACCCGCGGATGCGCGACCGGATCCGCTTCCTCACCGGGATCGACTTCACCGGCGTCGGTACCGCCGGGTGGGCCGAGCGCGAGATCGCCGCGCTCGAGGCCGCCGCCGCGGCGGGCGCCGTCGGGATCGGGGAGATCGGCAAGGGGCTCGGCCTCACCTCGCGGAAGGCGGACGGCACGAGGCTCCGCATCGACGACCCCGCGCTCGACCCCGTCTGGCAGGCGGCGGCGCGGCTCCGCTTCCCGGTCTTCATCCATACGGCGGACCCGCAGGAGTTCTGGCGGCCGATCGACAACACCAACGAGCGATGGCTCGAACTCGCGCTCTTCCCGTCGCGTCGATATCCGGCGGAGCAGTTCCCGAGCTTCGAGCAGCTGATGACCGAGCGTGACGCGATGCTCCGCCGGAACCGCGGGACGACGTTCGTCGTCGCGCACATGGGGTGGCACGCGAACGATCTCCCGCGGCTCGCCAAGATGATGGACGAGATGCCGAATATCCTCGTCGAGGTCGGGGCGGTGCTCTATGACATCGGACGTCAGCCGCGCGCCGCGCACGACTTCTTCGTGCGGTATCAGGACCGCATCCTCTTCGGAAAGGATTCGTTCCAGCCGGCGGAGTTTCCGTACTACTGGCGCGTCTTCGAGACGCGCGACGATTACTTCGACTACTACCGCGACTACCACGCCACCTGGAAGCTCTACGGGATCGATCTCCCCGACGCGGTGCTGCAGAAGGTGTACTTCCGGAACGCGCTCCGGATCACACCGGGGATCCCGCAGCAGGGGTGGCCGCGGTAGGGAACGGAGGAAGGCGCGGGCCCTCAGCCCACGATCGTCTCCCAAATCGCCGCGTCGATGTTGGCCCCGCTGACGATGACCGCGACGGGGAACGCTGTCGGTCGCCCCCGCCCGCTCCGCAGCGCCGACACGCCGACCGCCCCCGCCCCTTCCACGCGCAACCCGTGCGCCGCGTGCAGCCACCGGATCGCCTCCGCGATCTCCTCCTCCTCGACGGTCACGATTGCATCGAGCGCCGCCTGCCCCTGCGCGAGCATCTCGTCGTCCACGAGCCCGGCGAGCCCATCGGCCAGCGTGGGCAGGTCTGGGATATCCGTCGCGCGACCTGATGCGAGGGCACGCGCCATCGCATTCGTGCGCACACTCTGCGCCCCGATGATCGACACATCGGGCACCGCGTCCCGCAGGTAACCGCCCACCCCACCGGCGAGCCCGCCCCCGCCGACGCAAACGAGCAGCGTCGCCACGTCGGGGCGCGCGGTCATCACCTCGAGCGCGACGGTCCCCGCGCCGGCGAGTAGCGTGCGCCCGGTGCACGGGCTCACGAAGGTCGCGCCGGTCTCTTGGGCGAACGCCCGCGCGGCCGACTCGGCGGCGTCATAGGTCGGCGCGGTGGCGATCACCGTCGCGCCGCATGCGGCGATCTTCTCGCGCTTCACCGTCGGCGCGCTGGCTGGCACGAGGACCGTCGAGGGGACGCCGAGCCGCTCCGCCGCCATCGCGATTCCGATGCCGTGGTTCCCCGCGGAGGAGGCCACCACCCCACGTGCGCGCGCCGCGTCGTCGAGCGCGAGCATCGCGTGCAGCGCGCCGCGCAGCTTGAACGAGCCGCCATCCTGCAGGCATTCGAGCTTGAGCAGCACCTCCCCGCCGGCGCGCACCGAGAGCTCGGGGGATGCGACGAGCGGCGTCTCGTGCACGAGCCCGGTGAGCCGTGTCGCGGCGGCGCGCACCTCGGAGGCGGAGGGGAGGATCGGGGCGCGTGTCATCGCGGCGGAATCTACATTCTGCGTATGCCCTTCGACCCCGCCGTCACCTTCCTCGCGCGCTCCCGCTACTACCTCGGGCTCGAGTACCCCGGGAAGATCCGCCTCGCGCTCACCGCGATGCCCGAGAATCGCCTCTGGCACCGGCCCAACGTGTCGTCGAACAGCGCAGGCAACCTCGTCCTCCATCTCGCCGGCAACGTGCGGCAGTGGATCGTGAGCGGGGTCGGCGGCGCGCCGGACGTCCGGGCCCGCGACGCCGAGTTCGCCGCGCGGGATGGCGACAGCCGCGCGGGGCTGCTCGCGCATCTTGAACGGGCCTGCGCCGATGCCGTCGCCGTGCTCGACCGCCTCGACCCCGCCGCGCTCGGTGAGGCCCGTCATATCCAGGGGCGCGAGACGAACGTGATGGCGGCGATCTATCACGTGGTGGAGCACTTCTCGACGCACACGGGGCAGCTCATCCTCCTCGCGAAGGCGAGCGCCCCCGACGGCGCCATCCGCTTTTACGATGACACGGGCGGGCTCGCGCGGCCGCTCTTCCTCCCGCCGGGCGTCAGCGACGCGCCCTGACCCCACTCCTCTCACCTCCTCCAGTCGACCGATGCGTCACCGCCGCCGTTTACTCGTCCCGCCCTCGTGCCTCGCGATCCTCCTGCTGGTCGGGTGCGGCACTCCCGACGCGCGTGAGCGCGTGGACCTCCTCATCCGCGGTGGGACCGTCGTCACGATGGATTCTGGCCGGCGCGTGCTCGACGACGGCGCGGTGGCGGTCCGCGGGGCTCGCATCGTCGCGGTCGGTCCGACCGCCGAGGTTGAGGCGCGCTACGTCGCCGACGAGACCCTCGAGGCCGCGCGGCAGATCGTGATGCCGGGTCTCATTGATGGCCACGGGCACGCGGGCCACGGGCTCGTGAAGTCGCTCGGGATGGATACCGACGCGTTCTATCCGGCGACGGAGGCGATCTACGCGCGCGGGTCGACCGTGGACTTCTGGCGCGCCGAGGCGTTCCTGACCGGCGCGGAGCGCGTGCGGTTCGGGGTGACGACGTCCCTCAGCTTCCTCGGCGGGGGCGATATGGTGATGCGCACCGACGACGCGACGTACGGCGACGCCTACCTGCGGGCGATGGAGCAGGTGGGCCTCCGGTTCATTCTGGCCGTCGGCCCACGGCGTCCCCCCTTCCCGCAGCGGTATGTCGAGTGGGTCGGCGATTCGGCTCGTCCGGTGGATGTGAGCTTCGATCGGCAGCTCGCGGTGTCGGAGGAGCTGATCCGCACCTGGCATCGGAAGGGGGACGGTCGCCTGCAGCTCGCGATGGCGTTCCCGACGCACCACCCGGAGCAGACGCCGCTCCGCGGGGCCGCGCTCGATTCGCTCGTCGCGCAGGCGCGTGCCACCCGGGCGCTCTCGAAGACGCACGGCCTCCTCTTCACGCAGGACGGCCACTCGAAGTACAGCGTGGCGTTCGCTGACGAGGTCTTCGACATCCTCGGCCCCGACGTCCTCCTCTCGCACGCCACCGGGATGACCGATGAGGAGATCGCCATCGTCGCGCGCACGGGGACCAAGGTCGTGCACAACCCGAGCGCCAACGCTGCGATGCGCGAGCGGTTCCGGCTCGTCGAGCTGCTCGATGCGGGCGTGACCGTGATGCTCGGGTCTGATGGTGTCGCGCCCGACCGGAGCTACGACATGTTCCGGCACATCTTCCAGGCGATGCGCTACCACCGCGCCGCGTGGCAGGACACGAAGGTCCTCCCCGCGGGGAAGGCGCTCGAGATGGTGACCGTCGACGCCGCCCGCGCGCTCGGCATGGCGGACGAGATCGGCTCGCTCGAGGTCGGCAAGCGCGCCGACATCATCCTCGTCGACGCCGCCCGACCGCATATGATGCCCGCGCAGATGCCGCTGTATCGCCTTGCGTACTTCGCGAACGGCAACGACGTCACGACGACCATCGTCGACGGCCGCATCCTGATGCGGGACCGGGTGCTGCAGACGGTGGACGAACGTCAGGTGGTGGACGACGCCCAGCGTGAGGCCGACCTCGCCATCCGACGGACCGGGCTCGATTCGCTGCTGCAGACGCCCGAGGGCTTCTGGGGGCGGAGCCGATTGCCCTAGCGTGTCGCGTCGCGCCGTCGTGCCCGACCTAGCGCGAGAACATCCGGATGTACGCCTCGGCGTCGAACTTCTCTCGCGCGCGCGCGAGGCTCATCGGACGGATCACGCCGAAGACCGGCTTGTCGAACCAGGGGCGGTCGAACTTCCCGAAGCACCACTGGATACCGCCATAGCTCGACGGGTCACGGCCATCGAGCGCCCACTTGTTGTTCAGGTGGATGAGATGCTCGAGCGCGTGCTTGTACTTGGCCGTCCAGAGGAGCACCGACTTCCCCCAGAGCATCCGGACCACGTTGTGCATGTGGCCCGTGCGGACCATCTCGCGCTGCGCCGCGTTCCAGAGCTCGTCGTGCGTCTCGGCGCGCTCGAGCTGGTCGAGCGAGTAGACCGCCTCGCGCGGGTCGTCGGTATGCGCCGCCATCGTGCGATGCACCCAGTCGGGGAGCCCCTTGAGCTTCCCGAAGTTCGGGTTGCGGAGACAGAAGTTGAGGGCGAGTTCGCGCCACGTCACCAGCTCGTCTTGGAACTTCGCCGCCGACTCGGCGTGGCCCGCCGCCCGCACGGTGCGCAGCACCTCCGCCGCCGAGATCTGCCCGAAGTGCAGGTAGGGGGAGAGGCGCGAGGAGCCCGCGGTGTCCGATGGCTCGTTACGGCGTTCCGCGTAGTCCGCGAGCGCGTCGTCGCAGAAGGCGCGGAGCCGCGCGCGCGCGCCGTTGAGACCGCTCGCGAAGGGGACCGGCGGCACCGTGTGGTCGATGTCGCAGCGCGCGACCTCCGCGGCGACGTCGAGGCGCTCGAGGTCAAGCCGGTCCACGTCGAGCGACCGCCAGACCGCGTCGGGGAGGGGGCGCGCCGCCGGGCGGTCCTCCACCGGCTCGAGGGCGAGGTCGAGGAGCTTCGCGATCTTCGGGCGGATCGTCCGGGCCGCGTACTCCTCTTTGACGAAGGCGCCGGATGGGACGATGGCGTGCGACTCCACCGCGTCCACGCGGCAGGGGGCCCGCTCGGCGAAGCGCGCGGTACGCTCCGCGATCCCCGCGGTGGGGAAGCGGTCGGTGACGACGAGTGCCGCGCGCGCGGCGAGGCGGTCCACCACGCGGCGGTCATCGTCGCGGCGGCGCCGGAGCACGAACTGGTACGAGAGCCCGAGAGACGTGGCGCGGGCGTGGAGCGCGCGGGCGTTCTCCAGGATGACCGTGTGGATCCGGTCGCTCGCGTGCTCGTAGGTCGGGTCGAGCCCCTGGTGGATGAGGAGCGGCTTGTTGAGGCGATCGGCGTGCAGAACCGCTTGGCGCAGGGCCCAGTTCTCCTCGAACCGGTGGGTGCTCTGCATCCAGTAGAGGACGTACTCCCCCTCCGGCTGGGTCCTGACCTCGTTCAGGGTCACCGTCCGGAGAGCGAGCTGGTCTCGGACGAAGTCGGACTCGAGGGGGTGGGGGCGCGCCTGGCTCATCCTCGGCAAAGTCCGCGGGGGTGGCGCCCGGTTCCCGCGGCCGCTATGATTGATGCATCGGCGGCCCCGCCCAGACCCACCGGACGGGGCCGTTGTCGTGACGGGAACCTTTCCTGCTCGTCCGGGTATCTGAAGGCTGGACGAGGGGTTACGCGGTGGACCGACACGTTGCGGGGCTGTAGCTCAGCTGGGAGAGCGCTGCAATCGCACTGCAGAGGTCAGGGGTTCGATCCCCCTCAGCTCCATATAGTTCTTCGAGTGTTCGCTGGTCCGTTCGACACAACTGAAGCCCGCCGCCGGTCGGTAGGACGGAGAGTTCCAATGACGGCGCGCGTGGCAGTGTCCGAGTGAGTCCAGCATCCCCAGGCGCCGCGAACCTCCGGGTTCGCGGCGTTTCGCGCGTCTGGGGACCGGTCGCGTCTACCAGCCTTCCCGCGTCCGCAGCCCGGTGATGTGCGCCGTATGATGGCGACCGTGCCAGGCGTACATCGCGAGCAGTCCGTCGAGGATCTGCGGCCCGTTCACCGGATGCACGTACGGTCGCGCGAACTCGTCCGGCGTCATCGCCTCGAAGAGGGTGACGAGCCGTGTGTGCGCCCCGTCGATCATCTGGAGCGAGGGCGCGAGCGGCAACCGCGCGTCCGCCAGTTCCGCGAACCCCTTCTCGTGGTACGGGCGGATGGTGGGGTTCTCCTCGGTCAGCGCCAGCTTGAGCCGCGTGAGTGCGTTGGTGTGCGAATCGGCGAGGTGGTGGACCACCTGCCGGACCGTCCAGCCGCCGGGACGGTACGGGGTGTCGAGCTGCGCGTCGGTGAGCCCGTGGACGGCGCCGCGGAGCTCGGTCGGGAGGTCGCGGATCCGGGCGATGCGCTCGGTCCGCTCCGCGGCCGTGGTGGTGGCGGGGCGCTCGAAGCGGCCCAGCGGGTAGGCGAGGTCGATGGTCATCCGCAAAAGCTAGCTGCGACAGGGTTGCCCGACGGGAAGGGTCGGTCTAGACTTCGGATTCCCACGGAGGTGCATCCCCGTTGGGTCGCTGCCCCTTGGTGTAACTGGCAACACGCCTGACTCTGGATCAGGAGAGTCCTGGTTCGATCCCAGGAGGGGCAATTCGCAGGGCCCGTGCATCCGCGTGATGAACGGGCCCTGTGTCGTTCCCGGCGCCGATGCCGCCGCATCGCGCGCACGGCGCGGGACCGGCGCATATTACCGGTTCGATGACGTCCTCGGACACCCTACCGCGCATCCTGATCGTCGACGACACGCCGGACCACGTCGTTGCGCTGCACGGGGTGTTGAAGACCCGCTACCGCACCCTGGTCGCCAATGCTGGCGCCCGCGCGCTGGAGCTTGCCGCGGATGCCCCGGACCTGATTCTCCTCGACATCCTGATGGCGGGGATGGACGGCTTCGAGGTGTGCCGGCGACTCAAAGCCAATCCGGTAACGGCGGAGATCCCCGTGATCTTTCTCACGTCGCGATCCGACCCGGAGGACGAGCAGCGCGGCCTGGAGGTGGGCGCGGTCGACTACATCAGCAAGCCGTTCTCCGCTGCGGTGGTCCTGGCCCGGATTCAGACCCACCTCGCCCTCCGCGATGCCACTGCCGCGCTTCGGGACCAGAACGTCGTCCTCGAGCGGGCGGTGGCTCGGCGCACCCACGAACTGACGGTGAGCCAGGACGTCGCCATCCGGGCGTTAGCCTCCCTCGTGGAGACCCGCGACAACGAGACGGGCAACCACATCTTGCGCACGCAGCACTACGTGCGGTTGCTGGCCGAACGCTTGCGGACCCACCCGCGTTACGGCTCCTCGTTCACCGCCGAGTCCGTCGAAGCCCTCTTCAAGTCGGCGCCGCTGCACGACATCGGCAAGGTCGGGATCTCCGATGAGATTCTGCGCCACCCGGGCAAACTCTCCCCGGAGGCCTACGAGATCCTCAAAACGCACACCACGCTGGGCCGGGAGGCCTTGGAGCGCGCGGAGCGGGAGATTGGGGAGCCCGTCGGGTTCCTGGCGTACGCCAAACAGATCGCGCAATCGCACCACGAGCGCTGGGATGGGGCCGGCTATCCGGAGGGGCTCGCCGGGGAGTCGATCCCCTTGCCTGCGCGGCTGATGGCCCTGGCTGACGTGTACGATGCGCTGCGCTCCCGGCGCACCTACAAGGATGCCTTCACGGCCGAGGAGACCGAGCGGATCATCCGGGCGGGGCGTGGGACGCAGTTTGATCCGGCGGTCGTGGAGGCGTTCGAGCAGGAGTGCGACGCGTTCCGGGCGATCGCCACGCGCTTCGAGGACTGACGGTTGCGGGCGGCCGCAGTGCTGACGGCGGGGCGCGAGTTTCACGCCCTGCGTGCGTGGGTGGCCGGCGGGACGGCGCTCATGCTCATCCCGCTCTCGCTCATTCAGTGGTACTTGGGGCGTCACGGGTCATGGCTGGTGGACCCCGTGGTCGTCACGGATTGGATCCTCATCGTGCTGTGCCTCGTCGAGGTCTGGTCGATCCGCATGCGGAGGCGGGGATCGCGGACGGCGCCGCTCCTCCCGGTCCTCGCCGCCATCGCGACGATCCTGAACCTCTGGCTCAACGGCCCGGCGCAGTTGCCGTTCGTCATGCTCTCGGCGGTGGTGCTCTTCATCTTCCTGCCGATGCGAGCAGCGACCTACGGGACGCTGGGCATGCTCTGCGCGAGCACGGCGCTGCTGCGAGGCCCGTGGCAGGCCGACGATGTGACGTTGCTGCTGATCCCCGCGGCCGGTGGGAGCATCCTGGCCCTGCTGATGATGGCGCGGCTCTCGCTCGACCGCTTGACCCGCAGCTACCGCTCCACCTCGACGCTGCTTGAGGAGACGCTGGCCTCCGCGGAGTACGGCATCGCCGTCATCGGTGCCGATGGCGTCGTGAAGAGGTGGAACCCCAAGGTGGCTGAGCTCCTGGACGTCCCACCGCAATATCTGGATGGGCGGCCGGTGCATGTGCGGGAGATGATCGCGCTGGCCGAGTCGCGCGGAGAACGGCCGCTGATCGCGGCCTCGTCTCCCGAGGCCGCCCACGCGCAGGCGCTCGGGGACAGGCTCTGGGATCCCTCCTACCCCCCCCGTTTCGTGCGGCGGTCCCTCCAAGGTCGCTGGATCGAGGTCGTGACCCGGCAGATGCCGTCGGGGGATATCGTCCGTTCGTACGCGGACATCACGCCGTACCAGCAGGCTGTGCAGGAGGCGGAGCAGGCGTCTCGCACACGGGCGGTGCTCCTCGGGAGCGTCAGCCACGAGCTGAACACCCCGCTAAACGCGATCCTCGGCCTCAGTCATCTCGCGCTGGATTCCGAGCTGTCCGTGCGGCAGCGGCAGTGGATTGAACAGATCCAGGGGTCCGGGCTCCGTCTCGCGCGGCTCATCGCCGACGCGTTGGATCTCTCCAGTCTGGAGAGCGGGGCCACCGCGCTCCAGCGGCAGCCGTACCGGTTGCAGGAGATCCTGGCACCAGTCGAGCAGGCCATCGGACCGCGCTGTGCGGCGAAGGGGATGGCGTTCGAGGTCGTCGTCGCCCCAGACGTCCCGGCGGAGCTGACCGGGGACGCCGAGCGACTCGGGCGTATCCTGATCGGGCTGGCCGACGAGGCGGAGCAGGTCGCTGAGCGGGGTCGCCTCGAACTGCGGGTCACGACGTCGAGAGACGCGTCGGGCTCGTCATGCGCCTCCTTTGCCATCCGCCACTCGGGACTGGCGACGGCCACGAGGCGGGGACAAGCGGGATTCTCGTCGATGGGCGATGGGATGACCGAGTCGACCGCACGAGGCGACGGGGGGCTCGGGCTCAGCCGCCGGTATGTCACATTGATGGGCGGGACCTTCGCGGCCGAGCACGTGGATCGTGACGGATGGGCTGTCAGGTTCGCGATTCCCACGATGCCACCGGAGCTTTCCCGGGCGTCCGCCGTGCGGCCACTGGACGTCGGCGCCGATGGGGTGCGGGTCTCCGAGGCGGTCCAGGCGTCCCCCAGGGCCGCGGCGCCGAGTGAGGGCACGGCACGCGCGCAAGCGGAGTCGGCGGGTACACCCGCAGCGACGGATGCCCGTCGTCGGGTCAACCAGCTGATCGAGACGCTCAGCGTGCAGCGCGGCACGCTGGCGGTGCTCCCGTATCGCGGCTGGGTGTTTGCGAATGCCACTGCCGGCATCGGCCTGCTCGCGATGGCAATCCTGACGGTGACGAGCGACCTGAATTTCGGGGTCAACATTCGGAACCGGGTGGGCATCCCGGCGTTCGTCCTCAGCGGCATCTTTCTCGCCACCGCGTGGCGGCATCGACGCCTGGATCGGCCATGGCAGCGTGAGGTCGTGATGCTGATGGGATGCGTCATCGGCGCCGGCATCGCCGCCATCCTGCTCAACGGGGCACAGGCCTCGATTTTCCTCGGTGCCCTCGCCCTGTATGGCTATCTTGTATTGCCACGGCGATGGGCGCGTGTGATGGCAGCGCTGCTGTTCGTGGGGAGCCTCTTCGCCTTTCTGGCGCATCCGGGCGAGTTTCTGATCTATTCGCGCGCACTCACTGCGGGAGCAGTCACGATCGTCATGAGTGAATGGGTAATGCGGTCGCTACGCCTTGCGACCGAGACCTTCGACATCTCGGCGAGTGAGTTGCGGGAGGCGTCGAGTCACCTGCTCGCCGAGAATGCCGAGCTGTACCGGAATCGGCGTGCCGCCGAAGAGGCGATGGAGCGCCGAACAGAACTGATGTCGGCCGTCAGTCATGAGATTCGGACGCCGATGAACGCCATCCGTGGGCTCACGCAGCTCGCACTGCAGAGTGAGCTCACCGCACGACAGCGCGAGTGGATGGAACGCATCCAGCGCAACGGCGTGATGCTGACGGAGCTGGTGTCCAACATCCTTGACATGACGCGGATGGAGGCGGGCAAGGCCGTGATCGTGTCAGCGCCATTCGATCTCCTCGCGGTCACGCGCCACGCCGGCGACGTACTGGCTGTGGAGGCGGAGGCGAAGCGGCTGCGGCACGACGTCGACGTCGGGGCCGATGTGCCACGGTGGGTGCGAGGGGATCTTGTGCGCCTCACCCAGATTCTGCTCAATCTCATCTCGAACGCCGTCAAGTTCACGGAGCGTGGGCGCGTCGGAGTACGGGTGCGGCGAACGTCCGGCGAGGCGGGTGGGGTCGGGCTTCGGATTGAGGTGCAGGATACGGGTCAGGGCATCGCGCCCGAAAATATCGAGCGACTCTTTCGTCGATTCGAGCAACTCGGGGACGTGGAGAGCCGTCGGTCAGGCTCGGGCCTGGGGTTGGCGATCACGAAGTGGCTGGTGGAGCAGATGGGGGGCGAAATCGGCGTGCGGAGCGAGCCGGGGGTCGGGTCGACTTTCTGGTGCACGGTGCAGCTCGCGGAGGCATCGGCCGAGGACGGTGTGGCGGCATCGGGCGCGGAGGCCGCGCCGCGGCGGAGCCACCGCCTGACGCGCCTCGCGGGCCGCTCCGGTGCCCGCGTGCTGGTCGTTGACGACAATGCGATCAATCGGGAGATCGCGGTGGAGCTCCTGCGGAATACGGGGATCGAGGCGGAGCAGGCGGAGGACGGTGCATCGGCGATTGCTCGCATCGAGTCTGGCTCCTACCAGTTGGTGCTGCTCGACTTGCAGATGCCTGGGCTCAATGGGATTGAGGTCACACAGCGAGTGCGCCGTCGCAAGAGCGCGACAGAGCTTCCGATCATCGCGATGACGGCCAGTGCGCTCGAGGAGGACGTGGCGCGCTGTCTCGCGGCCGGGATGAACGACTATCTGGCGAAGCCGTTCGAGCCGTCCGACCTCTGGCAGGTCGTGCGTCGCTGGGTCCCCGGGGATGAGGAGGGGAGCTCGATGGGATCGCTGCCGGAACTCACCCCCATCGACCCGGTCCGGGTTGACGTACCGGCGATTCGTGGGTTGGTCGTTGCCGAAGGGCTGCAACGCGTGATGGGCAACGTGGTGCTGTACCGGTCGTTGCTCCTGGAGTTCGCGCGTGGCCAGGCAGATGTCGTGCACCGGATCCGCACTACCTTGCTCGCCGATGACCTGACGACGGCGGAGCGTCTGGCGCACAGCCTCACCGGAGTCGCGGGCGGTATCGGCGCCACCGAGGTTCAGGCCGCGGCGGCCGTGGTGGAGCGTGAGGTGCGGCGCGGGCGTGGATGGGCGGAGGTGGGGGCGATGGTCGAGGAGCTTCGGTTGAAGCTGGAGCCATTGCTCGCCGATCTGCAGACGTTCGTGGCGCTTGCGCCATCAGGTACGCCCGTGGCCAGGGCGGTCGAGGATGTGCCGGTGCGACTTGAGGAATTCGCCGGCTTGCTCGCTGCCAGTAATCCCGAGGCACGCGAGTGGATGCACCACTATGGAGCCGTGCTCGACCACCTTGGCGCTGCACCTGCGTCAGCGATACGCGATGCCGTGATGCGTTTCGACTTGCCGGCCGCGGAAGCGCTACTGCGCGCCGCGCGTCGCGCTTGATGGAGGCGTTCGATGGTGACCACCCTCGTCCTCGCCGTGACCCTCCTCGGACCCGCTGATTCGATCCGGTTTCCGACGGTGACGTCGGAGAACCTCGAGGGCCGGTCGCTCACGCTTCCGGCCGACTTCGCCGGGGATCGTAATGTCGTCTTCGTCGCCTTCCTCATGCAGCAGCAGAAGGACGTCGACAGTTGGAGCCCGTGGCTCCGACAGGCGCTCGTACGACACCCGGGCTCGGACTTCTACGAGATCCCCACCATCCAGCGGATGGTGGCGCCGATGCGATGGATGATCAACCGTGGGATGCGCGGCGGGATCCCCGACCGGGCGGTACGCGAGCGGACCGTGACGCTCTATATCGACAAGGGACCCTTTAAGGCCGCGCTCGGCATCACCTCGGAGGCGGAGATCCAGGTACTGCTTGTGGATCGTGCCGGGCGTGTGCGGTGGCGCACCACGGGGCCGTTCACCGCCGCGAAGGCGGCGGAGCTCGACCGGGCGCTCGCGGCGTCCCCCTGAAGGGTGCTGCGCCGGCTGTACGTTCGCCGGCGGTTCGAACTACGGAATACGGACTCTTCCCGTCGACGGTTTGGTCGTCGAGGTCGGGGTCGGCGTCGTGGTGGGTGTGCTACGCGGGTTCGCGGGGACGCTCGGCGTAGTCGTCGGCGTAGTCGTCGGCGTAGTCGTCGGTGTGGTCGTCGGTGTCCCGGTTCCTGTGGTCGGGGTCGATGGCGTCGGTGCCGACGGACTCGTGGGCTCCAGCTCATCCTTGCC
>DAISWY010000029.1:0-22027 GCA_036826135.1 Gemmatimonadaceae bacterium | reverse complement strand
AGCGCCATCACGAGCCCGCCCACCGTCGCCACGTCATCGCGGGTAAGATCCGCGTCGAGCAGCTCGGAGAGTGTGTCAAGGGAGACTCCCGCCGCGACCCAGAGCCGGCCGCCATCGGCCCGCTCGACGTCCGGCCGCTCCGCATCGCCCTCGTCCTGGATGTCCCCGACGATCAGTTCCAGGGCATCCTCGAGCGTGACGATGCCCGCGGTCCCGCCGAATTCATCGATCACGACCGCCAAGTGCCGGCGGGAAGCGCGGAAGTCCTTCAGCTGGCGTTCGACGGAGTTCGTCGCGGGGATGAAGAGCGCGGGCCGCACCACGGCCCGCCATCCCCCCGTTGGCTCCTCGCCAGCGACGAGCGCACCGAGCAGATCCTTCGCGTGGAGCACTCCGCTCACGTCGTCGATGGTCTCGCGGAACACGACGAGGCGCGAATGGCGCGCGCTGCGAATCCGATCCGCGACCTCCGACCACGGGGTGTCCTCATCAATGCCGACGATGTCGACACGCGGGACCATGATCTCCCCGACCCTGGTCTCCGCCAGCGAGAAGACCCCGTGCACGAGTACCCCGTCGCCGCCCTCGGCCTCGACCCCAGCCGCGACCACATCGCGGAAGCGCTCGACCGCGTCCTCACGCTGCGCCTCGTCCGCCGAACGTGTCGCGGGCAACCACTGCTCGAGGAGCCGGTCGGCCCATCGCCCGAAGGCCACGACGGGTGCGCAGAGGGTCTCAACCCCTTCGATGAGCGTCCGGGTCCGCCGCACGCCATCCAGTGCGGCTGCATCCCCGGCCTCGCGCGCCGCCACTTCACTGAGAATGACCGCGACGACACCCAGACTCACCACGAGCGGAACCAGATAGCGCGCCGGCACCCAGCCGCTCGTCCAGAGTGCCATCGAGACGGCGGCACCAGCCAGGAGCTGTGCCACAATCCGGCCGAAGACCAACGCACGATGAAGCGCCTCACGCCGTGCGATCAGGTCCGCAACTTTCGATGGAGGTTCGTCGTCCTCGACGGCGAGCAGCGCGCTGTCGGCATAGGCGCTCGCGGCCGCCACCGCGGAGGCGAACGCCGCGACGATGAGGAGGAGCACCGTCATCGCGCGAGCACCCGCCGCACGAGCGCCTCCTGGCGCCGCCACATCGGCGAGCCCTCACGCGCCGCATCGACCGGGTGATCGTGCCCGAGGACGTGCAGGGTGCCGTGCACTACGAGTCGGACGAGTTCCTCGCGCACCGGCCGGCCGAACCGCCTCGCGTTCTCGGCAGCCACCTCGGGGGAGACGTACACATCCCCGATGACGGCGCCCGCCGGGTCGTTGAAGGCGAAGGAGATCACGTCGGTCGGGCCCGCGTGGCCGAGGTGTCGGCGGTTCATCGCCGCGATCCGACGACGGGAGACGAGTGTGACCGACACGAGCGCCGGCCCGGCCCGCTCTGCCCGCAGGACGGCAGCGACCGCCGCCGACAGGCGCGCCCGCGACACGGAGGTCCGCACCGCCTCGACCTGCACGCTCACACGCGACGCGCTCATGCCTCGGACTCCCGCGCGTACGCGGCCACGATGTCCCGGACCAGCCGGTGACGGACGACATCCACCTCGGTGAAGTAGTGGAAGCCGATCCCCTCGATGCCCTGCAGGATCCGCTCGACCTGCAGCAGCCCGCTCTCCTCGCGCTTCGGCAGGTCGACCTGGGTCTTGTCGCCCGTGATGACGGCCCGCGAGTTCACGCCGAGCCGCGTGAGGAACATCTTCATCTGCGCGCTCGTCGCGTTCTGCGCCTCATCGAGAATCACGAAGGCGTCGGCGAGGGTTCGTCCGCGCATGTACGCCAGCGGAGCGATCTCGATGACCCGCGTCTCGAGGGCCCGCGCGACCCGCTCCGGCGGCATGAGGTCGTCCAGCGCATCGTACAGCGGACGCAGGTACGGATCGACCTTCGCCTGCATGTCACCCGGAAGGAAGCCCAGTGACTCGCCCGCCTCGACCGCAGGCCGCGCCAGCACGATGCGGCGGACGCGCTTCCGTGTGAGGGCATCAACCGCTGCCGCCACCGCGAGATAGGTCTTCCCCGTCCCAGCCGGGCCGATCCCGATCACGATCTCGTGGTCCATCAGCTGCTGGAGGTACTCCGCTTGCCCCTGCGTCTTCGGCTGGATGACCTTCCGCACCCCGGGCAGCACGATCCGCCCCGGGCTCCCCGCCTCGCGTGCGGGGCCCTCGAGGGAGAAGCGGAGCACGTCATCCGGTTCGAGCGGCACCCGCTGCCGTGCCTGATCAATCATCCGGCCCGCGACCGCCACGGCGCGATCCACCGCCTCGGCCGCCCCCGCGATCGCCATCGCCTCGCCGCGGAGCGTCACACGGACCGGATAGAGCTTCTGGAGTTCGGCGAGGTTGACGTCCCCGGCCCCGGCAAGGGTGAGAAGGTCCGCCCCCTCCGTCGAGAGCCGCTGGATCGTCTCCGTCCCTGACGCCTCAGGCATCCGAGACCACCGGTCGGATGTGGAGCTCGTCGAGATCCTGCGACGGCACGAGGCTGGGCGCCCCCTCGAACAGGGCGCGCGCAGCGGTCGTCTTCGGGAAGGCGATGACGTCGCGGAGCGATGTCGCGCCGGCGAGGAGCATCGCGATGCGGTCGAAGCCGAAGGCGATGCCGCCGTGCGGCGGCGCCCCCGCGCGCAGCCCCTCCAGGAGGAAGCCGAAGCGACGCTCCTGCTCCGCCGCGTCCCCGATCCCGAGCAGCTCAAACATCCGCGCCTGGACGGCCGGGTCGCTGGTGCGGATGCTCCCCCCCCCGAGCTCGACGCCGTTGAGCACGCAATCGTAGGCGAGCGCGCGCCAGGTGGCCGGCGCATCGGGGCGCGCCCGCATGTCGTCGGCGTTCGGCGACGTGAACGGGTGATGGACCGCCGCGAGCGCCCCCGTCTCCGGATCGGCCTCGAACATCGGGAAGTCGACCACCCAGAGGAACCGCCGTGCCGCCGGATCCGCCAGCCCGAGCCGCGCCGCGCACTCCTGCCGCACGCGATCGAGCGCGGGGTTCGCGACGCGATCGACCGCCGCGACCGCGAGCAGCATATCGCCGTCGGACAAGGCGAGCGCGGCGACGGCCTCCGGCCCGACGAACTTCGCCAACGGCCCCTCGAGCCCCCCTGACGCCGACTTCAAGCGGATCAAGCCCCCGACGCCCGCGCCCTTCGCGATCGCCTCGAGCTCGTCGACCTGCTTCCGGCTCCACCCGGCCGCACCGGGGACCCGGATGCCGCGCACGCGTCCGCCCGAGGCGAGCGCGCCCTGGATGATTCCGGATTCGCTCGAACGGAAGATCGCGGTGAGATCCTCAATCGCGAGCCCATACCGGAGGTCCGGGCGGTCGCAGCCGTACCGCTCCATCGCATCCGCGTACGTCATCCGCTCGAACGGCGTCGTGACCTCGACGCCCCCTTCGGCCCAGAGGGCACGCACCAGACGCTCGGCGACGGCGATCACGTCCTCCTGCGAGATGAAGGACGCCTCGATGTCGATCTGCGTGAATTCAAGCTGCCGGTCCGCGCGGAGGTCCTCGTCGCGGAAGCAGCGCGCGATCTGGAAGTACCGGTCGAAGCCACAGCACATGAAGAGCTGCTTGTAGATCTGCGGGGACTGCGGCAGCGCGTAGAACTCGCCGGGATGCATCCGGCTCGGCACGAGGAAGTCGCGGGCGCCCTCAGGCGTCGGCTTCGTGAGGATCGGCGTCTCCAACTCGAGGAAGCCGCCATCGCTCAGCACCTGCCGCGTGACCTGCATCAGCCGGTGCCGGAGCACGAGCGCCTGCTGCAGCTCCTCGCGGCGCAGGTCGAGCACACGATGCCGGAGGCGCAGCTCCTCCGCCGGCGGCTTCGCCTCCTTCGAGAGCGCGACCGGGATGGCGGGGGTCACCGCCGGCCCGACGACCCGAAGCGCCGTGGCGCGGACCTCAACCTCTCCCGTCGCCATCTCGGGGTTCCGCATCTCCACCGGGCGCTCCGTGACGATCCCATCCACGAGCACAACCGTCTCGACCCCGACCGCCGCCGCGGCCGCGACGACCTCCGCCGGTGCCCAGTCCGCGTTGAAGGAGCACTGCACAACCCCTTCACGATCCCGCAGGTGCAGGAAGACGTGCCCACCGAGGTCCCGCGTCCGGTGGACCCAGCCGCCAAGACGGACCTCGGCGCCGACATCGGATGCACGGAGGGCCCCGGCGAGGTGCGTACGGAGTGTCGTGGCGCGGGCGGTGGAGGGGCTGGTACTCACGAGTCGGACCTTGGGCGCCGAGGCGCCGGCTGGAAGAAGAGAGGGGCGAGGAGCATTCCGACGATGGCTCCCCCGATATCCGCAATCCAATCGCGCACCTCAGGAAACCGCCCGGGGATCCATGCCTGATGCCATTCGTCAAGCAGGGCGAGGACCGCGACCATCGCGACGATGGCCACCGCCGTTCGCCAGGGGCGACGCGAGGGGAACGCCGCCCGCGCACTGAGCAGGCTGAGCACCAGGTAGGCGCTGAAGTGCGCGACCTTGTCGCCGGACGTCGCGAGGACGCGGAGGTCGAGCTTCGGCCACGAGGTCATCACGAGGATGAGACCCATCCAGAGGACGGGGGGCCACCAGCGAGGGGGGAGCACGGCACGCATCAGCGACGTAAACCTAACGGGCGCCGTCACTTGGTGGTAGCTGAGGGCCGTTGACCCGCTCCGTCGGCCCCGGTACTCTGCAGGATGATCAATCTGCTGGATCTCGCCCCGGCGGACGCCGAGTCAGCACTGCGTGCTTTCCTCTCATCGGAGGGGGAGCCGGGATACCGGGCGGGACAGATCGTGGCGCGCCTCTGGGCCCGTCCGGTGGCCACCTTCGACGAGATGTCGGACCTCCCGGTGCGGCTCCGCTCCCGGCTCGCCGAGGCGTTCACCCTCCCCCGGCTCTCCCTCGTGACCTCGCAGGCGTCGCGGGACGGCACGCAGAAATTCCTCTTCCAGCTCGCGGACGGGCAGATGATCGAGACGGTCGCGATCCCGGATGGGGAGCGTCTGACGTTCTGCATCTCGTCGCAGGCCGGGTGCGCGCTCCGATGCGCCTTCTGCGCCACCGGGGCGATGGGATTCGTACGCAACCTCACCGTCCACGAGATCGCCGGACAGGTCCGCGAGCTCGCGTTGCTGGCCGACCCGCTCCGGGCGACGAACATCGTCTTCATGGGGATGGGTGAGCCGCTGATGAACTGGAAGGCGGTCTCGCAGGTCCTGACCATCCTCAATGATCCGAAGGGCTTCGGGATCGGGGCGCGCCACATCACGGTGTCCACCGTCGGGGTGCTCCCAGGCATCATCGCGCTCGGGGAACGCCGGGAGCAGTTCCGGCTCGCCCTTTCGATTCACGCGCCGAGCGATGCGCTCCGGCAGCAGCTGATGCCGGTGAACACGAAGTACCCGCTGGCGGACGTCATCGCGGCGGCGGCGGCCTTCGACCGACGTGTGACCTTCGAGTATGTGATGCTCGGAGGCGTCAACGATCAGCCGTCGCACGCCGATGCCCTCGCGACGCTCGCGCGGGAGTGTCAGGCGTTCGTGAACCTCATCCCCCTGCACCCCGGCGGTTCGATGGGGTTCACTCCGACCCCGCCGCAGGAGATCGCGCGGTTCGCCCGCCGCATCCGCGGACACGGGGTCGAGGTGGCGATCCGGAAGAGCCGCGGGACCGACATCGCCGCCGCCTGTGGCCAGCTACGGGTCGAACGGATCGAGCGGCGGACGCCACGCCCGGCCGACGACCACGGTGAGGTGCAGGTCGCGTGACGTATCGGGGCGCGTCACGATGCGCGCCCCGCCAATCGCCCGCGCAGCCCACTGCGCCCACAGGGTATCCCCCGCGTGCCGGTAGACGATTGATGAGTCGGTGGGCGACTCGGCGTTCCCAGATGCGACGACGTCGAACCCCGCGTCACGGAGCGCCCGGGTCGCCCGACGCGCCAGTCCGCGCGTTGTCGTGCCGTTGAGTGCCGCGACGACGATCCGCGTCCCCGGAGGGACGAGGCGCTCGGCCGATGGTCGATCCGCGGCCACCGACACTGGTCCCCCCCCGGCGCCGCCACGTCGCGACCACGCCCACGACCCGAGCGCCCCCACCACGACCGCGAGGAGGATCCACCGCCCTGTGCCTTTCCAGCGGCTCATCGGACCGCGTTCCAGAGGTCGACCGCCTCGGGGAAGAGCGCCTTGCCCTCTCGTAGCGTCCACTCGAGGCGCATCCGCACCACCTGACGGAACACGCCATCGAAATCGTGGGGCAGATGGTGTGCGAGGAAGGCGCGATCAGCCTGCAGGAAGTTCCGACCGGGTTCGAGGAAGTCCGCCATGTACAGCGCGCGACCGGTGCGGGCCCAATCCCCGTGCCCCACGGTGTGCCAGCGCACCGCCTCAAGGACATCGTCGCGCCGCTCCCCCTCCGCGAGCAACCGCGCCGCGGCGGCGGGGCCGTGCAGCACCGCGAGGGGACGATCGAGACCCGGCGTCAACGCCCGCAGGGTCGCCTCGCTCGCGTCTCGCAGCGCGTCGTGCCAGCGGCCCGCATCGTGCCATGCCTGCGCCTCATCGGGGTCGAGCCGCAGGGCACGCGCCCAGGCATCGAGCAGGGCCGTGACGCGCCCGATGTGCGCGAGGCGACGCTCGCCGACCTCCGCCCACGGCGGAAGGACCGGCGACGCGCCGGCGGCGGACGACGGCACCAACGGCAGATTCATAGGACGTAGTCCCCGGCGCGAAGGCCGTGTCGATCGGCGTCGAAGCTGCCGACAATCGTGTACCTGAACGCCCCCGCCTCATCAACCTCAGCGAGATTCACCTCGCGCCCGGGGAACTGGTGCGCGCCCTCGGCGTCCCTGGCGATGCGGACGATGGGCCGGTCCCCGAGCTCGCGCAGCGGATTGGCGCGCACCACCACGCCCACCTCACCGGACGAGAGCACGAGAGCGGTGCCCACCGGATACACCCCGAGGAGCAGCGCCAAGGCCTTGAGGAGGACCGGGTCCAGGGCCCGGGCCGGATTCGCAAGGAGCAGCGCGAGCGCCGCCGACGGATCGAGGCTCTCCCCCGTCGCGAGCCGGCGCGAGGTCAGTGCGACGTACGCATCGGCGACCGCGACGATGCGCGCCGAGTACGTGAGCTCACCGATGCGCCGGCTTCTCGGGTACCCGGAGAGATCACGCCGCATGTGGTGCTGATACGCGACCAGCATCGTCCGATACGCGAAGTCGGCCTGGTCGCGGAGCTGCAGCAGGGCGAGCACCCCGAGCCAGGGATGCTGTCGGAGCATCCGCCAGCGCTCCGGTGCGGACACCTGTGCGTCGTCGTACAACCCCTCCGGAAGCCGCAACAAGCCGATGTCGTGGAAGAGCGCGGAGAATCCGAGCTGATACAACGCCAGGCGGTTGAGCCCAATGCGCCGACCGAGCGCGACGGCGACGATGCCGACCTCCACCGCGTGCGTCACCTCATCGGCGGCATAGCCGCGCACCGAGGTCAGCGCGACGAGCGGCGCCTCGGAGACCAGCACCTGGTCGACTAGGCCCTGCACCACGCGCTTGAGGCGTTTCAGGTTCGCGGGGTGCGCATGGCCAACGGCCCACTGCACATCCACGATCGCGACTACGGCCTGCTCGTAGACCCGACGCGCGCGCGCGCGCTGCTCCGCCTCGTCGTCCAACGCCTCGGTAACCTGTTCGAATGGGCGCAGCCGAAACGCGGCGACCCCGTTGACCTCAAGGGCATCGCGGAGCGCATCGTAGCGGGCGCGCGGCGAGGGCCCGACCGGGTCGAGCAGGCAGGTGAGCAGCACCGCCCAATCCGCCGGGTCCGGGAGTTGCCGGAAGCCGAGGCGTTCGACGTCGCTCTCCCGAAAGCGCGCGATGACGAAACTGAAGCTCTCGTAGTTGTCCATATCGAGCTTCATCCGCGTGGCGTTCAGGAACAGGAACTCGCCCGCCACACGGAACTCGCCCTCGCCGTCCCGCGAGACGAGCTCGTTCGCCGTCTTCGACAGGTCCTCGATCGACTTCTGCACCGTCGGATTGTCGACAGGATAGATGCGCAGGTTGCGCATCGCCGCATACAGCGAGAAGAGGAACTGGCGACCGAGCATCCGGACGTCGCTCTCGGCGAGTCCCACCTTCGCGATGTTCCCGGTGACGCGCCCCAGCGTCCCCCCGTCGAGCGGCCGGTTCGGTCCCGTCATGCGCCGCTCCCCGCGTCAACCGGGCGGGCGCGCAGGCTCCGCGCCACCGCCGCCTTGACCACCGGGTCCTTATCCGCGGCGTGGCTCTCAAGCACTCGTCGCGCCGCCGGGGTGCCCACCTGCCCCAGCGCGATGGCCGCCGCCGCGCGGAGCTCGGTATCACCGCCGCGCGAGAAGAGGCCGCCCGAGGTGGTGAGCATCGCCTCCAGGTCGGGCACGCCACCGTCGCCGCAGACGCTCCCGAAGAGTTCAAAGAGGGCCAACCGCTCCGAGCGGTCCATCTCGCGGATCGCCTTCCCCTTGATGAGGGCGCCGACCCGCGGCCGGACCGACACGACCCGGCGCGCGGTGAGCGTCTTGATCGCGGGCACGCGCAGCTCGCGGACCGGATCGGCGATCAGCGGTTCCAACGCGACAATCGCATCCGCGCTCCCGATGGTCGTGAGCGCAGCCAAGGCGGCGAGCCGCACCTCCTGCTCGGCCATCGACTGCACCACGCCCGCGAGTGGCGCGACCGCCGCCGTCACGCCGAGCCGCCCCGCGAGCCGCGCCGCCTCGATGGCGACGGAGGGACGGGGATCAACCACGAGCCGCACGAGGTCGGCCGTATGCGAGATGGCCAACCGCTCGATGACCCCCGCGACGGTCGTCCGCAGGGTGCTGTTGTGCGTGCGCGCGGTAAAGTCGAGGAGCGTCGCGATCGCGCCGACCTTGAGGTACCCGAAGAGATCGACGAGATCATCCTCCGAGGGGAGCACCTCGGCGTCCTCCAGCACGGTGAGCATCCGCGCGAGCGTCTCCTGCCGGCTCATCCGCTCCGCCAGCTGGCCCAATGTGCGACGATCCCCCTCGGCGAGGTCGGGGGCGCGGTCGAGGACCAAGAGGACCTCTCGCACCGCGTAGGCAACCGAGCTGAAGTGGCCGCGATCGATGAAATGCACGCAGAGGGACTCGATCGCCTCCACCGCCTCGGCGCGCACCGTGGGGTCGGTCTGCTCTTCGAAGATGTCGAAGAGCGAACCGAGGACCGCACGCCGGAGGTCGAGGGCCTGTTCACGCGTCGCCTCGGAGCGCAGGTACTCCATTTCCGCGGGGAGCAACGCGTACGGTCCGCCCTCCGCTTCGGCCACCCGAATCATGGTAGACGGGCGACGGGCGTGGTGTGCGGGTGCGCGCCCCTCCTGCACGACGCGCAGGGCATCCGCCACCGTCGGCGCGCCGTCCGGCCGGATGCCCCAAATGCCGGGTTCCTCACCGGGAACGAGAGGGGGCGTCTGGTCGAAAGTCTCGATGTACTCGTAGCGGACGAATTCGAAATCCTGCTCCCACATGAGGGTGAGGAGGTCATCCTGCTCCGCCGTGGCCCGCCGGGCGGCCGCGAGGCAACGAAGGAGCCCAATGAGCTCCGCTCCCTCGAACCCGCGGTAGAGCGCAAGCTCACGGACGCCCTCCTTGTACAGCAGCCAGGGGAGCGAGTCGCCGGCGATCTGGGGCATCTCGTGCACCACGACCCCGTGCCAGAGCAGCGCCGTCTCCGTGACCGCCAGCTCCACCGCATCCACCTGCCCGAAAAGGACGCGGAACCCCGCCCGCGCCGCATCCAGCGACCGCACGTAGGCCGGATTGTTCGCCAGGTAGAGCTGGTGCGCCCGCATCACCTTGTCGAAGTAGCGGAACGCGTCGACGACGAGCTGCGGGTCGGCCGGCAGCGCAGCCGCCGACCCCACCCTCCCGCCTGCTCCCGACTCGCCTTGTGCTTCGGTCACTGTTCGGATAGGGTTACTTCGGTGACTGTTCGGGCGTCTGTTGGATGAGGCGGCCGGTCGGCCGACTCCCTTTCCCCACTCCCGCCGCAGGTGGCCGATGCCGCTGACCAAGAAACAGCGCGAGATCCTGATCTATCTCTCCGAGTACTCGTCCGCCCACGGCTACGCGCCGAGCTTCGAGGAGATCGCCGAGCGCTTCAACTATAACTCGCTCGCCACGGTCCACGAACATCTGAGCAACCTCGAGCGCAAGGGATACATCCGGCGCAGTTACAACGAGAGCCGGGCGATCGAGATCCTCCCGAGCGATGCGACGCCACGCTCGGTCGAGCTGCCGATCTTGGGCGCGGTCGCTGCCGGTGCGCCGATCGAGGCGTATGACGGCACCGACACGCTGGCCGTACCGGATGACTTCCTGCGGCGCGGCGGCTCGCACTACGTCCTGCAGGTCCGCGGCCAGTCGATGATCGAGGACCACATCGCCGATGGCGATTTCGTCGTCGTGCAGGACCGCCCGGCAGCCGACAATGGCCAGATGGTCATCGCGATGATCGACGACGCGGGGGCGACGGTGAAGCGGTACTACCGGGAGCGCGACGGACGGATCCGACTGCAACCGGCGAACGCGACCATGGCCCCCATCTACGTGCGCGAGGACCAGGTCCGCGTGCAGGGTATCGTCGTCGGGGTGATGCGCCGCTACTGAGGCGGCGCCACCGAGCGCGAGGGCGAGGCCAGGAAGGGAGCGGAACGACATCAGCGGGGTTGGGCGGTCCGGGAATTTTTTATGGTGGTCTCGAGGCTTCGCTTGAAGGCCCCCCACGCGTCCCGCTAGGTTTCTCCGGATGGCGGAACGGACCTTCCAGCTGGTCCTGCAGTACGACGGAACGGACTTTGCCGGATGGCAGGTCCAGCCCGACCGCCGCACCGTGCAAGGTGAGCTGGAATCGGCCCTTGAGCGCCTCGTGGGCACCCCACTCCGGGTGACGGGCGCCGGCCGCACCGACGCGGGCGTGCACGCGCGCGGCCAGGCCGCCGGGGTCCGCCTCGCAGCGCATTGGTCACCCGATCGACTGCGTCGCGCCGTGAACGGCCAGCTCCCCCCCGATCTCTGGGTCGCCGACGTGCACGAGATGCACCCCGCTTTCCACGCCCGCTTCAGCGCCACCGCGCGTCGCTACACCTACGCGATCGGCACCGCCGGTGGCGCCGGCTCCCCGTTCTGTCGCCGCTGGGCGACCCCGTGGCACGATCCGGTGGACCGGCAGGCCCTCGACTGGTGTGCCGAGCGTCTCGCCGGAGCGCACGTCTTCCGTGCGTTCGCCGTCCGTGGGACCGCCCCCGACACCGACGACCATCGCTGCGAGGTGAGCCTCGCACGCTGGCGCCCCGCCACGGTCCCGGAGGCCGGCGACCTCGTCTTCGAGATCGCCGCGAACCGGTTCCTGCATCACATGGTCAGATTCCTCGTGGGCACGATGCTCGACGTCAGCCGTGGGCGCCGGCCCCGCGAGGAGTTCGCCGCACTGCTCACCGCCGAGTCGAACGACGAGGTCTCGCCCCCGGCACCGCCGATGGGGCTCTGCCTCGAGGCCGTCACCTACCCCCCTGAACTCTACGCCGCCTGATGCGCCTGTACCTCGCCTCCGTCCTCCCCGATGAGATCGAGTGGGCCCACACGCTGGGCTGGTGCGACGGGATCGTCGCGACGCCCGGGGTCCTCGCCGCGACCGTGCCGCACGCCGACCCGCGCGAGATCCTGAGTGAAGTCGCGGCCGTCTGGTCGCTGCCGATCTTCACGAGCGTCGGGTCCCTCCAGGCAGATCAGATCGTCCGTGAGGGGAAAGCGCTCGCCCGGCTCGCGGAACAGATCATCGTGGCCGTGCCGTTCATCGAAGATGCGATTCCTGCCCTGCCTCGCCTCCGGGCCGACGGCATCCGTTGCGCGGCCACCTTTGTCCACTCCGTGGCGCAGGGCCTCCTCGCCGCGAAGGCCGGCGCCGCGCACGTCGTCGTCTCCGTCGACGCCCTCGAAGCGGTCGGCCAGTCGGGGGAGGCGGTAATCCGCGACCTACGGCAGGCGCTGGACCGCTCGCTCCTCGAATGCGACGTCGTGGCCGGCGCCCCGGCGAACGCGACGCGGTTCGGCGACCTCGCCGCCGCCGGTGCCGATGCGGCCGTCCTTTCGCCCGAAGGGCTGCGAGCCCTGCACCAGCACCCGCTGACCGACCGCGGCGTTGACCGGTTCCTCGTCGACGTGAGCCGCCGCGCCAAGCCCCGACGGCCACGATGAACCGCGTGCTGACCCGCCGCATCCTGCTGGCCGCCGTCCTCGGCTGGACGGTGCCCGCCGCGGCGCAGGGGACCGCCGAGACGCGCGGCGGCGATTCCCTCCGCCACGCGATCGACACGAGTCGTCGCACCGCCATCACGACGGCCGTCGCCCGCGTCGCCCCGGCCGTCGTCACCGTGCAGACGGAACGGGTCGAACGGACGGTCGCCACGCCGTTCGACGTCTTCTTCGGTGCGAGGCCCGGAAGCCAGGTGCAGGCAGGAATCGGCTCGGGCTTCATCATCGACCGGACCGGCGTGATCGTGACGAACGCCCACGTCGTGCAGGGGGCGAGCCGGATCCAAGTGGCGCTCCGCGACGGCACGACCTACCCCGCGACCCTGGTCGGGGCGGACGAACTCAATGACATCGCCGTCCTGCGGATCGAGGCGCGGGACCTGCCCACGGTCCCGCTCGGCAGCTCACGCGACCTCCTCCTCGGCGAGTGGGTCGTGGCCATCGGCAACCCGTTCGGGTTCCTCCTCGGCAACAGCGAGCCGTCCGTCACCGTCGGCGTCGTCAGCGGCGTGGGACGGAACCTCACCGGGCGCGGGGACGGGCCGAGCGTCTACGTCGATATGATCCAGACCGACGCCTCGATCAACCCGGGCAATTCCGGTGGACCGCTGATCTCGGCGGCAGGCGACGTCATCGGCGTGAACAGCTCGATCTACAGCCCGACGGGGGGCAGCGTCGGCCTCGGATTCGCGATCCCGATCGACCGCGCGCGCCGTGTGACGGAGGACCTCCTCGCGCACGGGGCGATCCGTCGGCCGTGGATCGGCGTGAAGGTCGCACCGGCCGCACCTGGCGCGAGCCGCGGCAGCCTGACCACCGGCGCGACGATCGACCGGGTCGTGACGGGGAGCCCCGCCGCCGAGGCCGGCCTGCGCGCGGGCGATGTGATCGTCCGCAGCCGGGACCGCGCCATCCGCAACGCCTACGATTGGGAGGCGGAGCTCCTCGACCTCCGCGTCGGGGAGCGCGTCGCTCTGCAGGTGCGACGGGGCGCCCGCGAGGAACGCTTCACCGTCCCGGTGAAGGACCTCCCGGAGGTGGGGGCGGAGCGCGTCGCCGTCCTCCGCGAACTGGAACTCATCACGTTGACGGCGGCGATCCGCGCCGAGCGCGGGATCAAGTCCCCCCAGGGGGCCGTCGTCGTCGGCGTCAGCGATCGGGTCGCGCAGGCCCTCGGGATCCGCGCCGGTGACGTGATCGTGCAGATCAACAACACGCCCGTGACCGACGCCCAACAGGTCGCCGCGCTACTCCAGGCGGCGGGGGGCCGCGGTCCGATCCGCATGTTCCTCGAACGCGGCGGCGCCGTCTACTCGACCGATTTCCGCATCTCATGACGCACACCCAGTACCGCTCACCGCTCGCCGAACGCTACGCCTCCGCGGCGATGCTCTCGCTCTGGAGCCCGCAGACCCGCCACGGCCTCTGGCGCCGCCTCTGGCTCGCCCTCGCGGAGTCGCAACAGTCGCTGGGCGTGGCCATCCCCGACGAGGCGCTCGTCCAGATGCGGGCGCACCTCGATGACATCGACTTCGACGCCGTCGCCAGCTACGAGGCGCGGTTCAAGCACGATGTGATGGCGCACGTGCACGCCTTCGGGGACCGCGCCCCCGCGGCCCGCGGCGTCATCCACCTCGGCGCGACGAGCTGCTTCGTCACCGACAACGGCGATCTCCTCCAGATGCGGGAGGGGATGACGCTGCTACGGGCGCGACTCGTCGCCGTGCTCCGCGCCCTCGCCGACTTCGCCGAGCGGTGGCGCGACGAACCCACGCTCGGCTACACGCACCTGCAAGCCGCGCAGCTCACCACCGTCGGGAAGCGCGCGACGCTCTGGATGCAGGACCTCGTCCTCGACCTGCGCGACCTCGACCATCGTCTCGCCACGCTGCCCCTCCGTGGCGTGAAGGGGACCACCGGCACACAGGCCAGCTTCCTCGAGCTCTTCGGCGGTGACCACGCGCTGGTGCGACGGCTCGACGCGATGGTGTGCGAGCGGATGGGCGTCCCCGCCTCGATCGCCGTGAGCGGGCAGACCTACACGCGCAAGCTCGACGCCCAGGTCCTCGACGTGCTGGACGGGATCGCGGCCAGCGCCGCGAAGCTCGCGAGCGACGTCCGGATGCTGCAGGCGTTCGGCGAGATCGAGGAGCCGTTCGGGAAGGACCAGATCGGGTCGAGCGCGATGGCGTACAAGCGCAATCCGATGAAGTGCGAGCGGATCAACTCGCTCGCCCGCTTCATCCGCTCCGTGGCGGGAACCGCGAACGAGACGCACGGCGTGCAGTACTTCGAACGGACGCTTGACGATTCCGCGATCCGCCGCCTGGTGCTCCCCGAGGCGTTCCTCGCGACCGACGCGACGCTCATCCTGCTCGAGGCCGTGGTGCGCGGGCTCGAGGTTCATCCGGCACGCATCCGCGCACGGATCGCCGAGGAGCTCCCGTTCATGGCGACGGAGTCGCTCCTCGTGCAGGCGGTGCAGGCCGGCGGGGACCGGCAGGAGGCGCACGAGGTCATCCGTCGGCACTCGATCGCCGCGGCCCGCGCGATGAAGGACGAGGGGCGACCGAACGACCTGCTGCAGCGCCTCGCCGGCGACCCTGATTTTCCGGTGGACGCCACGGCGATGGGGGCGGCGCTCGCGCCGAGCCGATTCATCGGCCGCGCCGCGGCGCAGGTCGACGATTTCCTCGCGGAGGTCGTGCGACCGCTCCTCGCCGCCAGCGCCGAGGTAAGCGCCGGCACGGACGAGGTGCGCGTATGAGTCCGGTTCTCGTCGGGCAGACCGCCCTTCCCCTCCCCTTGTTGCGGCGCGGGAAGGTAAGGGACGTGTATGTGGTCGATGCGGATCGCCTGCTGCTCGTTACGAGCGACCGGGTGAGCGCCTTCGACGTCGTGATGCGCGAGCTGGTCCCATACAAGGGCGCCGTCCTGACGCAGGTCACCGCGTGGTGGCTCCGGCAGTTCGAGGGAGAGGTCGCGCACCACCTGCTCTCCTGCGACGTTGACGAGATCGTGGCCAAGGTGCCGACCCTCGGCGCCCACCGCGATGTGCTGGCGGGGCGGACGATGCTCTGCCGCCGGACGGAGGTGTTCCCGGTCGAATGCGTCGTGCGCGGGTATCTCGCCGGCTCTGCGTGGAAGGAGTATCAGGCGACCGGAACCCTCGCCGGTGAGGCGCTGCCGCCGGGCCTCCGAGAGAGCGAGCGGTTCGACCCGCCGGTCTTCAGCCCCGCGACCAAGGCGGAGAGCGGCCACGACGAGAACATCACGATCCCGCAGATGGCGGGCATCGTGGGAGCCGAGGCCGCCGCGACGTTGGAGCGACTCGCCCGCCTGGTGTACGGCCGTGGCCGCGAGCTCGCCGCCGAGCGCGGCATCCTGATCGCCGACACGAAGTTCGAGTTCGGGCGCGCCGCCGATGGGACGATCCTGCTGATCGACGAGGTGATGACGCCGGACAGCTCGCGCTTCTGGCCCGCGGACCAGTACGCGCCCGGTCGCGCGCAACCGAGCTTCGACAAGCAGCCGCTCCGGGACTGGCTGGACACCGAACGTCGCGCCCGGCGGTGGGACGGCAACGCCCCACCGCCGACGCTCCCCGACGAGGTGGTCTCGGCGACGAGCCGACGCTACCTCGATGCCTTCGAGCGCCTCACTGGCGCCCCCCTCGACCTGACCCGACTCCCGTGACCGTCGCCCGCGAAGGGATCCCCTTCATCCTCATCGCCCTCGCGCTCGCCGCCGCCGGCTACACCGCCGCGCTCGCGAGGCGCTCCTGGCCGCTCTGGCTGCTCGCGTTCGTCCTCACCCTGCTCTGCCTCTGGGTCGTGTACTTCTTCCGCGATCCCGAGCGGGAAGGCCCCCGCGGCGCCAATCTCGTGATCTCGCCGGCGGACGGACGCGTCATCGACATCCGCGAGGTCGACGAACCGTCGTACCTCGGTGGGCGTGCCATCCGCATCTCGGTGTTCATGAACGTCTTCAACGTCCACGTGAACCGCTACCCGGTGAGCGGGCGCGTCGAGCACGTGCAGTACAACGAGGGGAAGTTCATCAACGCCGCCGCCGACAAGGCGTCGCTCGAGAACGAGCAGATGTCCGTCGGCGTCCGCACGGGGTCCCACAAGGTGCTCTTCCGCCAGATCGCGGGGCTCGTTGCCCGGCGCATCGTGACGTATAGCAAGGTCGGGGATACCGCCGAGCAGGGGGCGCGGATGGGGCTCATCCGCTTCGGGTCACGGGTCGACGTCTTCGTCCCGGTCGGCAGCACCATCCGCGCGCAGCTGGGGCAGAAACCCCAGGCGGGCGTCTCCGTGCTGGCCGAGCTGCCCACCGGACCGCAGTGATGGCCCGCCGTCGCTTCCCCCGTCCGTCGATGGTGATGCTCCCGAACGGACTCACGCTCGGGAACCTCTTCTTCGGCATCTACGCGATCGTCTCCGCCTCGCGTGGCGAGCACGACCAGGCCGGCTGGTGCATCGTGCTCGGCGGCTTCTGCGACGCGCTCGATGGCCGGATCGCCCGCGCGACCAACTCCGGCAGCGCGTTCGGCGAGGAGCTTGACTCGCTCGTCGATGCGATCTCGTTCGGGCTCGCGCCGGCCCTGATGATCTACTTCGCCGAGCTGAACAAGACGAAGTGGGACTGGATCTTCGTCTTCCTCTTTGCGGCGTGTGCGGTGATGCGTCTCGCGCGGTTCAACATCGAGCAGGCGGGCGCGGAGACCAAGGCGAAGTACTTCACCGGGCTCCCGAGCCCGGCGGCCGGGGGCACGCTGGCGACGTACTACTGGTTCAGCCAGACCCCACTCTATCAGACGTTCTTCGCCGGCTGGCCCTGGGAGACGATCCTCCGCTGGCTGATGCCGACGCTCAGTTTCCTGATGATCAGCAACGTACCGTACCGGGCGTGGCCGCGGTTCAGCGTCCGGACGCTCGACGGCGCGCTCGGGTTGCTGCTGCTCGTGTCGTCGGTCGTTGCGCTCTTCGTGATGCCGCGCGAGTTCTTCTTCCCCGTCGGCGTCTCGTACGTGATCATCGGCATCGTGATGGCCGTGCTCCGCGGCGTGCTCGACCTCCCCAACCCCCTCGATCCCGATGGCCTCGCGGCGCCCGCCGACGGCCCGGAGGACTTCCGCTCGTGACCCGCTTCGTCGTCAACGTCCACATCGTGCCCCGGAAGGGGCTCCTCGATCCGCAGGGAAAGGCCGTTGCCGATTCCCTCCGTACCCTCGGCTTCGCCGGCGTCCACGACGTACACGTCGGGCGGCATCTCGTGCTCGACCTCGAGGCCGCGGACGCCGCCGGCGCCGAGCGCGCGGTCCGTGATATGTGCGGCCGGCTCCTCGCGAATCCGGTGACCGAGGACTTCGAGATCGCCGGGATCCGCCCCGCATGAAGGTCGGCGTCGTCTCCTTCCCGGGCTCCAACTGCGATGAGGACGCGCTCCTCGCGATCATCGAGCGGCTGCACGAATCGGCCGTCCTCCTCTGGCACAAGGACCACGACCTGCAGGGCGCCGACGTCGTGATCCTCCCCGGGGGATTCAGTTACGGCGACTATCTGCGCTCCGGCGCGATCGCCCGGTTCTCGCCGATCATGCAGGAGGTTGTCGCGCACGCCCGCCGCGGCGGGCCCGTCATCGGCATCTGCAACGGGTTCCAGATCGCGTGCGAGGCGGGACTCCTGCCGGGCGCGCTCCTGCGGAACGTGAGCCTCCAGTTCCGCTCGATGCCCGTCACGCTTCGCGTCGAGACCACCGCGACCGTCTTCACGCGCGCCGCGGCAGCTGGCGCGCGCCTCACGATGCCGATCGCCCACGGCGACGGCCGCTACACGGCCGACGCGGAGACCCTCGCCCGACTCGAGGGCGAGGGTCAGGTGGTCTTCCGCTACGTCGACGCCACCGGTGAGCCCACCGACGCCGCCAATCCGAACGGGTCGCTCAAGAACATCGCCGGGGTGTGCAACCCCGGTGGCACCGTGGTCGGCATGATGCCCCATCCCGAGCGTGCGCTCGAGCCGCTCCTCGGCTCGACCGACGGCCTCGTCCTCTTCGAATCCCTGCTCGCTTCCGTGAAGGCCTGACCAGTGACGACCCACGCCACGCCCCGCCCCGGCGACCCGGCTATCACCCCCGCGCTCGTCGCCGAGCACGGGATCACTCCCGACGAGTACGACCGCGTCGTCGCGATGCTCGGCCGCACCCCGACCCTCACCGAGATCGGGATCATCAGCGCGCTGTGGAGCGAGCACTGCTCCTACAAGCACTCGCGCCCGGTCCTCAAGACACTGCCGACGCAGGCCCCGTGGGTGCTCCAGGGCCCTGGCGAGAACGCCGGCGTCATCGCCATCGGCGACGGGTTGGCCGTCGCGTTCAAGATCGAGTCGCACAACCACCCGTCGGCGGTGGAACCGTATCAGGGCGCCGCGACGGGGGTCGGCGGGATCCTGCGTGATGTCTTCACGATGGGCGCCCGACCGATCGCGATGCTCAACTCGCTCCGCTTCGGCTCGCTCGACACACCCCGGGTGCGGTATCTGGTGGCGGGCGTCGTGAAGGGGATCGGCGATTACGGCAACTGTGTCGGCATCCCGACCGTCGCGGGCGACGTGATGTTCGACGCGGCGTACGAGGGGAATCCCCTCGTGAATGCGATGTGCGTGGGGCTGCTCCGCGAGGAGGAGCTCATCCGGGCCAAGGCCGAGGGCGTCGGCAACCCGATCATCGCGGTGGGGGCACGGACCGGCCGTGACGGGATCCACGGCGCCTCCTTCGCCTCCGAGGACCTGTCGGAGGAGAACGAGGCCAAGCGGCCGCGCGTGCAGGTTGGCGACCCGTTCACGGAGAAGCTCCTGCTCGAGGCCTCGCTCGAGCTCATCCGCTCGGGCCACATCGTCGCCATCCAGGATATGGGCGCGGCGGGGCTCACCTCCAGCAGCGCGGAGATGGCGGAGCGTGGCGACGTCGGCGTGACGATCGACACCACCAAGGTCCCCGTCCGCGAGACCGGGATGACGCCGTACGAGATCCTGCTGAGCGAGTCGCAGGAGCGGATGCTCGTCGTCGCGACCCGAGGGCGCGAAGCCGAGGTGAAGGCGATCCTCGCGAAGTGGGACCTCGTGGCCGAGGTGATCGGCGAGGTGATCGCGGAGCCGGTCTACCGCGTGACCGAGGGCGACCGCGTCGTCGCGGAGTTCCCGGGCACACGCTTGGTGACCGACTGCCCGCAGTACCACCCGGAGGCGCGCGAGAGCGAGGCGGCCATCGCGCGTCGGACGCGGGATGTCTCGGCCATTCCCGAGCGCCCCGAGGAGTCGGATCCCCGCTGGACACTGACCCGCCTCCTCGAAGCCCCGACCATCGCGAGCAAGCGCTGGATCCATCGGCAGTACGACTCGACGGTCCGCACCTCGACCGTCGCCGGCCCGGGGCACGCCGACGCCGCGGTCATCCGCATTCGGGGCACGCGTAAGGCGATCGCGGTGAAGACCGACTGCAACGGGCGGTACGTCTACCTCGACCCGCGCGTCGGTGGCCGGATCGCCGTCGCCGAGGCGGCGCGCAACGTCGCCTGCACCGGGGCAACCCCCCGCGCGATCACGAACTGCCTCAACTTCGGCAACCCCAAGAAGCCGGAGGTGTTCTTCCAGTTCCGCGAGGCCGTCTACGGGATGGGTGATGCCTGTCGGGCGCTCGAGACCCCCGTCACCGGCGGGAACGTCTCGCTGTACAACGAGAACCCGCAGGGCGCGGTCTACCCCACACCGACCATCGGGATGGTCGGCGTGCTCGAGGACGCGGCGCACGCGACCCGGATGACCTTCACCACCCCGGGTGACGCGATCCTCCTCCTCGGCGAACCGCGCGAGGAACTCGGCGGCTCGGAATATCTGTCATGGATTCACGGCACCGTCGCCGGGTCCCCGCCGGCCTGCGATCTCGATGCCGAGAAAGCGCTCATCGGCGCGATCCTCGAGGCCATCCGCGCCGGTCACGTGCGCTCGGCACACGACTGCTCCGAGGGCGGTCTCGCCGTCGCGCTCGCGGAGTCGTGCATGGCGGATGAGTCAAACCCGCTCGGGGCCGACGTCGACCTCTCGACCTGGGCCGCGCTCTCGACCCGTGCCCTCCTGTTCGGGGAGACGCAGGGGCGCATCGTCGTCTCGACGGCCGCCGCGGAAGCGGTGGCCGCGATCGCCAGCCGATACGGCGTCCCGGTGCAGCGCATCGGGGTCGTCCGTCCGGCGACCGATGGCCTCACCCTACAGGTCGGCGCTGCCCGCTGGACCACGCCGCTCGCCACCCTCGCGGACGCCTACCACGGCGCGATCCCGCGGGCGATGTCGCGCGCCGCGGCCGAGGCGGTGGTCACGGAGGGCGCGGCCTGATGTGCGGCATCTTCGGTATCTCCGGCCACCCCAGCGCTGCGGCGCTGACGCACCTCGGCCTCTACTCCCTGCAGCATCGCGGCCAGGAGTCGGCGGGCATCGTCGCCGTCGACGGCGAGCAGGTGCGCGCCATCCGAGCGATGGGGCTCGTCTCCGACAAGTTCTCCGCTGACACGATGTCGACGCTCACCGGCGCGGTCGCGATCGGGCACACCCGGTACTCGACGGCCGGGTCCAGCACGATCGACAACGCCCAGCCGAAGCTCGTTCACTTCCGCGGTGGGCACATCGCCCTCGCGCACAATGGGAACCTGACCAACGCGGCCGAGCTCAAGGACGCCCTCGAGGCGGAGGGGTCGATCTTCAGCTCCTCGGCGGACTCGGAGGTGATCGTGCACCGCCTGGCGAAGGCCCGTGCGACCGCGCCCGAGGCCCAGCTCGCCGAGGCACTTGATGGGGTCGAAGGGGCCTACTCGCTCCTCGTGGCGATCGGCGAGACCCTCCTCGCCGCGCGTGACCCGTACGGGTGGCGTCCGCTCGTGATGGGGCGCCTCAACGGCGCGACCGTCTTCGCCTCCGAGAGCTGTGCCCTCGATATCGTCGGCGCGGTGGCCGTCCGCGAGGTCGCGCCCGGCGAGATCGTCGCGGTCGAGCCCGATGGCACCACCCGCACGCTCCAGCGGCCGCCGGCGCCGGTCCTCCACCGCTGCGTCTTTGAGCACGTCTACTTCGCCCGGCCGGATTCGCGCGTCTTCGGCGGATCCGTCGACCGCGCACGGCGTGCGTTAGGGCGCCGCCTGGCGCGGGAACATCCGGCCCCCGGTGCGGACTTCGTCTTCTCGGTGCCCGACTCGTCGAACTCTGCGGCCCTCGGGTTCGCCGAGGCCAGCGGTCTCCCGCTCGAACTGGCGCTGATCCGCAACCACTATGTTGGACGCACGTTCATCCAGCCCACGCAGCAGGGGCGCGATGAGAAGGTGAAGGTGAAGTACAACGCCGTACGCGAGATCCTCGAGGGGAAGTCCGTCGTGATGGTGGATGATTCCATTGTCCGTGGGACGACCACCCGGGGGCTCGTGTCCCTCATCCGCGCCGCGGGCGCGCGTGAGGTGCATATGCGGGTGTCCTCCCCCCCGATCACGGGACCCTGCTACTACGGCATCGACACCCCGGACCGCGCACAGCTCATCGCGGCCCAGCATGACGTGTCGGAGATCGCTCGGCTGATCGGGGTCGACACCCTCGGCTACATCTCGCT
>DAISWY010000028.1:15666-22323 GCA_036826135.1 Gemmatimonadaceae bacterium | reverse complement strand
CGCTGCTTCTCCATCGCGGTGCGCGCGCTGTCGATGATGAAGGCCTTCGCGTCGTCGTCGAGGCGCTGCCAATCGAAGGGGAGCTTCGGCGACGAGGTCACCGTGCCATCGGGCTTGTAGCGATCGACGTGGAAGTCGTGCCCACGGATCACGGCCACGGTGCCGTCCGCGAGGAGCGCCCACTCATCGAGCGAGGGCATCGGATGGACGGTCGTGTTCACGCTGATGCGGCCGTCGGCACCCTGCGTCACCTTCACATCGGGGCGGTTGATCTTCAGCGCCGCGACGGTGTCGCTGGCGCGACTCGCCAGATCGCCCACCCGGTTCGCCATATCGAGCCGGACGATTGGCGCGGAATCCGGGAGCTCCGGCATCACGAAGTTGCCGACGACGGGGCGCGCATCGCGGCGCGCCGCACGCGGCCGCGGGGTCGCCCGGTAGATGAGCCGCCCCTGCGCGTCGAAGCCGGGACGCCCCTGCGCGCCGGAGAGCGCTTGGATCTCATTCGCCCGCGGGACCGCGCGGACGGTGGTGAGCTCGCCGCGCGGATTCACGGTGATCATCGAGAGGGAGGCGGGGTCGATGAAGAGCGCCGAATCCCCGCGGTAGCCGATGAGACCGCCCCCCCGCGCGCCGTAGGCGTTCGCCGTGGCGCTGGTGGTATCGGCGACGACACTCACCTGGGTGAGCGTGGAGTCGAACATCACGACGCGACGCTGCAGGACGTCATTGACGAGGACGCGCCCGTCCGGAAGGGGCACGGCGGTCGAGACGGCGCCCAGCGGCTCCGCGGACCGGGCCGTGATCGGACCGAGGGTGCGGATCGCGGGGAGACGTGACTGCGCCGCCACGGGGAGGGCGGCGAGAAGGAGCGCCGCGAGGACGCCGAGGGAATGACGGGACATGACGGACTCTCGAGTGGAGGTGACGACGGGGGTCGGCACCGGGAACGGTCGGAAGGAGTGGACAATCGGTACAGGTCGGGCGAACGCCATCAGCGTCGGATCTCAATGCGCATCCCACCACCGCCGCCCATCGCGCCGACGTCGAAGCCGCCCGGGAGACCAAACCCCGTGCCGGCCGTTCCGTTCCGCACCGACTGCAGGTACCGCTGGTCGAGATAGACGGCGATGAACTGCGGGAGCTTCCGCTTCTGCTCGCGCGTCAGCAGCGCGTTCAGGCGCGGCTCGAGCTTGAGCAGGAGGTCGACCGAGCCCTGACGGGCCTTGGTGTACTCCGCGAAGACCGCCTCGCGGTCGTAGGAGGCGCCGAGCGCCGCGAACTTCTTCGCGACCGGCGACCAGATGGAGTCGAGCCGGATGAGGTACCACCGGTTCATCGTCGCGAGGCTGTCGGCCTGCGGGCTGGTGAGCCGCAGCGTGTCGGCCTGCCGCAGGATCGTGGCCATCGGGTTCGGCAGCCCGGCGGTCCCGTACTGCGCCTTGAGCGCCGCCTCCGGGGCCTTGTTGCCCGGGAGCGACCGCCCGCGGTCGAGCGTCTGATGCAGGATCTGCCGCTCGCGGGTGGGGCCGAGGTCGAAGCGGAGCTGCACCGTGAGCACCACCGGCGCGCGGATCGCACTGAGCTGCGGGCTGGTGTTCCCGAAGCGCTGGTTCACGTCGTAGCGGAACCGCTGGGTCGCCGGATCGAAGCCGCGCACGTAGAGGAGCGTCGGATCGGGGATCCGCGCCTGGCCCCACCCCTTGATGCCGTCCTCGCCATGGAGGAGGAGATCCGCGGCGCCGAGCGGGTTGCTCACATTGAACGAGAGCGTCGCCCGCTGCGGGAGCCGGAACTTCACGGGGTTGAGCGAGAGGCTGAGGTTCGCCGTCTGGATCCAGGGGCCCTGACAGCTGTTCCGCCCGGCGATTGCCCCGAGCTGTGCGCGCAGGCACGCCCGCGCCTCACGATCGGTCGTCTCGAGGAGCGAGGTCATCGCCGTGGCGACGGCGGGGTCGGCGACGGTGGCCGGATCGAAGATGAAGGCGCGGTCGTTCGAGTAGCCGTCGCCGTTCACGTCACCCGAGACGAGCGGCGTGTACGGGTTCCCGGCGCGGAAGCTCCCGAACCAGTTGATGCGCACGGCGTCGAAGAGGTTGTAGCCGAGACTGAAGCTCACCTGATGCCGCGAGTTGAACGCGCTCGCCGCCCACTCCACGAGCCGCGGATCGCCAGCGGTGTTCTGGAAGCCACGGACCTGGTCGCGGTTGTCGGAGAGGACGTAGGCGAGGGACCAGGTGAGACCGGTGCTGAACCGCGTCGGCGAGAGGCGCAGGGAGAGCTGCCGACTCTCACCCAGCAGGTCGGAGACCTGCTGGGTGACGCGGTTGAACTGCGCCGAAATGCGGTTGTCGCCGGGGGCGATGGCGCCGGTGAACGGGACGATGCTCGCGGCGTTCACGAACATCGGCCGTCCCCCCTCGCTCGCGAGGGCGAAGCGCGTGACGGGATTGAAGTTCAGGTCGACGAAACTCGGCTGGAACTCGTTCCGCGAATAGGTGAGCTCGGCGGTCGCGGTGAAGCGGGCGTCGAGCACCGCGCCGGTCCACTGCACGTTCGAGCGGAGCGACCGCTGCGGACGGTAGTCGGGGCTGAACAGGGTGACGTTCGGGCGGCTGTTCGAGAAGACCGAGCCGAGGGAGCCGTCGGCGCAGACGTCGGGAATCTGCGAGGGATCGAGACCGTAGGTCGCCCAGTCGGGGATCGGCGTGGCTGCCCCGGTGCAGACGAGGTTCTGGATGCCGGTGGCGAGCCCCGTGTTGTCGAGGGCCGTCCCCGTGAGCCGCGTCTGCGGGGAGTTCTGGAAGATGCCGATGCCGCCGCGCACCACGGCGCGTGGGCCGCGCACGGCGCCCTCGAAGCCGGGGATCTGCGGGGCGACGCCGTAGGTCCAGGAGAAGCCGAGGCGCGGGCTCACGCCGACGAAGTTCGGGAGGACGTCGTTGCGGACACCGAACGCCGACGCCACCGCCGCATTGTAGCCGGGGCGATCCGCGAAGCGGTTCCCATCGACGCGGACGCCGTACTGCAGCTGGAAGTCGGGCTTCACGCGCCACGAGTCGCCGAGCGAGGCGCCGCCAATCCACTGACTCGCCTCGCGCGTGCGCGGAAGGAGGAGCCGTGAGAAGCTGGCGGGGACGTCGTTCTCGAGATCCGCCAGCGAGTTGAAGCGGAAGGTGCCGAACTGGTTCGCCGTCTGCTCGCTGCTGTACGCATCGCGCCGGAGCTCGGTGGTGAACTTCAGGCGATGCCGATTATTGAGGCTGAACCAGGAGAGCTGGTTATTGAACGCGAGGTTCGCGGTGGTCTGCGTCGTGTTGAGGAAGGGACTCCCCCCGAAGCTCACGTTCGTCACGCCGTTCGCGCCGTCCCCGAAGGTGGAGTTCACGAGTACCGTGCCGCCCGGCAGGAGCAGGTAGGGGGAGGCGACGTTGCGCGAGCTGCTGAACCCGAGATTCGTCTCGCTGAGGAAGATCCCGTAGAAGTTCGTGTGACGGAGCTGCACACCGCCGCTCCCGTTCGTGCGCTCCCCGCTCGCGGCGGGGAGCGTCGAGCCGAGGGCGCTCGCGGGCGTCTGCTGGTTGATGCTGCCGTTGAACGAGATGTTGAGCGCCTGTCCGGTGAGCGACGAGGGGGGCGCCCAGTCGAGCGCACCGAAAAAGAGGAGCTGGTCGCTGGTCCGGTCGTTCGGGATCCCACCCACGGTGGCGGGGATCCCCGCTGACCCGAGGATGCCGAGGAGGCGGGTCACCGAATCGGCGGCGATGCCCGACGCCTGCAGACCGACGGCGTCGGTGTTCAACAGCGTCTGGAGGTCGTTGGAGCGCCGTCCGACCTGGTAGGAGAAGTTGTAGAAGGCCTGGTCGAAGCTGATTGGCCCGCTGATGCTCCCGCCCGCTGACGTGTTTGCGTACTCCTGGTTGAGCGACCGACCGGCCGGATCGGTCCATTGCAGCGATGGCTGGTCGAGGTTCAGGCTCGTGGAGCGGACCAGAAAGTTCGACCCAGGGCGGCTACGGACGTTGAACTGCCCGCCGCTGAAGCCGCCGCGGGAGACGTCGTACGGTGCGGTGACGAGGGAGCTCGAGACCGCCGCATCGCGCGGGAGATTCGAGGCGCCCGTGTTGAGGCCGTTGAGGGTCGTGGCGTTCTGGTCGGAGGTCAGCCCGAGAACCGAGAAGCCCGACGGATCACCATCCGCGCCGGGGACGAACTGGACGCCGGGAATCGACGCCGCCATCGCGGCGAGGTCGCCCTGCTGGTCGGCGGCGAGGTTCGAGGCGGAGACCCCGCGCTCGGTGCCGCCGATGTCGTCCTGGCCGGCGTTGCGGTTCACGCGGTTCCGCTCGCCGGCGATCTGGACCGTGTCGAGCGCCTGCGCGTTGAAGGCAAGCTTGGCGTCGGCGATGAGGATCTCCTCGTCGGCGACGCGCTTCACCTGGAAGCGCCGCGGGGCGTAGCCGATCGACTGAACAAGGAGGAAGTAGTCGCCGTCGCCGCCCTGGAAGATGATGGTGTAGCGGCCGTCGCGGCCGGTGCGTGCCCGGCGGCTCACGTTCCCGCTCACCGAAGTCGCGGTGACGATGGCGCCGGAGAGGGGCTGGTCGTCCGGGCCGACCACGCGGCCACGGATGACGTCGGCGCCCCCCTGCGCGGCGACCACGGAGGGAGCGGCGGTGAGCCCGGCGAGGGCGACGAACGAGAGGAACAGACGGCGAAGCGTCACGAAGGCACTCGGAGAAGACGAAGGAAGGCGAGCACGACGGGCGGGGGCCCACACGCCATCGCGTGAGGGGACCGCACATCCGTATGTACGTGGGACGAGACCGACTCGTTAACTACGCGGCGGCGGCCACAAGCGTTCCGCCGCACGGGCTCACCGGGGGGCCCAGCGGCCACGGGCACTGCAGGCACGTCGGACGACGCGGGACCGCAGACGCCCGGGCTCGCGTCAGATCAGGGCGCCGCCTCGTGAAACGTGAGCCCGAGCGTCTCGGCACGCTCCAGGGCCCAGCGCAGCCGCCACTCGTCGCGGAAGAGGAGCACCGGATGCTCCTTCGCGTCGTAGAGGAGCGAGAGGTCCTGCGCCTCCCCCATCCGCTCGATCGCGGCGTGGGGACCCGTCACCCAGCGGGGATACCGGAAGGGGACCCGCTCCAGCGTACAGGGCGCGCCATACTCGTGCTCGAGTCGATGCAGCATCACGTCGAACTGCAGGAGCCCCACGGCCCCGACGATCGGCACGGGACCGAGCACCGACTCGGCGAAGAAGACCTGCGCGGCCCCCTCCTCGGTGAGCTCGCGGAGCCCCTTGTCGAGCGCCTTCCGGCGGAGCGGATCCTTGGAGAGGATCCGCGCGAAGTGCTCGGGGGCGAAGCGCGGGATCCCCACGTACTCGAGGAGCCGTCCCGCCGCGTCGCGCGGCGCCTCGGCGCTTGCGAGGGTGTCGCCGATGCGCAGCGAGCCCCGGTCGTGCACCCCGACCACATCGCCGGGCAGCGCCTCCTCGGCGAACGCGCGCTCGCGGCCCAGGAACTGCTGCGGCGGCGCGAGCTTGAAGCTCTTCCCCGTGCGGACATGCGAGACCTCGAGGCCAGCGGCATAGCGACCAGAGCAGACGCGCACGAAGGCGATCCGATCACGGTGCCGCGGATCCATGTTGGCCTGCACCTTGAACACGAAGCCGGTGAAGGCGGTGAGCCCCGGCGCGACCGGCCCGGCGCTGCTCTCCCGCGCGACCGGCGACGGGGCGAGCGGCAGGAAGTCCTCGAGGAAGGGCTCGACCCCGAAGTTCGTGATCGCCGAGGCGAAGTAGACCGGCGTCTGCTCCCCCGCGATGATCGCCTCGGGGCTGAACTCGTGGCCAGCGAGGTCGAGGAGCTCCACATCGTGCGCGAGCTTGTCGACCGCGGCCTGCGCCGTCTCATCTCCACCCAGCGCCGCGACGAGACGTGGGTCGGCGGGGCCGTCGAGGTCGACGACGCGCGTCTCCACCCGCTGCGCCCCGTGATGCGTCCCGCGCTCGAAGAGGTGTGCCCGCGTGCGCCGGCGGTCGTACACACCGACGAAGACGCTCCCCTGCTCGGCCGTGTCCTGGTGGATCGGCCAGTGCGCCGCAACCGCGGTGATCCCGAGTTCCGCCTCGAGGTCGCTGACGAGCTTGAGCGGGTCCTCGCCGACGCGGTCGCACTTGTTCACGACGGTAAAGATCGGCATCCGCCGACGACGGCAGACGTCGAAGAGCTGGCGCGTCCGTTCCTCGACGCCCTTGCGGTTGTCGAGGAGCATCACGGCGCTGTCGGCCGCGACGAGCGTGCGGTAGGTGTCCTCGCCGAAGTCCTGGTGGCCCGGGGTGTCGAGGAGGTTGACCTGATAGCCGAGGTACTCGAACTGCAGCACCGACGAGGTGACGGAGATGCCGCGCTCCTGCTCGAGCGCCATCCAGTCCGAGGTCGCGTGCCGCTGCGACTTCCGCGCCTTCACCGCGCCGGCCTGATGGATCGCGCCACCGTACAGGAGCAGCTTTTCCGTGAGGGTGGTCTTCCCCGCATCGGGGTGCGAGATGATCGCGAAGGTGCGACGCCGCGCGATCAGCGCGTCGAGGGAGGAGGCGGGGGTGACGTCAGGGGCGGACACCGTCGAAAGATAACGGGCGCG
>DAISWY010000028.1:0-15566 GCA_036826135.1 Gemmatimonadaceae bacterium | reverse complement strand
CGGGCGCGTCGACCGGGATTCCCGCCTTTCGATCCCTGCGCCTGCGGCGGGCTCGCGACGCGCTCGCGGCGCGCTACCGACCGATCGCGCGGATGGCAGCGTCGACGTCGGCGACGGTGTTGTGGAAGTGCGGCGAGAGACGGATCGCCCCCTCGCGCACCGAATGTGTCACGCGCGCCTCGCGGAGCCGCGCCGCATCACCGTCGAGGTCGGGGGTCACGAGGGCCACGATGCCGGCGCGCGCTGCGTCCGCCATCGGCGTGAGGACGCGCACATCGCGCGCGTCGGCCGCCCAGTCGAGCAGCCGACGCGTGAGCGCGCGCACGTGCGACGCGACCGCCGCCGGTCCGAGGGTGTGCAGAAGCTCGAGGGCTGCGTTCATCCCGACGACGTCCTGGTACGGGATCGTCCCGACCTCGAAGCGCCGCGCGTCGGCGTGCCAGGCGGGGTCGTAGTCGAGGAAGCGACCGAAGTCCCCCGAGCTCGCCTGCGCCAGCCACCCGGCGGCCGGGGGCTCCAATTGCTCGACGAGCGCGCGTCGCACGTAGACGAACCCACTCCCCCACGGTGAGCAGAGCCACTTCTGCGCCCCGCACGAGACGATGTCGACCGGCGTGGTGCGCAGGTCGAGCACCAGGGGGCCGAGCCCCTGAATGGCATCGACGGCGAACCAGATGCCACGGGCACGGCAGGCGGCACCGATCGCGTCGAGGTCGATCCGCGCCCCGCTCCAGAACGACACCCACGAGAGCGCGACGGCGCGGACCCGCGGATCCCCCTCGATGCGCGCGAGCAGCCCCGCGACATCCGGACCGCTCCCGACGAGCGGGAGCCGCTCGTAGGTGAAACCGCGCGCGCGCGCCGCCGCCATCCACGGATACACATTGGCGGGGAACTCCCCCTCGCTCCCGAGCACGATGTCGCCGGGGCCGAGCGGGAGCGCATAGGCCGCGAGGTTCACCCCCCAGCTCGTGTTCGTCGTCAGCGCGACCTCCGCCGCCGTCGCGCCGATCAACGACGCCGCGAGGGACCGCGCCCGGTCGAGCACGGGGAAGAAATCGTCGACGCCGAGCCGATGCGGCTCCGCGCGCCGCGCGTCGTAGGCGGCGACGGCATCGCGGGCGCACTGCGGGAGTGGCCCGATCGACGCGTGGTCGAGGTGGATCGCGTCGCCCGCCGCCTCCCAGGGGAACTCGCGCGCGCGCAGCCCCCCGACGTCATAGCCGGTGTCCATCACGGCGTCGCTCACGGTTCGCGGAGATGCGCCGGGGTGTCCGACGGCTGGCCCTTCCAGCGGCGGTGCTGCCAGAAGTACTGCTCAGGGTGCGCACGCACGAGCTGCTCGAGCACCTGCGTGTAGCGGAGCACCGTCGCATCGATATCGGCGTCGCGGTCCCCGGTGCGTACGGTCGGGACGGCCTCGAAGCGCTCGAGATAGCGGCCATCGGGTTGCCGGATGGCGGAGATGAAGACGATGGGGACGTCGCCGCGCATCGCGAAGACGGCGGCGCCGCGCGGGGTGCGCGCGGGACGCCCGAAGAAGGGGACGATCGTGCTCGCGAGCCCCTTCGCGCTCTGGTCGGAGACGAAGCCGATGGCGCGGTTCTCGCGTAGCGACCGCGGGACGGCGCGGACCGCCTCGTCGTCGAAGATCACGCGCATCCCGAGCCGCTCGCGCGTGCGGGCGAAGAAGCGGTCAGCGAGCGGGTTCGCCATATGCATCGTGATCCCGTCGACCGGGAGCCCGGAGGCGCCGAGCCACGCGCCGCTCAGTTCCCAGTTCCCGATGTGCCCGGCGGCGAGGATGACCCCCTTCCCCTGCGCGTAGGCGGCCTCGAGGACGTCGCGCCCCTCGACCCCACTGAAGGCACCGAGCACCTCGGCGGGCGTCGCACGGGAGAGATAGATGCTCTCGAACATCACGCGCCCGATGCTCCGGTAGCTCGCCGCGGCCACGGCCCGCACGCGCGGCTCCGGAAACTCGGGGAAGCAGGCGCGGATCGCCCGCTCCACGCGGTCGGCGCGGAGCCGGAGCACGCGATACACGAAGGCCCCGACGCCGGCGCCGACCGCCGAGGCGGCGCGCCACCCAAAGGGACGGAGGAGGAAGGCCGCCGACCGGAGGGCGACGTACTCGAGGCGCTGCGCGGTGGTCGGCGGGTGGACGACGCGGTCAGCCGCCACGCGCCGCCCCGGGCTGTTGCATCGCATGGAGGCGCGCATAGACGCCGTCGCGCGCGAGCAGTTCGACGTGCGTGCCGCGCTCGACGATCCGCCCGCGGTCGAGCACGAGGATCTGCGCGGCGTGCACGACGGTCGAGAGTCGATGCGCGATCACGAAGACCGTCCGTCCCGCGAGGAGCCGGTCGATCGCCTCCTGCACGAGCCGCTCGCTCTCGGTGTCGAGGGCCGAGGTCGCCTCGTCGAGGATGAGGATCGGCGGATCGGTGAGGAGGGCGCGTGCGATGGCGAGACGTTGCCGCTGGCCGCCCGAGAGCAACGTGCCACGCTCGCCGAGGATTGTGTCGTACCCCTGCGGGAGGGCCTGGATGAAGTCGTGCGCGTTCGCCGCCCGCGCCGCGGCCTCGATCTGTGCCGCGGTGTACCGGTCAGGGGCGCCGTACGCGATGTTCGCGCGTACGGTGTCGTGGAACAGGACCGTGTCCTGGCTCACGATGCCAGTGAGGGACCGCAGCGTCGCGAGCGGGATCTCCCGCGTGTCGACGCCGTCGAGGGTCACCCGGCCCGCGGTCGGCTCAATGAATCGCGGGAGGAGGTCGACGAGGGTGCTCTTCCCCGCCCCGCTCGCCCCGACGAGGGCGATCACCTCGCCGCGACGCGCCGTGAAGGTGATGTCGGCGAGGACCGGCGTCTCGTCGTACGCGAAGCCGACCTCCTCGAAGGCGATGACGTCGGCGAACGACCTGACCGGACGGTGCCCGCGGTCCGTCGCCGTCTCCGTGGGATGGTCGAGGATCTCGAAGAGGCGCTCCGCCGCGGCGAACGACTGCTGCGCCGTCGTCGGCGCCTGCGAGAGCTGCTTGATCGGCTGGAGGAGCCGCATCACCAGCACCATGAAGGTGATGAGGATGCCACCATCCATGGTCCTCGTCTCGAGCACCTCCCGCGCGCCGAGCCAGAGGACCCCCATCGCGATCAGCGTGCCGAGGACCTCGGTCAGCGGGCCGGCGAGGAGCGCGAGGCGCTGCATCCGTGTCATCCCGCGCGAGTAGCCGGCCGAGGCGCCGAGGAAGCGCCCCTCCTCGTAGCGCTCGCCGCGGAACGATTTCACGAGACGGATCCCGCTCACCACTTCCTGCAGCACGCTCGTCATCTCGCCGTACTCGTGCCGCAGCCGCCGGTGCCCGGTGCGGAGCCGACGCAGCAGCGGCTGCAGGAGCGCCATCAGCGCCGGCGCGATCACGAGCGCGGCGAGGGTCAACCGCGGCGACATCCGGAAGAGAATCACGATGGTCACAACGATCGCCGCCACGTTCTGCACGGAGCGCGTCGCCACCTCGGCGAGGACCGCCTTCGTCTGCTCGGTGTCGGTCAGCACCCGGGCGAGGACCTGCCCCGTGCGCATCCGACTGAACCAGGGGAGGGGGAGCCGCTGCAGATGCGTGAAGACGGCGTGCCGCAGATCGCGCGTGATGTATTCCTGGAGGGAGGCGCCGAACTGCCCACCGCCCCACAGAAAGAGGTTCTTGAGCGCGACCATCCCGATGAGGACGAGGATGACGCTGCGCAGCGACCCCATCGGGTCGGCCGGGTCGAGGAGCGGACCGATGAGCCCCGTCTGGAGCCGGGTGAGCCACCCCATCCCCCCGGCGATCTGCGCCGGCAGACCGAACAGGGTGTTGAGGAAGGGGATCAGCAGGGTGAACGCGATGCCGTCGAGCGCGGCCGCGACGATGTTCAGCACGACGTTGCCGGCCAGACGCCCGCGATGGGGGCGGAGGAACGGCAGGAGCCGTCGATAGACGTGCATCGACGGAAGATAGCCCCGCCCGTCGGGGCCATCCATCGCCCTCTTCCCCCGGCGCCACGACGCGCACCACTTTCCCGGGATGAAGGTTCCGGTCCCCACGTTCGCGCTGTCCCGCCCCCGCTTCCCGGCGCCAGCGCTGCTGCAGGCCGCCGCGGAGGCGCCGCACGGTGGGGGGCGGGAGGCGCTCATGGCGGGCGTGATGGCCGTCCGGCTGCTCTCCGCCGGGATCGGCCCAGAGGCGCTCACCCCTGACACCCGGACGCGTCGGGCTGAGGCGATCCGCGCGTGGCTGCCCGCGGTGACGCTCGCGCCGGCGGTGCGGACGGCAGTCCTCCGAGCCGTGGCGGCGAGCGAGGGGGCCGAGGCCACGACCACCGCCGAGGCCGTCGTGCACCTCCGCGACGCCCTGGACAGCATGCTGACGGGGGCGGCGCGGCGGGAACTCTCGACCTTGGCCGCGCAGTTCCGACGGAGCTGACTCGCTTGCCGGTCGCGATCGCGTAGACCATATACTTGGCTTATGGCCCGACCCCATCTGTTCCTCCCGTCGCTCCGCCGCGTGCGGCGCGCCATCGCGCTCCTCGTCCTGGCAGCCGTCCCGATGGCGGCCCAGCGCGGGGACCCGATTGCCCGCCTCGAGGCGGCACGCCAGCGGAGTCCGCAGAGCGTCCCCGCGCTGCGGGCCCTGGGCATCGCCTACTACAAGGCGCAGCGCTTCACTGACGCCGGCCCGGTCCTCGAGCAGGCGCGTACGCTCGACCGGAAGGACGGGCTGTCAGCGCTCTACGCCGGCCTCACCGCAGAGGCCCTGAACGACCTCTCCGCGGCACGACGCGCATACGAGGCCTACCTCACCTTCGGCGTAAGCCGGAAAACAAAGGACCAGATCCGGGCGCGCCTCGTCTCCCTGTCCCGAGCCGAGGCGGTCGCCGGGGCGAAGGCCGCGGTCGCCAACGAGAGCCGCTTCGCGACGGAGCCCGGCTCCCCGCTCACCATCGCGGTCCCGCCCCTCACCTTCCGGGGGACCGACACCACGCTGAAGCCGCTCGAGCGGGGGCTCGCGGAGCTCCTGATCACCGACCTCAGCCGCTCGGGGAAGCTGACCGTTGTGGAGCGTGACCGGATGCAGGCGCTCGCGGACGAGATTGCGCTCGGCGCCTCGGGGGCCGTGGACTCGGGGAGCGTCGTGCGCGCCGGCCGACTGATGCGCGCCGGCACCGTCGTGAACGGCCTCATCCTGCAGGAGGGGACGTCGCAGCTCACACTGGACGCCCGTCTCGTGACGGTCGCGACGGGGAGCCTGGGCGAGGGGACAACGGTGAGCAACACGCTCGACGCCCTCTTCGCGATGGAGAAGCAGCTGGCGTTCGCGCTGTTCGATCGCCTCGGTGTGCAGCTGACACCAGCCGAGCGTCAGCTCGTGGAGCGGCGCCCGACGTCGAACCTCAACGCCTTCCTCGCCTACAGCCGGGGCCTTCAGGCCTCCGACGACGGACGGTTCGAAGACGCGGCGAAGTACTTCGACAATGCGCGCTCGATGGACCCGAGCTTCGGGCTCGCCGCCGTGCGGGCGCAGGCGACGACGGTGGCGGCGCAGGCGGCGACGGGCGTTCAGGTGAACGCGACCACCATCGAGGCCAGCATCCAGGGGAGCCCAGAGGCGGCCACCGTGCAAGCGGCTGTGACCGGCAGCACCAGCGCGATCGCCGCCGGTGGCGGGGGTGGCATCTCCTCGACACTGCAGGCCGCCACGGCGGCGGTGAACCCGCCCGCCGTCACGGTCCAGACGACGGGCGGCGGCGCGCCCGCGGCGGCGCCCGCGCCGCAGCGCGATGCGACCACGAGCACGACGGCCACCGACACCCCGGTACGAAGCGGCACCGTCACCATCATCATCCGTCGCCCATGAGCCGCCGCGCCGCTTCCTCCCACGCGCTGGTCGCGCTCCTGGCCTCGGGCCTCGTCACCGCCGTCTCGGCCACTCCCACCCTCGCCCAAGGCTCAGGCCGCGCGATCATCGGTGCCCCGACCGTCACCTCGTACCAGATCACCTCAGGGGACGCGACGCGGATGATCTCGCAGACGACGATGCCGATCGTCGTCCTCTTGCCCTTCTCGCCGCGCTTCGGGATGGACCTCTCGACCTCCTTCGCGACCTCCGGCGTGTCGGTGGGCGGCGTCACCACGAGTCGCATCTCGGGGCTCACGGATACGCAACTCCGCGGTAACCTGACGATTGGTGAGAACCTCCTCGTCACCCTCGGCCTGAACCTGCCCACGGGCCAGTACCTCATTCCGGCGGACCAACAGGAGGCCGCGGGACAGATCGGCAATGACTTCCTCAATTACGCCGTCTCCTCGATGGGAAGTGGCCTCGCGGTGACCGGGGGTCTCGCGTATGCCCGTCCGCTCGGCGACTGGAACCTCGGCGTGGGCGGGAGCGTGCGGCGCTCGACCGAATTCGCCGCGTTCGAGGTGGAGGACACGGAGTATCGGTTCACACCCGCCGACGAGATGCGCGTTCGAATCGGTGTCGACCGTCCCATCGGCGACGGCCAGCTCGATCTCAGCCTCTCGTACTCGACCTTCGGCGACGACATCGCCGACTCCACCTCGGTCAGCACCGGGGACCGCATTACCCTCGCCTCCGGGCTCGCGTTACCCGTCCGTGGCGTCGACGTCTTCGTGTCCGCATGGAACCTCTTCCGGCTCGCCGGCGAGCAGGTTGGCGGTCCCGCCCCCCGCGAGAACGTGTTCAACCTGACGACCGGCGTGAGCGTGAACTGGGGCTCGACCCTCCTGCAGCCGAACATCGAGACGCGCCTCTGGACCTCCGAGGGGGTTCGAGCCGGGAACCTCGTGAGCGTCGGCGTGCGCGCCCGGATCGGATTCGGGGCGCTGGCCGTGTATCCTTCGATGGGGGTCAGTACGGGGACCCTCTTCGACCTCACCGACGGGAGCGAGTCGAGCCTCTCCGGGTTCCGCGGTAGCCTCACGGTCCGCTGGAACTGAGGCGCCGCCTCGCCCCGCCCTCCCTGACGGATGTCCGATGGCCGGCCATAGCAAGTGGAAGCAGATCAAGCATTACAAGGCGGCCGCCGACGCGAAGCGCGGCGCCATCTTCACGAAGCTCCTGCGTGAGATCACCGTCGCCGCCAAGGCCGGCGGCGGCGATCCCGACGGCAACCCGCGGCTGCGCACGGCGATTGACAACGCGAAAGCGCAGTCCTGCCCCAAGGAGAACATCGAGCGCGCCATCAAGAAGGGCACCGGCGAACTCGAAGGGGTCGACTACGCCGAGGTGCTGTACGAGGCATACGGGCCCGGCGGCGTCGCCCTGATGATCCAGGCGCTCTCCGACAACCCGACGCGCACCGTCGCCGAGATTCGCGCCAAGCTCTCGCGCGGCGGCGGAAACCTCGGCACGTCGAACTCGGTCGCGTTCATGTTCGACCGGAAGGGGCAGATCACCGTCCCCGCGAACGGCCGAGACGAGGACGCGGTGATGGAACCGATCCTGGAGGCGGGTGCCGAGGACTTCGCGCGCGAGGATGATCAGTTCGTGATCACCACCGCGCCGGCCGACCTGCACGCCGTCTCGCGGGCCCTCGAGACGGCGGGACTCGTCGCGAGCGAGGCGGCGCTGGCCTGGATCCCGAAGAACACGGTGCGCGTCGAAGGGACGACGGCGGAGCAGCTGCTCAAGCTCCTCGAGGCGCTCGAGGACCTCGACGACGTGCAGAAGGTCGACGCGAACTTCGACATGGACATGTCGGAGATGTCCGCGGGGTGAGCGCGGTGCCTCGGGGCCGACCGTGCTGATCCTCGGCATCGACCCCGGCACCGCGGTCACCGGGTTCGGCGTCGTGCGCGCCGACCCGCGTCCCACCCTCGTCGAGTGCGGAGTAATCCGCACGGCGCCCACCCAGCCGCTGCCGGAGCGGCTCCGTGACATCGCCGAGGGGGTCCGCGAGCTGCTGGCACGTCACCGCCCCGACGCGATGGCCGTTGAAGCAATCTTCTACGCGCGGAACGTCCGCACCACCATCGTGCTCGGCCACGCGCGCGGCGTCATCCTCCTCGCGGGCGCGGAGGCGGGGTTGCCCATCCACGAATACCCGCCCGCCGACATCAAGAAGGCGATCACCGGCACCGGCGCCGCCACCAAGACCCAGGTGCAATACATGGTCTCGCAACTCCTCCGCCTGAAGACCCCCCCGCAGCCGGCGGACGCCGCTGACGGCGTCGCCGCGGCGCTGACCTGCGCGCTCCGGCAGCCGTTGGCCCGCGCGCTGGCCGGAACCCGCCGATGATCGCGCGCGTCCACGGCACCCTCGTCGCACACGCCATCGATCGGATCGAGGTGCTCACCGCGGGCGGGATCGCGTACGAGATCCTCGTCCCGCTCGCCGTCCTCGAACGGCTGCCGCGTCCGGGCGGGGAGATCGCGCTGCACACCGCGCTGGTGGTGCGTGACGATGCGTGGCTGCTCTACGGCTTCGCGACGGCTGAGGAGCGTCGCCTCTTCCAACGCCTGATGGGGACGACGGGCGTGGGACCGGCGCTCGCGATGAACCTCCTCTCGACGCTGACCGCGGAGCGACTGGTGCGCGCGGTGCGCGAGGGGGACCTCGCGACCCTGACGCAGGTGCCGCGCGTGGGGAAGAAGCTGGCGGAGCGCCTCGTGCTCGAGCTGCGCGACAAGCTCGAGGGCGGCGACCTCCCCGCCCTCCCGGTCTCCGGTGCGGGGAGTGGGAGCGGCGGCGGGCCGGGCGCTGATGCAGTCCGCGCGCTCGTCGCGCTCGGCTACGGCGCGTCGGACGCGGAGCGTGCGGTCCGGCGCGCGCTCGAGGGGGCCCCCACGGGGGAGTCGACCGCTGACCTGATCCGCCGGTCGCTCGCCGCGCTCGGCTAGATTCCCCGCGATGAGCCGGCCCGAGATCACCACCCCGGAGTCCCTCGCCGACGAGTCGGTGGTGGAGCTCTCATTGCGCCCGCAGCGGCTCGCGGAGTTCATCGGGCAGGGGAAGGTGAAGGAGGCGCTGCGCATCTACCTCGACGCGGCGCTCGCGCGGAAGGAGCCCCTCGACCACGCGCTCCTCTTCGGCCCGCCGGGCCTCGGCAAGACGACGCTCGCCGAGCTGATCGCGCGTGAGCTCGGGGTGAACCTCCACACCACGTCGGGGCCGGCGCTCGAGAAGCCGGGCGACCTAGTGGGGACGCTCACCAACCTCCGCGCCGGCGACATCCTCTTCATCGACGAGATCCATCGGCTCCGGCCCGTCATCGACGAGTTCCTCTATCCCGCGATGGAGGATGCGCGCATCGACATCCGTCTCTCGGAGGGCCCGAAGGCGCAGACGATCACGATGCCGATCGAGCGCTTCACCCTCCTCGGCGCCACGACGCGGCTCGGGATGCTCACCGCGCCGCTCCGCGCGCGCTTCGGCATCGAGCTGCGCCTCAACTACTACCCGCCCGCGGAGATCGAGGAGATCGTGCACCGCACCGCGGTGGTGCTCGGGGCGGGGATCGACGCCGCGGGGGCGCAGGAGATCGCGCGGCGGGCGCGCGGGACCCCGCGCGTGGCCAACCGGCTGCTGCGGCGCGTCCGCGACTTCGCGCAGGTGAAGGCCAGCGGGCACATCTCCCGCGACGTCGCGCGCGACGCCCTCGCGATGCTCGACGTCGACGAGTTCGGCCTCGACGAGATGGACACGCGGGTGCTGCGCGCGATCATCGAGAAGTTCGACGGGGGCCCGGTGGGGGTCGCGACCATCGCGGCCGCCGTCGGCGAAGAGCCCGACACGCTCGAGGAGGTCTACGAGCCCTTCCTCGTGCAACACGGCTTCCTGCAGCGCACCCCGCGCGGCCGCGTCGCGACCACGCAGGCGTACCGCCACCTCGGGTATCCCCCCCCGTCGACGCCGCCCGCCCCGCAGGCCGACCTGTTCTGACGATGGGCGACGGCGACGATCGCCGCGCTCCGGAGACGCCGGCCCTCGGCCTCCGCACCGCGGACTACGACTTCCACCTCCCGCCCGACCGGATCGCGCAGCATCCGACCGAACGGCGCGACGAGAGCCGCCTGATGGTCGTCGACCGCACCGCAGGCACCGTGGCGCATCACACCTTCCGCGACCTCCCGCGCTTCCTGCGCACCGGCGACGCCCTCGTGGTGAACACGACCCGCGTCTTCCGAGCGCGGCTGCTCGGGACGCGGGCGTCGGGCGCCCCGGCGGAGATCCTCCTCCTCCGACCGCTCGCCGACGGCCGCTGGGAGGCGATGGTCCAGCCCGGCGCCAAGCTGAAGCCGGGCCGCGAGGTCACGATCGCCCCCGGGTTTGCCGTGCGTGTGGAGGAATCGACGGACGAGGGGACGCGGCACGTCCGGCTCCTCACCGACGACCCGGCGACGATGATCGCGACGCACGGGCACATCCCGCTCCCGCCGTACATCGCGCGCGCGGACGGGGCCGCCGACGCGGAGCGCTATCAGACCGTGTACGCCCGCGAGGAGGGATCCGTCGCGGCGCCGACCGCGGGACTCCATTTCACTCCGGAACTCCTCGCCACGCTCGAGGCGCAGGGGGTGACCCGCGCCGAGGTGCTGCTGCACGTGGGGGCCGGGACCTTCAAGCCGGTCGAGGTGGAGGACCCGACGCAGCACCGGATGCATCGCGAGTGGTTCGAGGTCCGGCCCGAGATGACGGCGCGCCTCGCGGCGACCCGGGCTGGCGGCGGTCGGATCTGCGCGGTGGGCACCACGGCGCTGCGTACGCTCGAGACCATCCACGCGGCCGGGCACTTCCGCGCAGGGAGCGGGGAGACGGACGTCTTCATCCGGCCGCCGCACCGCCCGACCGGCGCCGACCTGCTCATCACGAACTTCCACCTGCCGCGCTCGACCCTGCTGATGCTCGTCGCCGCGATGACGGGGTATGACCTGATGCGCCACGCCTACGACGTCGCGGTCCAGGAGGGGTACCGGTTCTACTCCTACGGCGATGCGATGCTGATCGCCTGATTGTCTGCGGGGCGAGACCCCGGGCCCGCGAAGACCGACCGACGCGCACCCGTCGCCCACTAGATTTCCATCATCCCTCCACCATCCGAGACTATGGCCCTCCTCCCGATTCTCGCCCAAACCGCCGCCGCGCAGCCCGCCCCGGGCGGCTCCGCCGCCGGCACGCTGTTCATGTTCGGCTCGATCTTCGCGATCTTCTACTTCCTCGTCATCCGCCCGCAGGCGAAGGAGCGGAAGGCCCACGAGGGGCGCGTGATGGGGATCAAGAAGGGGGACCAGATCGTGACCGCCGGCGGGATCGTCGGCGAGGTGGTCCACATCGCCGCCGGTGCCACGGCTGGGCTCGGCGACCACGTCACCATCAAGAGCGGCGAGTCGCGGCTCATCGTGACGCGCGGGCGCATCGTCTCGGTCGGCGGGAGCGCCGAGGTCGCGGCGTAATGGCCCTGCTCCCGATCACGGTCCTCGGCGCACCGATCCTCCGCGAGGAGACGGTGCCCGTCGAGGTCGTGACGGACGAGCTGCGGCAGCTCGCGGCCGACATGTTCGAGACGATGAAGGTGGCCGACGGCGTCGGGCTCGCGGCCCCGCAGGTGGGGCGCCGCGAGCGCCTCTGCGTCGTGGAGGTCGACGAGGTGCGCCTCACCCTGTTCAACCCCGAGATCGTGGCGCGCGAGGGGCGGATCAAGTGGGAGGAGGGGTGCCTCTCCATCCCGAACACCTTCGGCACCGTGGACCGCTCGGAGCGTGTGACCGTCCGTGCGATCAACGAGCACGGCGCGCCGGTCGAGGTCACGGCCGACGGCCTCCTCGGCGTCTGCCTGCAGCACGAGATCGACCATCTCCACGGCAAGCTCTTCATCGATCATCTGAGCTTCCTCAAGCGCCGCAGCGTGCTCGCCACCTGGGACAAGGAGAAGGAGCGCTATCCGAAGCTGGTGCGCATCTTCGGGCCCGGGGGGACGGACCCGCTCCCATCGGCCGACGGTGAGACCGAGGGCGCGACGGAGTCTGCGGCCAAACCGCTGACCTGAGTGCGCATCCTCTTCTGGGGCACTCCCGAGTTCGCGACGCCGCCGTTGCGCGCGCTCATCGGTGAGGGACACGAGGTCGTCGGCGTCGTCACCCAGCCCGACCGCCCGCAGGGCCGCTCCCGCTCCACACTCGTTCCCTCCCCGGTCAAGCAGGTCGCGCTCGAGGAGGGGATCCCGGTCCTCCAGCCCGACCGCCCGCGCGGAGACGACTTCCTCGCGCAGCTCCGCGCGCTCGAGCCCGAGCTCTCCGTCGTCGTGGCGTACGGCCACCTCCTCCGCGAGGAGGTGATCGCGCTGCCACCGCGCGGTACGCTGAACATCCACGCCTCGCTCCTGCCGCGCTGGCGTGGTGCCGCACCGATCCAGGCCGCGCTGCTCGCGGGCGACGCCGAGACCGGCGTGACGATCATGCAGATGGTGCGCGCCCTCGACGCGGGCCCGATGCTGCTCACGCTCACGACGCCGATTGCGCCGGGGGAGACGGGAGGCGAGCTCACCGAGCGTCTTTCGGAGCTCGGCGCCGAGGCGATCGTCGAAGCGGTCACCCTTCTCGACCTGGGCGAGCTCACCGCGACCCCGCAGGACGACGCGGCGAGCACCTACGCGCCCAAGATCGACCGTGCGTCGGCGCGCCTCGACTGGACGCGCCCCGCCGCGGACGTCGCGCGCGCGATTCAGGCATACGACCCGAAGCCCGGGGCGTGGGGCGTCGTACGCGAGGCCGAGGTGCGCTGCTTCGGGGCACGCGTGCTGGCCGACCGCCGAGGGGACGCCGGCGAGGTCCTCGAGGTGGGGGAGATGGGGATGGTCGTCGCCTGCGGTGACGGGGCGGTGGCGATCGAATCGGTGCATCCCGCGGGCCGTCGCCGGCTCGCGGCGTTGGACTGGGGCCAGGGGCGAGGCATCGCCGTCGGGGACCGCTGGGCGCTGCCTGAGGCCTGAGGCGCCCGGCGCGCGGGCTGAACTCGGGCTCGAGAGCGGATCGATCGCGATGGGTCCCACCCCGCGTCGGCGTATCTTTCACGCGATGTCCCCCGCCGTCGCCACCATCACCGATGCCCGGCTCGCCGCCGCGGACCTGCTCGCCGATCTGCGCGCGGGTCTGCTGCTCGACGCGGCGTTCGACCGCCGGACGGCGGCGCTCGAACCACGTGACCGCCGTTGGGTGCAGGAACTCGTGTGGACGATGCTGCGGCGACGTGGTTCGCTCGACCACCGGATCGCACCCTGCGTGACGGGGGGCTTCGCGCGCATCGACCCCGATCTCGCCGACCTCCTCCGCTTGGGCGCGGCGCAGCTCTTCCAGATGGACAGCGTTCCCACCTACGCGGCCATCGCTCAGACGGTCGAGCTCGCGAAGCGCCGTCACGGGCGCGGGGCGGCCGGTCTCGTGAACGCGGTGCTCCGCCGCCTCGATCGTGAGCGCGACCACCCCGCGCCGCCGCTCCCCACCGACCCGGTCGAGGCGCTGTCGGTCACGCACTCGCATCCGCGCTGGCTCGTCGCGCGCTGGGTCGCGCGGTGGGGGGCGGAGGCGACGCAGGCGCTGTTGGAGACGAACAACGCGGAGGCGCCGATCCACCTCCGGCCGTGGGGCTGCACCACCGCCGAGCTCGCGGCGATGTGCGCGGCTGAGGGCGTCACGACCGAACCGGCTCCGCTCATCGACGACGGACTGCGGCTCCCAACGGGCACCGCGCTCACCGCGCTCACCGCCTTCCGCGACGGCCGCTGTTTCGTGCAGGACCCCGCGGCGACGCTCGTGACCCGCTACGCGGCGATTCCCGCGGGGGCGCGGGTCGCGGACCTGTGCGCCGCCCCCGGCGGCAAGGCGGTCGAGCTGGCGCGCACCGCGAGCGAGGTGATCGCGGCCGACGCCTCCGAAGCGCGCCTCGCACGGCTCGACGCGACGATCGAACGCCTACATCTCGAGCACGTCTCCCCGGTGGTCTGCGACGCACGCGAGGCCGGCGCGCTCGGCACCTTCGATGCGGTGCTCGTCGACGCGCCCTGCACGGGGACCGGGACCTTCCGCCGCCATCCCGACGCGCGCTGGCGCCTCAAGCCCTCCGACCTCGCCGTGATGTCGGCCGCCCAACGTGCCATCCTGCGGGGCGCCGCGGATGCGGTCGCCCCCGGCGGACTGCTGATCTACTCCACCTGTTCCCTCGAGCCGGAGGAGGACGACGCGCCGGTGGAGGCCTTCCTCGCGGAGCACCCGGAGTGGAGCTTGGAGCCACCGCCGGAGGGCACGGTCCCGGCGTCGACCCTCGACGCCGGCCGCCTTCGTGTCCTGCCCCACCGCCTCGCCACCGACGGTTCGTTCGCGGCGCGCCTGCGCCGAGGAGTCGCCTGAGATGCCTGCTGCCACCGTCCGTATCGCCCCGTCCCTCCTCTCCGCCGACTTCGGCCGCCTGGCCGAGGACCTCGCGATGCTCGAGGCCGCCGGCGCCGACTGGCTGCACGTCGACGTGATGGACGGCGTCTTCGTGCCGAACCTCACCTTCGGGGCGAAGGTCATCGAGACCTGCAAGCGGCTCACGCGCCTCCCGCTCGACTGCCACCTGATGGTCGTCGAGCCGGAGAAGTATTTCGACGCCTTCGCGCAGGCCGGCGCCGACACGATCACGATTCACGTCGAGGCGGCGCCACACCTTCATCGCCAGCTGATGCGGATCAAGGAGCTCGGCGTGAAGGCCGGCGCGACGCTCAACCCGTCGACGCCGCTCGAGACGGTGCGCGAGGTCGCGGCCGACCTCGACCTGCTGCTCATCATGAGCGTGAACCCCGGGTTCGGCGGGCAGCGCTTCATCCCGGCCTCGGTGGACAAGGTCGCGCGCGCGCGGCAGCTCCTCGACGCGACGGGGAGTCGCGCGGTGCTGGAGGTCGACGGCGGGATCTCGCGCGAGACGATCGCCGCCTGCTGGCGCGCCGGCGCCGACACCTTCGTCGCCGGAAATGCGATCTTCTCCGCTGCCGACCCCACGGCGGAGGTCGCGGCGCTCCGCGCGCGCTGTGCGGAGCAGGCGTGACCGAACGGCGGCAGTGGGCCCTCGTCATCGGCGTCTCCGTCGCGCTCGGCGTCGGCCTCTGGGCCGTCACCGTGCGGCTGGGAGACGAGCTCTTCCCGTTGAAGATCGGTGCCGACGCCCCGGACTTCGCCGCGCTGCCGGTGGACGCGTCCGCCACGGGATCGACAGAGGCACCCGCGTCGGACACGCCGACAGGTGACACGGCGGGTGCCGCGACCATCGCAGCGCCCTCATCTCCCCTCCGCGAGGTGAAGGGGATCGACGACTACACCGGCGAGGTCGTGCTCCTCAACATCTGGGCGACCTGGTGCGGTCCCTGCCGCATCGAGATGCCGTCGATGCAGCGACTGCAGGAGCGCCTCGGCCCGAAGGGCCTGCGGATCGTCGCCGTGAGCGTCGACGATCCCGGCCAGGCGGGCGCGATCCGCCGCTTCGCCCAGGAGCTCGGGCTCACCTTCGATCTGCTCCACGATCCGACAAAA
>DAISWY010000027.1:0-22345 GCA_036826135.1 Gemmatimonadaceae bacterium | reverse complement strand
CGCGTGGGCAGAGGCGGTGCGGATCGCGGAGGAGGATGCCGCAGGGAACGCCGCGATCGGGTCGCATGGGGCGGAGCTCCTGCGACCGCTGGTGACACCGAGGCGTCCGGTACACCTCCTCACGCACTGCAACGCGGGATGGCTTGCGACGGCTGGCCACGGCACCGCGCTCGCGCCGATCTACGCGCTGCACGACGCGGGCGTGCCGGTGCACGTTTGGGTGGATGAGACTCGTCCCCGGAACCAGGGGGCAGCGCTGACGGCGTGGGAGCTCGCGGCGGCCGGCGTTCCGCACACCGTCATCGCGGACAACGCGGGCGGCCTCCTGCTCATGCGAGGCGAGGTCGATGCGGTCATCGTCGGGGCCGACCGTGTGGCCGCGAATGGGGACGTCGCGAACAAGGTCGGAACCTATCTGAAGGCGCTCGCCGCTCAGGCGCACGGCGTGCCGTGCTATGTGGCGTGTCCCGTCTCGACGATCGATCCCGCGACGCCGTCGGGGGATGCGATTGCGATCGAGGAGCGCGACGCGTCGGAGGTCGCGTTCGTGACCGGCGCGACCGACGACGGCGCCGTCACCCGCGTGCGTGTGGTGCCCCACGGGACCCCCACGGCGAATCCGGCCTTCGACCTGACGCCGGCGACACTCGTGACGGCACTGATCACGGAGCGCGGCGTCGTCCCGGCGACGGCAGAGGGGATCCGGGCGCTGATGACGGGTGCGGCCCGATGAGTATGTCGATCGCACCGACCCGTGGGGCGGGGTCCTCGGAGGAGGCACGGCGTGCCGCGGTCGTCGCGGTGGCGCGCCTGCTCGGTCCGCGCGGACTCAGTGCGGGCACCTCGGGGAACGTCTCAGCGCGTTGCGACCGCGACGGCGCCCCCGGGTTCCTGATCACGCCGTCGGCGATGCCGTACGAGGCGATGATGCCGGAGGCGCTCGCGTGGGTGGCGCTCGATCAGCCGGCGCTCGACGAGGCCACGCCACTCGCGCCGCCGGCGCACTGGGCCGGGTCGCACGCCCCGTCGTCGGAGTGGCGGATGCACCGCGATCTCCTCGCCCAGCGTCCTGAGGTGCACGCCGTGGTGCACGCGCACGCGCCGGCCGCCACGGCGCTCGCCTGCCTCCCCGACGTGCAGCGCACCGGGATCCCCGCGTTTCATTACATGATCGCCGTCGCCGGCGGTGACGACATCCGCTGTGCGCCGTATGCGACCTTCGGCACCGCGGCACTCTCCGCGCACGCTGTGGCCGCGCTCGAGGGGCGCACGGCCTGCCTCCTCGCACACCACGGGATCCTCGCGCTCGGCGTGTCGCCGGACGACGCGCTCGCCGTCGCCGTGGAGGTGGAGACCCTCGCGCAGATGTACGTCCACGCGCGCGCGGCGGGGACGCCCGCGGTACTCGATGCGGCGGAGATGACGCGCGTGCTCGAGCGCTTCGCGCGCTATCGGAGCACCGGGACGGACTGAGCCGCGGCGGCCTCGCCGAGCAGCCGCCAGGCCTCGGCGAGATGCGCCTCCTGTGTGCGCAGGTTCCCCACCGCGACGCGGAGCACATAGCGCGCGCCGAGCTTCGTGTGGGAGAGGAAGACGCGGCCGCTCGCGTTCACCCGCTCGAGGATCCCCGCGTTGTGGCGCTCGAGCGCGGCCTCGTCGGTCATGTCCGCCGGCCGATGGCGGAAGCAGACCACCGACATCGGGACCGGGGCGAGGACCTCCCACGTCGGCGTGGCCCGCACCCACTCCGCGAAGGTCTGGGCGAGCGTGCAGTGCTGGCGGATGCGCGCGGCGAGCCCCTCGGTTCCGAAGGCGCGCATCACGAACCAGAGCTTCAGCGCGCGGAACCGACGCCCGAGTTGAAAGGAGTAGTCCGAGAGCGAGAGCGCGACGTCCTGCTCCTGCGTCTCGAGATAGGCCGGTGTGAGGCTGAAGGTGCGCTTCAGTACCGCCGGATGCCGCGTCCAGAGGACCGAGCAATCCATCGGGGTGAAGAGCCACTTGTGTGGGTTCATCACGAGGGAGTCGGCGCCCTCGACCCCGGCGAAGAGGTGGCGGGCCTCGGGAAGGAGTGCCATCGCACCACCGTAGGCCGCGTCGACGTGTAGCCAGAGCCCCTCGCGCCGGCAGATGGCGGCGATTGCGGGCACCGGATCGACGCTCGTGGTCGAGGTCGTCCCGACGGTCGCGATGACGGCGAGGGGACGGAACCCCGCCGCACGGTCTGCGCCGATCGCCGACTGCAGCAGTTCCGGCCGCAGCCGACACTCGGCGTCGGTGGCGATGCGTACGACGTTCTCCGCCCCGATGCCCAGGGTGATCGCGGCTTTGTCGACGCTCGAGTGGGCCTGCATCGAGCAGTAGAGCCGCAGTCGCGGGAGCTCAGGGCGCCCGGCCATCCCGCGATGCCGGATCTCCAGCAACGGATCCATCTCCCGAGCCGCAGCGAGGGCCTGCAGGGTGGAGACCGAGGCGGTGTCGGTGATCATCCCGAACCAGTCCGACGGCAGCGCCATCGCGTCGCGGAGCCACCCGGTGGTGACCTGTTCCATCTCGACGAGCGCCGGCGAGGTGCGCCAGAGAATGCCCACCTGATTGAGTGCGGCCGTCACGAGCTCGGCGAGGATGCCGGGGACCGAAGCCGTGTTCGCGAAATAGGCGAGGAAGCCCGGGTGGTTCCAGTGCGTCACCGCGGGCATCACGACGCGGTCGAGGTCGGCGAGGATCTCCGCCAACGGCTCGGCGGCGGTGGGTGCCTGCGCCGGGAGCGCCGCGACGAGCGCTCCGGGGCTCGTCTGCGCGAGCACCGGATACCGCTCACCGTCTCGCAGGTACGAGGCAATCCATCGGGCGAGCGACTCGGCGTGACGCGAGAACTCTTCCGGCGGGAGGTCCCCGAGGGGACCCGAATGGGCATACGCGCGCATGGACAATAATGGACGCCGTTCGGACCCGTCCGGCAATGGGCGAGGAGAAACCCGCCCGTGTGCGCCGACGTACGATTCTCCATCTATGCCGATGCTCCCTTCGCTCGTCCTCGCCCTGCAAGTGACAATGTCCGCGGCCGCCCCGGAGGGCACCGTCTCCGTCTCGGTCGGGGTGGGCCTGCCCCGCACGCGTGCCGTCGCCGTCACCGAGACGATGCGACGCACCGCCTTCCGAGACACCCTCGCGCGCGACCTGCTGGCGCGGGCCCGGGCCGCGCGGAGCGCACAAGACTCGTCGCTCCGGGGCTACGACGCGCACAGCTACCAGCGCGTCTCCGCCGGGATGTCGGTGCGCGAGACGGCACGTGAGCGGCTGCTCTACCGCTCGGAGGGAGCGGCCCGTGTCCGCTGGCGGCGCGGCGTCGGCGCGCGCGTCGAGGTGCTCGGTGCGCGCGCGGCGCTCCCGATCCTCACCGGGCTCGACCAGGCGCAGCGTGAGGTCGATGACGAGATGGACCTCACCGACCTGATGGCGATTCCGTACTACCCGGGGATGGACGAGCTCTGGCTCTTCAACATGATCGGGAGTGGGGACGAGGAGGGGGAGGACGTCGACGGGACGTTCCTGGTGCATCCCGTCGCCGAGGGCTCCGAGGCCTTCTTCATCTTCGCCTCCGGCGACTCGATGACCGTCTCCCTGCCGGGGGGCCGGGACATCCTGTTGCGCGAGTTGCGGGTGACGCCACGCGAGGCGAGATGGAACACCGTCTCCGCCTCGCTCTGGTTCGAGCTCGAGCAGGCGCATCTCGTGCGCGCCGCGCTCCGCTTCAGCGACCGGATGGACATCTGGGCCGTCGCGCAGGCTGATGACTCGACGGCGATGGACGACGTGCCGATGGTGGCCAAAGCACTCATCACGCCGATGGAGGCTGACCTCACGGCGATGACCATCGAGTACGGGTTGTACGAGGGACGCTTCTGGCTGCCGCGGACGCAGGCGGCGGAGTTCCGCGCGCGCGTGAGCTTCATGCGGGTGCCGATGACGGTCGAACAACGGTTTCGCTATGACGCGGTCGATGGGACCGACCCACTCCCCGCGATGCCGCCGGCGCCGCCGAGTCTCCGTGCGCTGCGCGACAGCCTGCGCGCGGCAGGGCTCGACAGCGCCGCGGTGCGCGCCGCCTTGCGCACGGCCTACGCGATGGCCGACTCGACCGCGGCGGCGCTCCGCGCGCGGCAGTGCGCCGAGGGGACCACGGAGGTGCGTCGCGGCACGCGGTATCAGGGGGTGCGGATGGACATCGCCGTGGAGACTCCGTGCGACCGGTCGACGCTCGCGACGTCACCCGAACTCCCGCCGTCGCTCTTCGCCTCGAATGACGCCCTCTTCGGCGCGGCGGAGCGGGAGGAGTTGGTAGGCCTGCTCGCCGACGTGCTCCCGCCGGATTTCGTGCCGCGCCCACCGACGTTCGCGTACGGACTCGCGCAGACCCGCTACAACCGCGTCGAGGGCTTGAGCACGGCGGTGGAGGCACAGGCGGTGTTGGGGCGCGGTCTCCGCGCCGACGCAGCTCTGCGCGGTTCCCTCGGCGACCGACGGCTCGCATGGGAGCTCGGTGTAGTACGGCGCGGAGTACGCTCCACGTGGCGGCTTGGTGGCTACCGACGCGTGGCCCTGAGTTCAGACTTCGGTGCGCCGCTCTCATTTGGGGCGGGCGTCGCGGCGCTGTTGTATGGTCGGGACGAGGGGTTCTACCATCGCGCTACCGGCGTCGAGCTCACGCGGACGATTGGCACCGGCCAGGGAATCGACGTGCGGCTCTTCACGGAGCACCAGCGGACAGCCGACGTGGCGACTCGCTTCTCGCTGTTCAGCGGCGCCGACGATCCACGGATGGGTGTGAACGTCTTCGCGGAGCCCGGCACCTTCTCGGGCGCCAGTGTGCGGTGGCGCGAGAGCACGGGGCTCGATCCGCGCGGGTGGCGCGTGGTGGCAGACGTGCGCCTCGAGGGGGCGACGGGACGCACGGTCACCTTCCCGCCGCCCTGGTGCGATGCGTGCCGGTTCATGCTCGTCCCCGCGCCCCGTGATCGGTCGTATGGGCGCGTCGTCGGCGAGGCGACGGTGTCGCGGGGCCTCGGCCCCGTGGCTGCGGCCCTCACCCTCGCCGCGGGGACGACGGCCGGTCGCGTGCCCACGCAGCGTCTTTTCTTCCTCGGCGGGTTGCAGAGCGTGCGCGGTGCGTCCGCCGGCGCGATGACCGGCGACGGGATGTGGATGGCGCGCCAGGAGCTGGGGCTGAACCGCGCGGGCGTGCGGCCGGTGGTGTTCGCCGACGTGGGGTGGGCGGGTCCGCGTGCCGAATGGCGGACGCCCGCGGCCTTGCTGCGCGGCGCGGGCGTCGGCGTGAGCTTCCTCGATGGGATGTTCCGCGCGGATCTTTCGCGCGGCGGGCTCGGTGGGGTGCGGCAGACGCGGTTCGACCTCTCCGTCGAGGCGCGGTTCTAGCGCCGCCGCAGTGCCGCCACACTGAAGCGTTGCTCGCGGTCCGCGGGCGTCCGGTGCGTCTCACTGAATCCCCGCACGAGCTCGAACGCCTCACCCATCGCCTCAGCGAGCCCCTCGGGCGCGTAGCGCTCGACCTCGAGCCCGCTGCACTTCGTCGGGCCGTCGAGGGCGAAGGTCGAGATGAGCATCGTCCCGCCGGGTCGGATGGCCGCGGTGGCCGTCGCCGCGTAACGGGCGCGATCCGCCGGGTCGGTCAGGAAGTGGAACACGGCCCGGTCGTGCCAGATGTCGACGCTCGCCTGTGGGAGCTGCACGGCCGTCACGTCAGCCTCGATCCAGGTGACGGCGTCTGCCGCGGCGCCGAGGCGGGCCCGTGCCCGCGCGAGCGCCGCGCCGGAGATATCGAGCACGGTCATCCGACCGAGCCCCTGCGCGAGGACGGCATCCACCAGTCGCGAATCGCCGCCGCCGACGTCGAGAATCTGTGTGGTGGCGGTGGTTCCCACCTCCCGCAGCAGTGCGAGTGAGGTCGTGGGATCCGGCTGGTACCAGCTCACCTCGGTGGACGGCTTCGTCGTCCACACCTGCTCCCAGTGTGCCTTGCGTGACATCGCCACCTCCTCGCCGTCAGGTCAGAGTGTGAGCGTCCCCTCGGTCATCCGCACTGCACGTCCCGCCACGTGCACCGATGTGACCGCGCCCGCGGCCTTCGAGGCGCGCACGTCGATCCGACTCGGCCGCCCCATCTCGACGCCCTGATCGATGGTCCACGCGAACGTGCCGTCGGTCGCGGGTTCCTTCATCGCGAGCCAGCCGCCGAACGCCGCCGCCGCAGAGCCGGTCGCCGGGTCCTCCGCCACGCGGAAGCCGGGCCCGTACATCCGGGCGCGCCAGTGGTGCGGACCCCCGTCGGGGTCCCGCGCGACGACGAAGAGGTCGGGCGCCCAAGACCGCTGGAGCGTGCGTTCCCACGCCTCCATCCGCACCCGGGAGTGGGCGAGGGCGTCGAGCGACTTCACTGGCACCATCAGGAACGGAAGGCCACAGGAGACGGGCTGCGGGCTCATCGCGCCGCCCATCAGCTCACTGGCCTCGAGGGAGAGGATCTCCGCGAGCACGCTCAGCCCCGGCGCGGCAGGCCCGACCTCCGGGAGCTTCGCGACGCCGAACTCCGCCCAGGCGATGCGATCACCCTCGAGCCGGACGTCCACCGCCACCGGGCCGACGCCGAGTTCGAAAACAACGCGGGAGACGCCGTCCTGGGCCGCTCCCGCACCTCGCACGCCCTCCCCCAGCGCGAGCGCCGCGGCGGTCCCGACGGTCGGGTGCCCCGCGAAGGGGACCTCGGCACCCAGGGTGAAGATGCGGACCCGACGCGTGTGCGTCGGGTCCGCAGGGGGATAGCAGAACGTCGTCTCCGAGAAGTTGAACTCCCGGGTGATCTCCAGGAGCGCCTCCTCCGGGATCCCTGTCGCGTCGGGGAAGACCGCGAGCTGGTTCCCGCCGAAGGGGCGGTCGGTGAAGACGTCGAGGGTGACGAAGCGGTGGGTGCTCACCCCATGAAGGGATAGCGGTAATCCGTCGGCGGCACGAAAGTCTCCTTGATCGTGCGCGCGCTCACCCAGCGGAGCAGGTTGAGCTTGGAGCCCGCCTTGTCGTTCGTCCCCGAGGCGCGCGCCCCGCCGAACGGCTGCTGCCCCACGACGGCCCCGGTGCACTTGTCGTTCACGTAGAAGTTGCCGGCCGCGTGGCGGAGCGCGGCGTGTGCCTGCGCGAGGGCGGCACGGTCCTGTGCGAAGACGGCGCCCGTGAGAGCGTAGGGAGAGGTGCGGTCGACGAGCTGTAGGGTCTCCTCCCACTTCGCGTCGTCGTACACGTACGCGGTGACGACGGGGCCGAAGATCTCCTCGCACATCAGCCGGTAGCCGGGGTCCTTCGCCTCCACGAGCGTCGGCTGCACGAAGTAGCCATCCGACTTGTCCGCGCCGCCGCCGGCGAGGATGGTCGCGTTGGCCTTGGCGTCGGCCAGGTACCCCTGGATGCGGTCGAACGCCTTCTCGTCGATCACCGCACCCATGAAGTTCGAGAAGTCGTTCACGTCACCGACCTTGATGTCGGCGATCATCGCGACGAGGTGTTCCTTGACCTTCGGCCAGAGCGACTTCGGCACGTAGATGCGGCTGCACGCCGAGCACTTCTGGCCCTGGTACTCGTAGCCGCCGCGGATGACCCCCACCGCGAAGGCGAGCGGGTCGGCCGAGGGATGGGCGATCATGAAGTCCTTGCCCCCCGTCTCGCCGACGATGCGCGGATAGGAGCGGTAGCGCCCCATGTTGCGGCCGATCGTCTCCCACATCGCGTTGAAGACGCCCGTGGAGCCGGTGAAGTGCACGCCGGCGAGCTCGGGGTGCGTGAGCGCGATCTCGGAGATCATCGCGGCGTCGCCCGGGACGAAGTTGATCACGCCCGGCGGGAGCCCGGCCTCGTGCAGCAGCTGCAGCGTGTACCACGCCGAGAGCATCTGCGTCGCGGCGGGCTTCCACAGCACCACATTGCCCATCAGCGCGGGGGCGCCGGAGAGGTTGCCGCCGATCGCGGTGAAGTTGAACGGTGAGACCGCGAAGACGAACCCCTCGAGCGCGCGGTACTCCATCTGGTTCCAGACGCCGGGGCCGGAGACGGGCTGCTCGGCGTAGAGCTCCTGTGCGAAGGCGGCGTTGAAGCGGAAGAAGTCCGCCATCTCGCACGCCGCGTCGATCTCGCTCTGGAACACCGTCTTCGACTGGCCGAGCATCGTGGCGGCGTTGATTGTGTCGCGCCACGGGCCGGCGAGGAGGTCGGCGGCGCGGAGGAAGACCGCGGCGCGCTCCTCCCAGGCCCGCTCCGACCAATCGCGCCAGGCGGCGTGGCCGCTGGCGATGGCGGCGCGGACGTCGTCCGCCGTGGCCTGGTGCCAGGTCGCGGTGACGTGGCGGTGCTTGTGCGGCGAGGTCGCCTGCCGCGTGGCGCCGGTGCGGATCTCCTGGCCACCGATCACCACGGGGATGTCGGGGCGCTCGGTCTCCATCGCGGCGAGGCGCGCCTGGAGCGACGCGCGCTCCGGGGTGCCCGGGGCGTAGCTCCGGATCGGTTCGTTGACCACGGGGGGGAGATGGCGCACGGCGCCGGGCGAGAAGGACGTCATCGTCGTCGGGGTGAGGGTCGGCTACGAGTGGAAATCTACATCACTCCACGGTGATACTTCACCGATGCGCGTCCTCCTCCCAGTGCTCGTCGCCACGCTCGTCACCGCCTGTGTCCCCGAGCCGGTCGACTGGGCGGAGGCGACCACCATGGCACCGGGTGCGCTCGCCGACTCGCTGCGCCTCGAACTCGACGCGACCGGCACCACCGCCTTCACGCCCGCGTGGACGCCCCCCGTCTGGCCCGCCGAGGCGGCACAGTGTCTGGCGACGCGCCGCGCGGTGCTTGGCGCCGGGGATGTCGCCTACGCGAGCTGGTTCACGGTCCGCCCCGACTCGAGCGTCGTGTTGCGCGCCGCACGGTCGGACGATGGCGGACAGCGTTGGCGCGACCCAGTGACCGCGGACTCGACTGATGTCGGGCGTGCCGGATGCACGCGGCCCGTGCCCGCGCTCGCACTCGATGCGCTCAACGGGTATGTGCACCTCGCCTACCACCTCGTCGGTCGCGAGGGGGCCGGGCTCTTCTTCACCCACTCGATGGACGATGGCGCGCTCTTCCACGAGCCCGTCCCCATCGTCTACGGCGACCGTCCCTCGCTCGCGGCGGTGGCCTCGCGCGGCGACACGGTGGTGGTCGCCTACGAGGATCCGAACAGCCGCCTCCCGCGCCTCGGCGTGGCGGTCTCGCGCGTACAGGGCCACATCTTCGAGGCGTGGCAGCCCGCGTCGGACGAGACGGGGGAGGCCCGTGGCCCGCGCATCGCGCTGCGCGGAGACCGTGTGGTCCTCGCCTGGACCGCCACGCAGCGCGGCGGCGGGACGCCGCGCACCATCCGCCGCGACGGCACCCTGCGCTGGAGGACCCCGTGACGACACCGACCCGGGTGATCCTCGCTGAGGATGACGCCCTGCTCCGCGCGATGATGGCGGTCGTCTGCCGGACGCGGGGCTATGAGGTGGAGGCGTGTGCCGACGGCGCCGAGGCGTGGGCGCGGTTCGAGGCGACGCCGGCCGCGATCCTCGTCCTCGACTGGCAGATGCCCGGCCTCGACGGGCTCGAGGTCTGTCGACGGGTGCGGCAGCATCCGGCGGGGGCGCACGCGTACGCGCTCGTGGTGACGATGAGCGGTGGCTCCGCGAATCTCGAGCGGATCCTCGAGGCCGGTGCCGACGATTATCTCGCGAAGCCCTTCGCGCCGACCGATCTCGACATCCGCCTGCGCATCGCGGAGCGTCGGATGACGGCGGCCGCGGCGCACCGCACGGCCGAGGAGGAGCTGCGGGAGGCGCGCTATCTCGCCGGCATCGGCGAGCTCTCGCTGGCACTGCAGCACGAGATCAACAATCCGCTCGCCTCCCTCCTGATGCAGACGGCGCTGCTGCGCACCGGCACGGCGCAGGCGGCGGACGTGCCGCAGATGCTCGCGACGGTCGACATGCAGGCGCGGCGGGTGGCGGAGGTGGTGCGTCGCCTCGCCTGGACGGAGGCGCCGCGTGCGGTGCCGTACGCCGAGGGGAAGCAGATGATCGACCTCGCCCCGCCGGAGCCGTCGTGAGCGGCGGGCCGCTCCTCGGCGTGCATCCCGCGGACGACGGCGGGCTCCCGATGGCGGTGCGTCGCGCCGCCGCCGCGGGCGCGCGGGCGCTGCAGTGCTTCACCGCGCCGCCGACGTATTACAACGAGAAGGTCGGGTTCGCCGCCAAGAAGGTCGAGGCGCTGCACGCCGCGCTCGACGCCGTGGGGCTCGCCCCGCGCCACGTGCTGGTGCACGCGGCGTATGTGCTGAACACCGCCTCCCCCGACGAGACGAAGGCGCTGCGTGCGCGCGCCGGCCTCGCCAAGGAGTACGAGCGCACCACGGCGGCGGGGGCGTACGGCTGCTGTTTCCACCCCGGCTCCGCGGGCGATGGCGATCCGACCGACGCGGCGGTGCGGGTGGGGACGGCGATCCGGCACGCGCTGGAGAGCGTCCCGGAGACGGCGGCGGGCGCCCGGCTCCTCATCGAGAACACTGCCGGAGCCGGGCGCACGATGGGACGCACCGCCGAGGAGATCGCGCTGATGCTGGCCCAGGTGCCTGCGGCGCTGCGGCACCGCACCGGCTACGGCCTCGACACCTGTCACCTGCACGCGGCGGGACACGACCTCGTCTCGTCGCCCGCGGCGGTGACGGCGCTCCTCGACCGGTTCACCGCGGTGATCGGCGAGCCGCCGGCGTTCTTCCACCTGAACGACAGCCAGCACGCGGCGGGCTCCAACAAGGACCGCCATGCCCTCCTCGGCGACGGCACGATCGGCGCGGAGCCGTTTCGGTGGCTGCTCGCCGACGCGCGCACCGTCGGGGTGCCGTGCATCCTCGAGACGCCGTCCGAGCGGGCGCAGGTGGTGGAGGACGACCCGTCTCCCGACCCCGCGGACGTGCGGATGCTCGCGCTCCTCGAGGGATTTCTGGCGCCCTGAGGGCCGCGCGGGGGTCGTTCCCAGAGGGGGCGGCACCGATTTTCCCTCTGACGGGGCTATTGCGTCAGAGGGAGCGCGTAGTACTTTCGAGGCAGATCGCGCACGTGCTCGTCCGGGCGCAGCACGCGATCATCCACTTCCTCTCGAGGAGAGCCACGATGGCTGCGAAGAAGAAGGCTGCGAAGAAGCCGGCGAAGAAGGCCGCGAAGAAGCCGGTGAAGAAGGCGGTGAAGAAGGCTGCGAAGCCGAAGGTCAAGCGGAAGCCGAACGCCGCGTTCATGAAGCCGGTGACGCCGAACGAGAAGCTCGCCGCCGTCGTCGGCGCCGCGCCCCTCCCGCGCACCGAGCTCACCAAGAAGCTCTGGGCCTACATCAAGAAGAACGGCCTGCAGGACAAGAAGAACCGCCGCATGATCAACGCCGACGACAAGCTCAAGGTCGTTTTCGGCGGCAAGGGTCAGGTGTCGATGTTCGACATGACCAAGCTCGTCTCGAAGAACCTCAAGTAAGGGTTCGCACGACGGGTCGGTCCGGAGGGGCGCGCCGCACGCGGCGCGCCCCTCTCGTCTTTCCCCGCGGGGGCACGCAGATTCCCGAGTGGCGCGCCGACCGTCGGCGGGCCCACCGGCGCACCGCTGACGCGCCCCCGACGTCGTCCTCCTCCGCCACCGAGCCCCCGTGGTCGCGAAGTCCCGCACCCCCGATCGCCCGAATCCCGTCGCCGCCGCACGTGCCCGCCGCGGTGGCGACCGCTTCTCCCCGCGCGCCCTCTGGGACGGCGTGAAGTCCATCGCGGGCACGCTCGCGCTCTTCCTCCTCCTGCGCACCTTCCTCGTCGAGGCATACCGGATCCCGTCGGGCTCGATGATCCCGTCGATGCTCATCGGGGACTGGCTCTTCGTGAACAAGCTGCGCTACGGGCCGCACGTGCCGTTCACCGACGTGAACCTCCCCGGCTACGCGGAGCCGCGGCGCGGCGAGATCGTCGTCTTCATCTCGCCCCCGCAGTCGGACCAGCCCTGGGATCCGACGCCGATCCTCGTGAAGCGCCTCATCGGGATGCCGGGGGACACGCTCCATTCGCGGGGCGGCACGGTCTACCTGAATGGCGCTCCGCAGACGCAGGGGTACGAGTCGGGGCTCCCCGGCGCCCCCGGGGATATCACCGACCCCCTCTTCGACTGGCAGCGTCGCGTGACGATCGAGGATTCCCGGTTCGGCCCGCCCCCGGCGACGCCGACGCTCGACGACTGGGGGCCGCTCGTCGTCCCCGAGGGGCACTACTGGATGATGGGCGACAACCGCTACAACTCGAAGGACAGCCGCTACTGGGGCGTCGTGCCGCGTGCGAACGTGCGCGGGCGGCCGCTCTTCGTGTACTACTCGTGGAACGCGGATGACTCCGACCGCCCCCTCCCGTTCCTGACCGACATCCGGTGGTCCCGCATCGGACACGTGCTCCGATGACCCGTCCCCTCGCCGCCCTGCTCCTCCTCGCCCTGATGACCGGCTGCGGCCGCATCGCGGACCGCCGCTTCGACCGGATCGCACGCGAGGCGACGGCACGCGATACCGCGGTGTACCTGACCCCCTTCGGCGCACCGACGCGCCCGTTCTCCCCCGCGGTGCGCGTAGGGAACCTCATCCTCCTCGCTGGGCAGATCGGCACCACGGGCGCCGACGCCACCGGGAGTCTCGTCCCCGGAGGGATCGAGGCGGAGACGCGCCAGACGATGGAAAACATCCGCACCGTGCTCGCCGCGGTCGGCTCGTCGATGGACCGCGTGGTGAAGTGCACCGTGATGATGGCGGATATGAGCGAGTGGGACCGGATGAACGCCGTCTACCGCACCTACTTCGCGCCCGGGCGGCTCCCGGCACGAAGCGCCCTCGGCGCGAACGGGCTCGCCCTCGGCGCCCGCGTCGAGATCGAGTGCCTCGCGACCCGCTGACCGATGCCTCTTCTCCGCACCACCGCCGTCCTCACCGCCATCGAGGATGACCTCATCGAGGAACCGCTCTGGCAGCGGCTGATGGCGAATGCAGTCGTGATGGCCCTCCTCACCGGCGGCGCGCTGCGGGTATACCGGACGGTCATCCTGCAGTACGGGTGGAGCAACAGCTGGCTCTGGATCGGCGGCACCTTCCTCGGGCAGGCCGCCATCCTCTTCCTGATGGCGACCCTCTACCTCGGCAACTATCACGCCAAGTCGTGGGTGTGGCGGGCGCCGCTCTTCGCCGCCCTCGAGGTCGCCACCGAGGCCGCCGTCAGCTATGTGCTCCTCCGCATGGGGCTTGAGACCGCAGGGAGCCACAGCGCGACGCTGGTGGACTGGCAGCGGGCCACCCTTCGCATGGCGACCTTCCGGATGATCGGCATCCCCCTCTTCGCCCTCGTGCTCGCCCTCGTCTCGACGATCGTCCGCGCGATCCTCCTCCCCAAGCCGAAGCCCGCCACGTCATGAGCCTCTTCGCCAGCCGCCTGTCATCGTCCCGCACCCGCCGCCGCGTCGTCCGTCTTGGACGGCTCGTCATGATCGGATGCCTCTTCGCGATGCCCGTCGTCGCGGTCGCGGCGCAGGGGGCCTCCGGCGCGACCCGAGGTGCGGTTCGGGCCACGGCGGCGGCCGCACCGCGTCGCCCCTTCGGCACGCTCCGGGAGCAGGCCGACATCCAGCAGCGGTGGCTCGCCACGCGCCTCACGACGGTGCTCCCCGCGCTGATGCGGAAGCACGGCGTGGACGCCTGGGTCATCCCGATGCGGGAGTACAACGAGGACCCGGTCTTCTCGTCCCTCGTCTCCCCGACGACCTTCGCGGCGCGGCGTCGCACGATCTACGTCTTCTTCGACCGCTGCGCTGCCGCAGGCCGCACCGATCCCGGCGACGGGTCCTGCATCGAGCGCATCGCGCTCGGCGGCACCTCGCAGGGTGGGCTCTATGAGGCGCGTCGCACGACCATCGCCGTGTCCGGCGACGTCGGTGGGCGGCAGGCCGAGCTCTGGGGCGACCAGCAGTGGTCGGTCCTCAAGCAGGTGCTCGAGGAGCGGCAACCGCGCGTCATCGCCATCGACGTCTCGCGCACCTTCGCCTTCACCGACGGTCTCACCGCAGGCGAGCGGGACGGGATGACCGAGGCACTGGGGCCGGCGCTCGCGGCGCGGTTCCGGCCGGCGGAGGCGTTGGCGCTCGAGCTGATCGCCACGCGGCTCCCCGAGGAAGTCGAGTTCTACGGCAAGCTCCAGGCGCTCGTCTGGGAGCTCACGCAGCGGATGTTCTCGAACGCCGTGATCCGCCCCGGTGTGACGCGGACCAGCGACCTCGTCTGGTGGTGGCGGCAGCAGGTGAACGACCTCGGGCTCGGCACCTGGTTCCAGCCGAGTGTGAGCGTGCAGCGGCGCGGTGTGGCGTCGGAGCAGCTCGGCGAGGATCCCGTCATCCAGCGCGGTGATGTGCTCTGGTGCGACGTGGGGATCACCGCGCTCGGGCTCAACACCGACACCCAGCACAACGGGTACGTCCTGCTGCCCGGCGAGACCGACGCGCCGGCGGGGCTGACCGCCGCGCTGCGCCACGCGAACCGGATGCAGGACATCCAGATGGAGGAGGTCCGGCCCGGGCGCACGGGGAATCAGGCGCTCGCCGCCTCGCGGGCGCGGATGACCGCGGCAGGGATCGATGGCACCTTCTATTCGCACCCCATCGGGAAGCACGGGCACGGCGCCGGGCCGCTCGTCGGCCTCTGGGACTACCAGGATGGCGTGCCGGGGCGCGGCGACGCGCAGATCGTCCCGAACATGTGGTTCTCGATCGAGCTGCAGGCGACGACGCCGGTCCCGGAGTGGGGCGGGCAGAAGGTCCGGATGGCGCAGGAGGAGGATATGGTGATCGGTGCCGATGGCGTGCCGCGCTGGGCCATCCGTCGGCAGGACCGCCTCTTCCTCGTGCGCTGACCCGCTATTTTCCGAGGATGAAGAAAGGACGCAAGGAACTGATCGTCGTCGGCGACCGCGTGCTGATCCGCCTCGAGGATGGGGAGGAGCGGACGAAGGTTGGGCTCTACCTGCCGGCGACCGCCGTCGAGAGCCAGGCGGTGCAGGGGGGCACGATCGCCGCGACCGGCCCCGGCACACCGCTCCCCGAGGTGGGCGACCATCTCGACGAGCCGTGGCGCATCGGCGGGACGAAGGAGACCCGCCATGTCCCGATGCAGGCGCAGGTCGGCGACTACGCCCTCTTCTTCCGCAAGGCGGCCGTCGAGATCACGTTCGAGAATGAGCGGTACCTCGTCGTGCCGCAGGCCGCGATCCTCGCGCTCTCGCGCGAGTAACCTCTCCACCGGACCACACGATGCACTACGATGAACGGATGATCGCCCCGATGCGCGCGGAGCTGACGCGCCTCGGCCTCGAGGAGCTCCGCACGGCCGCGCAGGTGGATGCCGCGCTGAAGGACCAGCCCGGCACGCGGCTCGTGGTGGTGAACTCCGTGTGCGGCTGCGCCGCGCGGAACATGCGCCCCGCCGTCGCGCTCGCGATGCGGCACGGCGCGCTGCCTGACCACGCGTTCACCGTCTTCGCCGGCGGGGACGTGGACGCCACGCGTCAGGCCCGCACCTACTTCACGGGCTACGCCCCGAGCTCGCCGAGCATCGGCCTCCTGCGCGACGGGAAGCTGGTGCACATGATCGAGCGCTGGCAGATCGAGGGACGCACCTCGGAGGCGATCGCCGAGGACCTCACGAAGGCATTCGACGCGCACTGCGGGACGGCGGCGCGGTAGGCACACCGTCGGCACACGGGTGCTGGTGGGATCGAGGCGGCGCCATCACGATGGGATGGCGCCGCCTTCGTCGTCCTACGCCTGCCGGATCCAGCGCAGGAGTTCGCCGAGCCCGGGACGCTTCCCGTACATCAGCAGACCCACGCGGTAGATCCGCGCCGCCAGCCAGACGCACGCCGCGCTCGCCAGGGCCACGCCGACGAGTGTGAGCGTGATCTCCGTCCAGCTCACCGGCGTCGCCGTCATCCGCATCGGCATGATGATCGGCGCCGAGAAGGGGATCCAGCTCATCACCTCGGCGAGCCGGCTCGTCGGGTTCGTCAGCACGGGCTGGGCGAAGATGATGCTGAAGACGAGGAGCATGATCACCGGCTGCGCGGCCTGCTGCGCCTCCTCCTGGCTCCCGACCATCGCCCCGACCGCGGCGAAGAGCGAGGCATAGAGCGTGTAGCCGAGGAGGAAGAAGAGCACGAGCGCCGCGAGGACCGGGGCCTCGATGCTCGGCATCGGGAGCGGCGGCATCCCCTCGAGCCCGAGGAGGTCGAGGATCCGCCCCCGCTGCGTGTAGAAGCCGACCCCACTCGCGAGCCAGACGAGTTGCTGCGTGAGCCCGACGCTCCCGACGCCGATCACCTTGCCGGCGAGCAGGACGTCGGGCTTCACGCTCGCGACGATCACCTCGGCCACGCGCGTCGTCTTCTCCTCGAGTACGCCACGCAGGATCGCCTGCCCGTAGAAGACGATGCTGAAGTAGAGCAGGAAGGCGACGCCGAAGCCGAAGATGGTGTTCGCGAGGCCCGAGCCGCCCTTCCCCTCGTCGGTGACGCGCTCGGCGCTCACGCGCACTCTCAGACGGAGCAGGGCGTCCGCCTGCTCCGCCGGAACGCCGGCCGCCTCGATCCCCGAACCGATCAATGCCTGGCGGATCGCCGACTCGATGGCCTGCACCTCGCCCACCGACCCGGCGTTCCGGCCCATGTAGCGCGCGGTGCCGGCCTGCAGCGTGGCGGAGTCGACCGTCAGCACCCCGACGAGCGTGCGCCGCTGGATCGCGTCGAGCAACGCGGTTTCGGTGGCTGCCACCTCGGTGGGCGCGACGGTGTCGACCTCCGCCAGGGCCTGCGCCTCCCCCTGCAGTGGCGTCGGAGCGAGCCGCCGCGCGACGCGGGCGCCGAGGCCCGTGCCCGTCGCATCGATGATCCGGATGTTCGCGACCCGCGCCTCGCGCATCGCGCGGACGCTGAGGTAGCCGGGCAGGACCATCACGGTGCCGAAGAAGAGCGGGCCGAAGAGCGTGACGATCACGAACCACTTGGACCGGACGCGCTCGACGTACTCGCGCCGGATCACCGTCCAGAGCTTACCCATGGCCGCTCATCCCCGGCTCGACGCCCGAGGCGCCGACCCGATCGAGGAAGATCTGGTGCAGCGACGGCTGCACCCGTTCGAACCGTTGGATCCGCGCACCCGCGCCGATGAGGCGCGTCAGCAGGAGCTGCGGATCGGCGCCCTCGGGCATCGTCACCTCGAACGACCGGCTGCGGTCGTCGAGCCGCGACACGAGCGCTGGATCCTGCAGGACCGCCATGACTGTCGGGTCCGCGCTCCCCTCGAGCGCGAGTGCGACGGTGCGGTCCCCCGCCGCTGCCTTCACCCCGGCCACAGTCCCATCGAGGACCTTCTCCCCCCGCGCGATGATGCACACCGCATCGCAGAGCCGCTCCGCGTTGTCCATCAGGTGGGTGGAGAAGATCACCGTGCGGCCGCGCCGCTTGAGGTCGACGACGGTGTCCTTCAGCGCCTGCGCGTTGATGGGGTCGAGTCCACTGAACGGCTCGTCGAGGATCACCAGCTCCGGGTCGTGCAGCAGCGTACCGATGAACTGGACCTTCTGCTGCATCCCGCGCGAGAGCTCCTCGACCTTTGCCTTCCCCCAATCCTTCGCGTCGGAGCGGAGGGAGAGCCGGTCGAGCCATTCGTCGATGCGACGGTCGGCCTCACGGGTGCCGACCCCCTTGAGCGCCCCGAGGAACCGGAGCACGTCGCGCACGACCATCGTCTTGTAGAGGCCGCGCTCCTCGGGGAGGTAGCCGAGGCGGTCGAGCACGGCGGTCTCGGTGTTGGGTCGGCCGAGGACCCGGATCGTCCCTTCATCAGGGGCGATGATGTTGAGGATCATCCGGATCGTCGTCGTCTTGCCGGCGCCGTTGGGGCCGAGGAGGCCGTAGACGGCCCCGGCGGGGACGGTCAGCGAGAGGTCGCGCACGGCCACATGCGCGGCGTATCGCTTGGCGACGCCCCGGATCTCGAGGGCGGTCTCTGACATGGGGGAGGGGAGAAGGACAGGAGGAATATGCCGTGCGGGACTGGTGCGGGCCACGAGCCCTCGCGACACTACGGGCGATGTCGCTGATTCGTTTTTCTCGTCGAGGATCGGTCGCCGCTGAGCGCCGCCGGTGGTCGCACCGTCGGACCGCCTCGGTCCGCGGCCTCCGAACACTCGGCGTCGCCCTTGGCGCCGCCCTCAGCCTCGCCTGTGGACGCCCTGCCGGCGAGCCGGGGACGCTCGTCGTCTTCAACGCCGGGAGCCTCGCGCGGCCGCTGCGTGCCGCCCTTGATACCTTCGCCGCGCGCGAAGGGGTCCTCGTGGCGCAGGAGAGCGCCGGCTCCCTCGAGACCGCGCGGAAGCTCACCGAGCTCGGGAAGATCCCCGACGTCATCGCGCTCGCCGACGCGGAGGTCTTCCCGCGCTACCTGATGCCGGCCTTTGTGGATGGGTACGCCGAGTTCGCCCGGAATCGGATGGTCCTCGCCTACACCGACCGCTCACGCTTCGCCGCCGAGGTCGGTCCTGACACCTGGTGGCAAGTCCTCCTCCGCCCCGGTGTGGAGACGGGACGATCCGACCCGCACCTCGACCCGAACGGCTATCGGACGCTGCTGGTCTGGCAACTCGCCGAACGGCACTACGAGCAGCCAGGGCTCACCGCCCGGCTCGCCGACGCCCATGCTGAGCGGAATGTCCGCCCCAAGGAGGCGGATCTCGTGGGGCTGCTGCAGGCCGGTGAGCTCGACTACATCTGGTCGTACGAATCGATGGCGCGGGCGACCGGGCTCCGATTCGTGACCTTGCCGCGCGGCATCGATCTCAGCCCACCCGACTCCGCGGGGTGGTTCGGGACGGCGGCGGTGACCGTCCGTGGTGCGCGTGCCGGCGACTCCGTCGTCTTCCGCGGCGCGCCGATCGTCTACGGCGTCGCGGTCCCCAAAGACGCGCCCCACCGGGCGCTCGGTGAGCGCTTCACCGCCTTCCTCCTCTCGGCGGAGGGGCAGGCGATCCTGCGCCGCGAGGCGCTCGATGCGATTGCGTCGCCGGTGGGCGTCGGCGTGCGACAGCCCTGGATGCCGGTTTCGCCACCCGCTGCCACGCCAGATTCGGCCGCTCCGGCGCGCGTGCCCTGATGACCGCGCGTCGTCTCCTCCCGCCGCTCCTGAGCATCGCCGCGGCGCTCGTCGCCTCGTTCCTCCTCGTCTTCCTCGCGGCGCCGATCGTCGAGCTCGTCGGCGTCGGCGGGGGCGAGGGGCTGCGCCGCCTCGGTAGCGATGCGGAGCTGCGGGATGCGCTCGCCCTCACGGCGCTCTGCGCGACCGCAGCGACCATCATTGGCGCCCTCTGCGCGACACCGCTCGCGTACCTCCTCGCGCGACGGGAGTTCCCGGGACGCGCGGTGCTCTCCGCGGTGCTCGATCTCCCGCTCCTGATCCCGCATCCGGTGGCCGGCATCGCGCTCCTCCTCGTCCTCGGGCGCGAGAGCCCGGTCGGGGCCGCCGCGCTCGCCGCCGGGATCCGGATCGTCGGGACCCCGCTCGGGATCATCGCCGCGATGCTCTTCGTCTCCGCGCCCCTCTTCGTGAGCGGCGCACGCGAAGCGTTCGCACGCGTCGATCCCCGATTCGAGGGCGTCGCACGCACCCTCGGCGACTCGCCGTGGCGCGCCTTCCATCGTGTCACCCTCCCCCTCGCGGGGCGCGGGCTCCTCGCGGCCGCGGTCGTGATGTGGGCACGCGCGGTGAGCGAGTTCGGCGCGATCGTCATTCTGACCTACAACCCGAAGGTCGTCAGCGTCCTCAGCTACGACCGCTTCACGAGCTACGGACTGCGAGAGGCGCTGCCCGTCGCCGCGGCGCTCGCCCTCCTCGCCCTGGTGCCGCTCACGGTGCTGCGTGCACTGCGGGTGGACCGTCGGGAGGAGCTGTGATCCACCTCGAGCGGGTGACGGCGACAAAGGGACGGTTCCGCCTGACGGAGATCTCCTTCGCGCTCGAGGCTGGGGCGTACGGTGTGGTGATTGGGCCGGCCGGCTCCGGGAAGACGACGCTCCTGGAGGCACTCGCCGGCCTCATTCGCGTGACCGGCGGGCAGGTGCGCATCGACGGCGTGGACCAGCGACGGATGTCCCCCGAGTCACGTGACATCGGCCTCGTCTATCAGCAGGCGTATCTCTTTCCGCATCTCTCGGTGGCGCAGAACGTCGCCTACGGCGCACGTGACGCGGTGACGCAGCAGGAGGTGATCGAGCGGCTCGGCGTCGCGTCGTTGCTCGGCCGCGACGTCGCGGGGCTCTCGGGTGGCGAGCGCCAGCTTGTCGCCCTCGCCCGCGCCCTCGCACGCCGACCGCGCCTCCTTCTCCTCGACGAGCCGTTCAGTGCGCTCGACCCGCGCCGGCGCGCCCTGGTACGTCGCGAAGTGCGCGATCTGCACCGCGCGTGGGGCCTCACGACGTTGCAGGTGACGCACGACTTCGCCGAGGCCGGCCTCCTCGGCGACCAGGCGATCCTCCTCGATGCCGGGCGGGTGCTGCAGTCGGGACCGCCAGCGGAGGTGTTCCGCCGGCCGGCCTCGCCGTATGTCGCCGAGTTCCTTGGCGCGGAGAACGTCTTCGCGGGTACGGCACGGCGTTGGACGGCGTCGGGCGACGAGGCACACGCACGAGGTGCGGTCGATGGTGTCGCATCGCACCGTGATGTCGACGCTGCTGTCGATGCTGAGCTCGATGCCGATGCGGTCGCCGACCGTCAGCAGGCGATGGCCTTCGAGACGGGTGGGCTCACCTTCTATGCCGTCGGCGATTTCGCTCCCGGCGCGGGCCATGCGGTGATCCGTGCCGAGGAGGTCACCGTCGCGCGTGATCAGACGTACGACTCCGCGCGCAATCGGTTCTCCGGGCGCGTGCTCGAAGTGGCGACACTCGGGGCACTCACCCGCGTAACCGTCGACGTGCGGGGGACGCCGATCGTCGCGGCCGTCTCGACCCAGTCGGCGCGCGACCTCGCGCTCGCGCCCGGGCTCGCCGTGGTGGTCAGCTTCAAGGCGATGGCGGTGCACCTCTGCTGAGGCGCACCGCCATCGCGCACGGGCTCACCGGCTCACGCGCACGTCACCACGCGATCCCGTAATCCTCGCCGAAGTTGCTCGCCGCGCCCCAGAGCGAGCGGTGCTTCCGGTCGATCCAGATCGCGGTGATCGGTCCCGAGGTGTGCGTCGCGAAGTCGAGCTGGTAGCCGCGCCGCCGCAGGTCCTCGCGCACCCAGACGGGAATGCGCTCGTTCAGCTGCAACCGGCCCGGACGTGCCTCGTGCGCACCGAAGCTCGAGCGCATCTGATAGCTGTGGAAGCCGGGATGCTCCGCCGCCTGTTGCACGGTCTGTCCGAACTCGACCATCGAGAGGAAGAACTGCAGGAGGTCCTGGTCCTGGGTGTCGCCTCCCTGCACGGAGAAGGCCATCCAGGGCTCGCCGTCCTTGAGCGCGATGGTCGGCGTGAGCGTGACGCGCGGACGCTTCCCCGGTGCGATCACGTTGAACGGCCCGTCCTCCGGCTGCGTGTTGAACGCCTGCGCGCGCTGAGAGAGCCCGATTCCCGTCCGGCCCGCGATTACCGCCGGCACCCATCCGCCGCTCGGCGTGATCGAGACAAGCCATCCATTCTTGTCCGCCGCCTGGATGCTCGTGGTCCCCTTGGTGAAGGCGTCGAGGAAGGCGACGTCGGCGGCCGCGTCCGTGGCGCCGGGGCTGGCACCGGCGCCGGCGGGCGGCTCCGGCGCGCGCAGGCGCGCCATCGAATCGGGGCGCGGCCCGGTCGTCGACCAGCGCGCGAGGAGGTCGGTGAACGGGTTCACGCCGCCCTGGAACGGATAGGGGTCGCCGGGACGCACCGCCGCATCGTTCCGATCGCGGCTCCGCGTCGCCCAGCGGGCGCGCGCATAGTCCTTGCTCAGCAGGCCCGCCGTCGGCTCCTCAGGCGGATGGTACGGATCGCCGTAGTAGAAGTCGCGGTCGGCATAGGCGAGGTTCATCGCCTGATAGATGGTGTGGATGTACTGCGCGCTGTTGTAGCCGAGCGACTTGAGGTCCTCCTGCTCGAGCAGGTTGAGGGCCTGCAGCATCACCGGGCCCTGCTGCCAGAACGGGAGCTTGAACAC
>DAISWY010000026.1:0-22626 GCA_036826135.1 Gemmatimonadaceae bacterium | reverse complement strand
CCGTGCCCCGCATCCACGACGACGGTGTACGGACGCGAGAGGCGCGGGGCGTCGGGAGCGGCCGCAGTCGCGGCCGCAGTCGCGGTCGCAGTGGCAGTCGCAGTCGCGGTCGCAGTCGCGGTCGCAGTCGCAGTCGCGGTCGCGGCCGCGGCCGCCGCAGGCGCCGTGCCGCCCCGGTCGACCCCGTCGAGCTCCGGGCGCGGACCGGCCGAACGATCCGCCCGCGCGGGATTCCCCGACTCGGCGCGCGCCACCGCCCCCTCCCGATCGCGCCGCAGCTCCGCCGTGGTGCGGTCCCATCGCACCCCGACATCGAATCGCGGGAGGATCTCACTGAAGAGCTGGAGTGGGACAGCGGGCGCTCCATCGACGATCCGCGGCGCCTCGACGAGCGGCAGCGGGAATCCGTTGTACGTCGCAAACGGAGACCCCGACTCGAGCTCGATCGCGGCACTGCCGACCGCCAGCCGCCAGCGGCCCGGCCCACGTCCCTCAAGCTGGCCGCCAAGCAGGCGCGCCACGACATCGGCGCGCACGACACCGCCCGATGGACTCTCCACCACGGCGACCGCGGTGTCACCCGCCGCACTCCGTACGCGGATGACCGGCCCGGGGGGCGCGGCGAGGACCGAGGTCGCCATCCCGAGCCCGAGCGCCAGCACGAGCCCTTTCACCGTGCGGATGGCGCGAGCCATCTCGCGCTTCGCGTCGCGCTCGCGCGCGTCGGCACGCTTGTCATGAAGCTTCTTCCCGCGCGCGAGCCCGATACGGACCTTCGCGCGGCCATCCCGGAAATAGAGTTCGAGTGCCACGAGCGTGAGCCCCTTGCGTTCGACCGCTCCGATCAGCTTGCGGATCTCCCGCGCGTGCAGGAGGAGCTTGCGGCTCCGGGTCGGTTCATGGTTCCACACGTTGCCGTGCGAGTACGGGGCGATATGCGCATTGAGCAGCCAGACCTCGCCATCCTTCACGACCGCATACGCGTCCGTGATCTGGGCCCGCCCATCGCGCAGCGACTTCACCTCGGTCCCGAGCAGCATGATGCCGGCCTCCCACGTCTCGAAGATCTCGTAGTCGTGGCGGGCGCGGGCATTGCGGGCGATCGGTTCGATCCCCTCGTCGGTGCGTGGCTTGGTCATCTCGCCTGAAGGATGACGACCGAACGTTGACTTGGGTATCGCGCGCCGGTACGTTCCCCTGCTCGCCGAAGTGGTGGAATTGGTAGACGCGCTGCGTTCAGGGCGCAGTGGGCGTACGCCCGTGGGGGTTCGAGTCCCCCCTTCGGCACTCAGGGCTCCAGACGAACGATCACGCGCCGCTCCCCACTGGGGGCGGCGCGTCGTCGTTCACCCCTGCAGCACCGGCAGGCCGACGCGCTCCCGCACCTGCGGCTCCGCCTCGAGGAGGTCAGCCAGACGGACGCCGTCCAGCACCTCGTCGATCCGCTTCTGCAGCATCATCCAGACCGGCCGGATGGAGCAGTCGCACGAGTGCGAGCAGCGCTCGGCGTCGAGCGGGTGGGTATCACAATGCAGGTCGAACGTCACCAACTCGGCGGCGGCGATGATCTCCCGGACGGTGATCGACTCCGCCGCGCGCGCGAGCGCGTAGCCCCCCTTCGCGCCGCGCGTGCTCTGCACGATCCCCGCCCGACGGAGCCGGAGGAGGATCTGTTCGACGTAATCCCCGGGGAGCCGCTCCCGGGCGGCGATGTCGCGGCCGGTCACCGGCCCCTCATCGGTGCGGCGCGCGAGGTGCAGCGCGCAGATGACCCCATACTCGGCCCACGTCGTGATGCGCATGGGGGAAAGGTGTGCCTGCCCCGGGGATGGGGACAAGGGTACTCGGGGTTCGAGCGACCCCTCCCCCGCCTTCGCGAAGGTCAGATCACCACGAACGGATTCGAACCAGCGTCAGGCGTGGTCAGGCATCGCCCGGCACACCCGGCTCGGTGAGTCGACGCAGGTCGAGCAGCACATCCGCCTCCGCCGGCGTCAGCAGGCCCTCTCGCACCACCAGCTCGCGGATGGTGAGACCCTCGGCGACCGCCTGTTTGGTCAGCGCCGCCGTCCGCGCATACCCGAGCCGCGGCGCGAGCGCCGTGGCGAGCGCGGCCGACCGCTCGGCCCAATGCGCCAGCATCACCGGGTTCGCCTCCAGACCTCGGATCGTCCGCGTCTCGAGTACCCGCACCGCGTTGCCAAGAATCGTGATGGCTGACAGGAGATTGTGTGCCACGACTGGCATCATCACGTTGAGCTCGAGTTCCCCTCGCTCCGCAGCCGCCGCGACGGTCGCATCGTGGCCGATGACCTGGAACACGACCTGTTGCACCATCTCGGGGACACTCGGGTTGACCTTCCCTGGCATAATGCTCGAGCCGGGCTGCACGGCGGGGAGACGCAGCTCGTCGAGCCCGGTCCGTGGACCGCTGGAGAGGAGCCGCAGGTCGGCGGCGATCTTGCCAAGATCGAGGGCGAGTACCCGCCACGCGGCACTCACCCCGGCGAGATCCCCCAGGGACTGCATCAGCTGCACCGCGTCGGCACCACGACGGAGCGGGAGCCCCGTCAGGCGAGCGAGCTCCGTGACCATCCGCGGGGCATAGGCCGGCTCCGCATTCACCCCGGTCCCCACGGCGGTCCCGCCGATCCCGAGGTCGAGGAGATAGCGAGCCGCGTGGCGGACCCGTCGCGCGCCCCGCTCGAGCGAGCCCGCCCAAGCGCCAACCTCCTGCCCGAGCCGGATCGGCATCGCGTCCTGCAGATGCGTACGTCCCGCCTTCACATGACCGTCAAAGGTCACGGCCTTCTCCCGGAGCGCGTCGGCCAGCGCGTCGACGGCACCGAGTGCGGGCCCCAGCGTCTCGAGCACCGCGAGCCGCATCGCCGTCGGAACGACGTCGTTGGTCGACTGCGCCATGTTCACGTGGTCGTTCGGGTGCACGGGGTCATACGTCCCCCGCGCGCCACCGAGCGCGACCGTCGCGAGGTTCGCGAGGACCTCATTGACGTTCATATGCAGCGACGTCCCCGCGCCGGCCTGGTACACATCGACGAGGATCTGGTCGCGATGCGCGCCGGCGAGGAGCTCATCACAAGCGGCGATGATGGCGTCGGCCCGTCGCGCATCCAGCCGTCCCGTGCCACGATGCACGACCGCCGCCGCGCGCTTGATGCGCACGACGGCGGTGACCAGGGCGGGATGCGCCCGGAGCCCGCTGACCGGGAAGTTCGCGAGGGCGCGGGCCGTCGCGATGCCGTACCACGCGTCCGCCGGCAGCGTGACGGCGCCGAGCGCGTCGTGCTCCGTACGGGTGGCGACGGTCACCGGCGCATCACTGCAATGGGTAGAGCGGCACGCCGTACGTCGAGACGAAGGCGAGCCGGGTGCGAGAATCGATCTGCACCTCCTTCACCCGCAGCCGGATCACGCGGACGCTCCGCGAGGTGGCCGGCGCATTGCGCCAGAATTCGAGGAACTCCGGCCGGATGGTCCCGGATCCGTCGTCGGTGAAGCCGCAGAAGACCTGCTCGTTCGGGGTCCCGTCGAGCGAGAAGGCGTTCGCGTACCGCAGCGAGAAGGTCATCAATGACCCCGGCTGCGGCGCCGCGGTCCAGCTGAGCTGCAGGGGCTGCCCCTCCGCGGGAGGCTCCACGGGGGCGTGCGTGAAGGCCTCCGCGGTCCGGATGTTCGACGTGATTGCCGGGAATCCGTCCTCGGCGCCCGGCACCACGAGGCTGAATGTGTCGCCCGGCGTGAAGGGGATCGTGCGTCCGGTCGGGGGGCGATAGATGGCGAGGTTCCCGACGAAATAGGGTCGGAGCGTGTCCGTCCGGGCCCCGATCGTCGAGAGCAGGTAGTCGCCGGCGCCGAGCGTGAAGCTGTTCGTGTTGACGTTCTGCGTCGGTGTGTACGCCGCGAAGTTGCACGAGTCGGCCGCCGGCGGCGTGATCCGAAGATCGGTGCGATCGTAGAACGTGGCCTCCGGGGCCATCACGGTGCCCGCGAGATCATCCTGATAGGTCACAACCGACACGACGCCATACCGGGCGTTCGGGATCTCGAGCGTGTCGACGCAGGCCGTCGTCAGGGCGAGGACCGCTAGGGGGAGCGACCGACGGAACGCTACGGGGAATCGCATGAGGAGCGGGGGCCAGGGGTGAGGGGGCTACCGCAAGATACACCGCAGACGGGTCAACTCCGCGGGATGCGGGCGACCCCCGTGAGGAACGGATTCGACGCGCGCTCCGCGCCGATCGTGGTCGCCGGGCCGTGGCCCGGGTGGACGATCAGGTGGTCGGGGAGGGTCATCAGGCGCTCGAGGGACGCGGCCATCGCCGCCGGCTCCGCGCGCGGGAGATCGGTCCGCCCGATCGACCCCTGGAAGAGCAGGTCGCCGCCGAAGAGGCAGCTGGCTCCGATGAGGGCAACGTGCCCGGGGCTGTGCCCCGGCAGGTGCCAGACGGTGAACGACTCGCCGCCGAACGTCAGCGTCTCCCCCTCCGCGAACGCACGGTCCGCAGGGGCAGGTTGCTCGAACGGCAGGTTGTACATCGCCGCGGCGCGCCACGCGGAGTCGTACACCTCGGTGTCGGCGGGGTGCAGATGCACCGGCACCCCCGGCCAGGCGCGACGAATCCCCTCGACCGCACCGATATGGTCGAGATGGGCGTGCGTCAGCCAGATCGCGGTGAGCCGTGCCGCGCGTCGCTCAAGTTCGGCGCAGAGCCGGATCGGGTCGTCGCCGGGATCAATCAGGACGGCCGTCCCCGCGGCGGCATCGTGCAGGAGGTAGCAGTTCTCCTGGAATGCGCCGACAACGAAGACGGCAGGCTCGGTCACGCCGAGGCGCCGAGCATCGGCGGCGCTGCGGGTGCCGGCTGCCCGTTCTTCCGTGCCGTCAGGTACTTCTCTACCCCAATCGCGGCCGTCGTTGCGTCACCGACCGCGGTGGTGACCTGTCGCGTGAGCTGCGCGCGCACATCACCGGCGGCGAAGAGCCCGGGCACCGAGGTCTGCATCATCGAGTCCGTGATGAGATAGCCGGCCGCATCGTGCTCGACGTGGTCGCGGATGATGCCGGTGTTCGGCTTGAAGCCGACGAAGATGAAGATGCCGGTCGCGATGAGGTCGGACGCGGCGCCCGTCTTCAGGTTCCGGATGCGCGCGTGGGTCATCAGCCCCTCCGCCCCGACGATCTCGTCGACGACGGTGTCGGTGATGACCTCGATCTTCGGGTTCGCGAAGGCGCGCTGCTGCACGAGCTTCGAGGCCCGGAAGGTGTCGCGGCGATGGACGAGGTAGACCTTCTCGGCATAGCGCGTGAGGAAGTCAGCCTCCTCGCACGCGGCGTCGCCGCCACCGACCACCAGGATGGTGTGTCCCTTGTAGAACGCCCCGTCGCAGATGGCGCAGTACGAGACGCCCTTGCCGGCGTATTCGATCTCGCCGGGGACATCGAGCTTCACGGGGGTGCCACCGGCGGTGACGATGACCGTCGGGGCGACGAAGACCTCGCCCGATTCGGTGACGCAGTCGAACTGGCCGTCGGCGCGCCGGGTCACCGACTCGACCGGCGTCGACGTGCGGATCTCGGCGCCGAACTTCTCGGCGTGCGCCTGGAACTTGGTCGCGAGCTCGTGGCCGAGGACGTGCTCGAACCCGATGTAGTCCTCGATGACCTCGGTGTTGAGGAGCTCCCCACCCGGGAAGCCGCGCTCCAGCACGACGCTCCGCAACATCGAGCGTCCCGTGTAGAGCCCGGCGCACATCCCCGCCGGCCCCGCCCCGACAATCACCACCTCATATTCGTGCGTCGCCACCATCCACCCGTGCGTTGAGATGAGGGCAATCTATCGACGGACGGGGCGCACCCGGCACCCCGGATGCGCCCCGTCCAAACGGCGTCGAACGATCCCGTTACCGCATGCCGCCGGCCGCCCGCGCCCGCCGCTGCGCGTTCCCCATCTCCTCGATGTCCTTCAGGAGCTGCTTGGCGTCGTAGATGATGCCGTCCTTGATGGTCCAGAGGACGCCGCCGTAGGTCTCGACACGGCCCGTAGCGTCGTTGAGCCGCTCCCACCCTGTGCCGTAGAGGACCTTGAGGTTCTGGAACGGGTTCGCGTTCACGATTGCGAGGTCGGCCAGCATTCCCGGCTCGATCACGCCGGTTTCGATCGGCCGCCCCGTCGGCTTCGCGTTCGTCAGTGCGGCGTGGTAGGTGCCGGCACGGATCGCCTCGCCGGGGTAGAACCCGGCCTCCTGCAGCAGCTCGAGCTCCTGGATGGTGGAGAAGCCCGGGGTGTTGTAGATGAAGCCCGCATCCGAGCTCGCCGTCACGCGGCCGCCCATGTTCTTGTACTCGTTGATGAACTGCATCCAGACGCGGTAGAAGTTCCGCCACGCCACCTCGTCATCGGTCGTCCAGTCGTAGAAGTACGCCCCGTGGTTCGAACGGTTCGAGATGTAGAAGTCCCACTGCGTCGGGATCGTGTAGCGCTCGTGCCAGGGCGCGCGCATCCGGGCCATCACGTCGCGGCCGGTGAGATACGTCGTCATCGTGGGGTCGAGCGTCACGTCGTTGGCGAGGAGCGTCCTGAGGAAGGACTTCCACTTCTCGCTCCCCGGGGTGACGAGGCTCCACTGGCGCGCCACCTGACCAAACCGCGTCTGCTCGTCGCCGAGGTTGGCGTCGAGCGGCCAGGGCTGGACCTGGTGGTTGTCGTACATCGACTCGAAGATGCCGTAGAAGTGCGTGATCGCCCCAAGTCCCATCTCCGCGGCGACGCGCCCGTTCACCTGCGCCACCCCACTCTGCTGGAGGTGCGCGGTGGTGCCCAGCCCCTGCTTCTTCGCCTCGTCGATGTACGCGGCCATCAGGTCGGGGCGCTCGGCGCCGAGCTTGAGGCCATCGGCGCCGTTCTGCTTCGCCCACCGGACCCAGGCCCGGGCATCGTCCGGCGTGCGGGGCGTGCCGCGGCCCCACCCCGTGCCGGGACGCTGATACACGACGTAGCGCGGCGCGGCGATCTCGTTTGACGCGCTGCGGGCGCGCTCGCGGACCGAGTAATCGAAGCTGGCGAACGGCACGCCACGGACCGTCGTGATCCCGTGCGCGAGCCAGAGCTTGTTGTAGTACTCGGAGTCCGGAGCCTTCTGCTGCGTGCCCTGATGGACGTGGAGGTCGATCAGGCCGGGCATCAGGTACATCCCGGTCGCATCGAGCTCACGCGTCGCCCCGCGTGGGCGCTTGGATTCGTCGATCGCGACGCCGGGATAGCCGACGCCGACCACCTGCGTGATGCGGTTCCCCTCGACGACGACGTCGAACGGCCCGCGCGGCGCCGACCCGTACCCGTCGATGAGATTCACGCCGCGGATGATGAGCCGCTGAAACGGTCCTTCCCCCTCACGTCGCGCCGGCGCCGGGTTGGGATCCTCGGCGCGCTCACTCCGGAGACGCTCCTGGGCTGCCATGTCGGAGGCAGTCGCCGCGGCGGGGCGCGGCGCCGTGGGCCGCGGAGCGGTGGGCGCCGACGGCGGCCCCTGCGCGGCGAGGACAGAGGCAGCGAGCAGCGCGGCCAGCATCACGGTCGGTCGAATCGTCGGAGACATAGCAGCCGGTGTGCAGGTGGAGGTGGCGGATGGGGAACGACTTATGTACGCTCCGCAGGCCGTCAGGCGCCAGAGCGCCCTGTGACCTGCGCGGCCGGAGGGATCACGCCCGCGACGTCCGCACCGAGCGGCATGGTCCGAACCTCCCTTCCGTCACCTCACCGCCCCGCCCCACGTGCCCCGGTCCTCGCGCCTCGCCGCCGCCCTGCTCTTCGTCGGGACCCTGAACCTGTCGGCCCAGGCCGTCGACTCCGTCACCGTCCCGACCGATGCGAATCGTCGGCACGCCGTGGCCCGGCGCGCCACCGGGCCGATCGTGCTCGACGGCCGGCTCGACGACGCGGCGTGGGCCGCCGCGGCCCCCATCGGCGACTTCGTGCGCGTCCGGCCGGATTTCATCCGATCGACCGAGTTCCCCAGCGTGGTGCACGTCCTCTTCGATGATGAGTACCTCTACATCGGCGCGTTCCATCGGGACACCGCCGGCCCGCGCGGACTCCGGATGCCCGACCTCCGCCGCGACTTCACCCCGCCCGAGAGCGATGTCTTCGGCATCACCATCGGCTCGCTCGGCGACCATCGGACCGTCTACCAGATCCAGGTGACTCCGCTCGGGTCGCAGGGCGACGTGCAGGCCTTCGACGGCGGCGCGACCTTCAGCTTCAGCTGGGACGCGATGTGGCGCGTTCGGACGACGCAATCAGACTCCGGATGGGTCGCGGAGATCTCCGTCCCCTGGACCTCGCTCCGCTACGCCCCGGGACTCACCACCTGGGACATCAACTTCGTCCGCAACAGCCGGCGCGTCGCGCAGTGGACGGCGTGGGCCCCGTATCCGCGGCAGTTCTCCTCGTGGCGCCTCGCCTACGCCGGCGTGCTCGACTCCATCCAGCCGCCACCCCCCCGGACGAATGTCCGCTCGCGCCTCTACGGCCTGACGAACGCGACGAAGGACGCGAGCGCTGGCGCGCGCGACGGGACCGCCGCCGACCTCGGCGGCGAGATCATCTGGGCACCGACCGCGAACTCGCTCGTTGAGGCGACGGTGAACACCGACTTCGCGCAGGCCGAGGTGGATCGGCAGGTCGTGAATCTCACGCGGTTCAGCGTCTTCTTCCCCGAACAGCGCCAGTTCTTCCTCGAGAACGCCGACCTCCTCACCGCCGGCGGCGGGGCGAACGGCGCGGCGTTCGCGGGCGGCACGATCAACCCTTTCGTGGTGCAACCCTTCTTCTCGCGGAGCATCGGGCTCGGCGCCGACGGTACGCCCCGTCCCATCGTCGGCGGCCTCCGCTACGGCTATCGCACCGGCCGGACGGCGGCGGGCGCCCTCTTGATGCGACAGGCGGGGACCGGCGCCACCGACGCCGACGCCGCGGACTTCGCCGTCGGGCGCCTCACGCAGTTCGTCGGACGGTCCACGCGCATCGGCGGGCTGATGGCGTACCGCGACGACGCCGGCGACCACCGCAATGTGGTCACCGCGATCGACGCGCTCACCCGGTTCGGGGAGGCGACGCAGCTCAGCGCGATGCTCACCACCTCGGCCGACACGGGTCGCACCGGGGTTGCCGCCACCTACGCCATCAGCCGCAACACGCCGTCGTCCAACCTCGGCCTCTCGGGCGCCTACGTGTCCGCCGAGTTCCGTCCGCGGACGGGCTTCGTCTCGCGCCCCGACGTCATCATGACCGGGCCGTTCGCGAGCCGCACCTTCCAACCCGCCTGGCGCCCCGAGGGCGTGGTCTGGTTCCGCCCCGAGGTCTTCTCCCTCTTCTTCCACGATCCGCAGTCGAAGCGCCTTCAGGAGGGGAGCATCGCGCTCCGCGGCGAGGTGCTGCGCCGCACCGGCGGGACCCTCACGCCGTACGTGCAGCAGAACTACCAGCGCCCGACGAGCGCGCTCCCGATCCTCCCGGGCGTGTCGATCGCGCCGGGGGCCTACGACTACCTGCGGACCGGTGTCGACATCTCGACCGATCAGAGCGCGCCGCTCGCGGGTGCGGTGAGCGCGTCGACCGGCGGATTCTTCGATGGACGTCAGGAGCAGCTCGCGCTGTCGGGCCGGTGGTCGCCGAGCCCGTATCTGAGCGTGCGCGCCACCTACGAAGTGAACTTCCTCAGCTCGCTCGGGCCGGCGGACACCTCCCTCGTGACCTACCTCGCAGGCCCCGAACTGCGGCTCTTCGTCAGTCCGCGGCTCCAGTGGAGCGCGTTCTACCAGTACAACTCGGTGATCGAACGTGGGACGCTGAACGCCCGCTTCAGCTGGGAGTTCTCCCCGCTCTCGTTCCTCTACGTGGTGTACAACGACCGCCAGCCGATTCTTGGCGGTCTCACCCCGCGCGCGCGCCAGTTGATCGTGAAGCTGAGCTGGCTGCGCCAGCTCTGACCCGCGGACGTCGGGCGCGCGTCAGCGGGTTCGGTCCGCCGCCCGCGACGCGCCCGCGCCCCGTTCACGCACGGAGTCCGCGCCCCCCATCGACGCGGAGCACCTGCCCCGTGACGAACGGCGCGTCGAGCAGGTAGCGCACCGCGCCGGCGACGTCAGCCGGCGTCCCGATCCGGCCGAGGATCGCCTCCGCCGCGAGGCGCTCCGCGAGCGCGGGCGACGCGTCGTCCGGGAGGAGCACCACCCCGGGCGCGACGGCATTCACTCGAACACGAGGGGCAAGCGCCCCGGCGAGCTGACGGACGAGTGCGTGCACGCCGGCCTTGGCGACGCCGTGCATCGCGTAGCCCGGCGTCGCCTCGTCGGCGAGATGATCGCCGATACACACCATGGCGCCGCCGTCGGGGAGGAGGGCCGCACTCGCCTGCGCGAGGAGAAAGGGCGCGCGCAGGTTGAGCGCGAGGATCGCATCGACCGTCGCCGCCGACGTCGCGCCAAGGGGCGTGCGCTGCAGCGAAGCGGCGGCGTGGACGACGGCGTCGAGCCGTCCGAACCGCGCGGCCACCGCGGACGGGAGGGCCGCACAGGCCTCGGCATCGGCGAGATCCGCGGCGAACGCGGCGGCGGCGCCCCCGGCGGCTTCGATCCCGCGAACCACCTGCGCGGCACCGTCGACGCTCGCGTGATGATGCACCGCGACGGTCCATCCGTGCGCGCCGAGCGCTTCAGCGATGGCGGCACCGACCCGGCGGCCCGCCCCCGTCACGAGCACCACGCGGGCGTGGGTGCGCCCCGTCGCTGCCGTCAGTAGATCGGACGCGCGGGTCATCGGTGCCGCGGTGCCGTCACGCCGCGCGCGACGCGAGCCGCGCGTCCTGCGCCTCGAGCCATGCCTCCGGGACGCGCATCGCCCCGAGGACACGCGGCCCCTGCATCGCCCCGTGCCAATCAGACCCGCCGCTCACGACGAGCCCGAAGTGCCGCGCGAGGGCGTCGAGGCGCTTCACATCCTCGGCCGTGTGGCTCGGATGGCGCACCTCGAGTCCGTCGAGCCCGAGGGGCACGAGAGGCTCGATGCGCTCACGCCGTCCCTCGGCGCCCGGATGCGCGATCACGGCGAGCCCGCCGGCGCGGTGGATCATCGTGATGCCATCCGCGATCTCGAGCCGCGCCTTCTCGACGTATGCGGGGCGCCCGAACGCGAGGAACCGATCGAAGGCCTCACGCTGGTCTTTGACGTGCCCGGCGGCGACGAGTGCCCGCGCGACGTGCGGCCGCCCGATGGCCCCGCCGCCCGACGCGGCGAGCACGGCCTCGAACGCGATCGGCGCCCCGGCGCTCGCGAGCCGCTCGACCATCGCGATGGCGCGCAGCCGACGCTGACCCCGGATCGCCTCGAGCTCTTCCTGCAGTCCAACGACGTCGCGGATGTGCAGCCCGAGGAGATGCACCTCGGTGCCGTCCTGATGGACGCTCAGTTCGACGCCGGGCACGAGCCGGAGCCCGAGCCGATCGGCGGCGACCTGCGCCTCCGCGACCCCGGCAAGCGTATCGTGATCGGTCAGCGCGAGCGCCACGACGCCGGCGCGGTGCGCGGCCTCGACCGCGCCGGTCGGTGTCGCGGTCCCGTCCGAGGCCGTGGAGTGCGCGTGGAGGTCGACGTGACGCGGCGCGGGGGCCGCGTCACTCGTCACGGAGCGTAACCGGCCTCGGGGGAGCGGACGCTGGGCTGCGAGAGCCCGAAGAGCCGACGCACGTCAACGTCCGACATCTCCGCGAGCGCCTGCTCGCGCGACCGGGTGCGACCAGGCGAGTAGCGCGTCACTCGCACCTCGCGGTCCTCCCCGGTGCCGTGCACGAAGAGGAGGCCGAACTCATCGGCGTCGTACTGCGTGATGTAGCCGCTGGGGTAGATGGCCCAGGTGCGGCCGTCGATCTCGAGATGTCGGGTGGGCATCAGGTGAGCTCCACGGAGGTGTAGACGCGCGACGGGTCGAGGATCCGGCCGGGCGCGGCCGCGTGCGCGGCGGTCAGGGTGGCGGCGTCGGGCGCCTCACAGAACTCGATGAAGGCGCCGGCGAGGGCGGCCTCCTCGAACAGCCAGTAGCGGCACGACGCGGCTTCGTAGTGCCGAGCCTTCGCGCGCGCCGCCTCCAGGAATCGGACCCGGTCGCCGGGCGTCACGACGGTGCGGTGCATCGTCAAAGCCTTCGGCATCGCTCAGGCGGTCTCGAGGGACTTCTTCAGGTCCGCCATGAAGCGGTCGGCGTCGGCGCCGTCCACCACGCGGTGGTCGAAGCTGCAGGAGAAGTACGCGCAGGTGCGGATCGCGATCGTATCCTCGCCGTCCGCTCCCGTAATGACCTTCGGTCGCTTCTCGATCGCCCCGAGGCCGAGGATGGCGGTCGTCCCGACGGGGATGATCGGCGTCCCCATCAGGGAGCCGAAGACACCGGGATTCGTGATGGTGAAGGTCGCGTCCTGGACGTCGATCGGGCTCAACTTCTTGGAGCGCGCGCGGGCCGCGAGGTCGTTCGCGGCGCGCGTGAGCCCGGTGAGGTTCAGGCCATCCGCGTCCTTGATGACCGGCACGATGAGCCCGACCGGATCGAGCGCCACCGCGATGCCGATGTTGTAGCGCTTGCGCAGGATGACATCGGTGCCCGAGACCGTGGCGTTCATCACCGGATGGCGGCGCAGGTTCTCGACCACCGCCTTCATGATGAACGGGAGGAAGGTCAGCTTCTGCCCCGTCTCCGCCTCGAACGCCGCCTTCATCTGCGCACGCTGCCGCGCGACGCGGGTGAGGTCGATCTCGAAGAAGCTCGTCACGTGCGCCGCCACCTGCTTGGCCTGGCGCATATGGTCGGCGGTGAGCCGGCGGATCTTGCTCATCGGCTCGACGACGTCACCCGGCCAGGGCGCGAACGTCGGCTCGGCGTGGCCACCCATCGGCACGGCCGGGACCGCGACCGCCCCGGGCAGACCCGCCGGCATCGTCGCCGGCGCCGTCGGCGCGGCCGCAGGGCGGGCCCCGCCGGTCGCGAGGTGCGCCTCGAGATCCCTCTTCGTCACGCGCCCCGCGATCCCGGAGCCCGAGAGCGCGGTGAGATCGACCCCCGCCTCGGCCGCCATCCGGCGCACGAGCGGGGAGGACTTCGTCCGCAGCCGCTCCTCGAGGGAGCCTGCGGGCGCCGCCGGGCGAGCCGGCGCGCTCGTCGCCGCTGCGGCACTGGGCACCGCGGGAGCCGGCGCCGGGGCCGGAGCCACCGTCGAGGCCGCCGGTGCCGCGGCCGGCGGCGCCGGGCTCGGAGCCGGCGCGATCGCGGCCCCCTTCTCCGTCTCGAGGCGTGCCACGACGGTGTTCACGGGGACGGTCGTCCCCTCGGTCACGATGATCTCGGCCAGCACGCCCGCCGCGGGCGCGGGAATCTCGGCGTCGACCTTGTCGGTCGAGATCTCGAAGATCGGCTCGTCACGCTTCACCTCGTCGCCGATCTTCTTCAACCAGCGCGAGAGGGTCCCCTCGGCGATGGACTCGCCCATCTGGGGCATGATGACGTCGATGCGGGCCACGGCTATTCCTCAGGACGGTCGGTCGGAGCGGAGGGCGCGGGCGGTGTGCTCCGGAGCGCGGAGACCACCAACCACGGCAGGGTCAGGGCACCGAGGGCGCCACCAACCAGCATGTAAATGTACCAGTCGCACGTCGGGATGCCGTCACAGGCCGGCGCCTTCCGGACGAAGGCGACCCCCTTGGAGATCAACACGCCGATCATGCCGCCGGAGAAGAACCCGATGACCGCCATAAAGCAGCCGATCGGGACGACGCGCGCGAGCGGCGCGGGGCCGCGGGTCGGAGTGGTCGCCATCTACCAGGCCACCAGCCGGCGCACCGCCAGCACGATGTCGTCCACCTGCGGGAGGACAAAGTCCTCGAGCGCCGGGGCGTAGGGCAAGGGGATGTCGTGCGCCGTGACGCGCAGGACCGGCGCGTCGAGGTGCGCGAAGCAGGTCTCGTTGATCCGGGCCGTGATCTCCCCCGCGATGCCGCCGGTGCGCGTGTCCTCGTGCACCACGAGCACGCGGTTCGTCTTCCGCACCGTCGCGACAATCGCCTCGTCGTCGAGCGGCGCGAGCGAGCGGAGGTCGATCACCTCCACGGAGATGCCGTCCTCCGCCTGCAGCTTCTCCGCGGCCTCCAGCGCCTTATGCACCGTGGCGGCATAGGTGATGATCGACACGTCGGTGCCGGCGCGCGCGGTCCGCGCCTTGCCTATCGGCACGACGTGATCGCCGGCGGGCATCACGCCCTTGATGCGCCGATAGAGGTACTTGTGCTCGAAGAAGAGCACGCAGTCATCATCGCGGATGGCGGCCTTCATCAGGCCCTTCGCGTCCTCGGCGGTCGACGGATAGACGACCTTCAGACCCGGCGTATGGATGAATCCCGCCTCGGGGTTCTGCGAGTGGAACGGCCCGCCCCGCACGTAGCCGCCGCTTGGGCCGCGCACGACCATCGGGCATGGCAGGAAGGCCCGGTACCGCGCCGTCGCGACGTAGTTCGTCAGCATGTCGTACGCGTTGGCGATGAAGTCGATGAACTGCATCTCGACCACCGGCCGCATCCCCATGTGCGCCGCCCCCGCGGCCGCACCGACAATCGCGATCTCGGAGATCGGCGTGTCGATCACGCGCGCCTCACCGTACTTCGCCAGCATCCCGTCGGTGACCTTGAACGCGCCGCCGTACGCGCCGATGTCCTCCCCCAGGAGGAAGACCTCGGGGTCGCGCGCCATCTCCTCGTCGATCGCCTCGCGGATCGCCTCGAGGTAGGTGATCTCGGTGCCCGCCATCAGCGCGCCCCTCCCTTGCCCGCGTCCCAGGTGCCCCACCCCTCCGGCCGCTCCTGCCCGAGGCCGGAGACGTCCGCCCCGTCGCGGAACCAGAGGGGCCGCTCCCGCGGCGGGTCGGCATACACGCCCTCGAGCGCGTCGAGCGGCGCCGGGGTGCCCGACCGCTCCGCGACCTCCGTCGCCTCGTCCACCTCGGCCGCCACGCCGGCATCGATCTCGGCGAGCGTCGCCATCGGGACCTTCTCCCGCTCTGTCAGGACGCGCACGTAGCGGTCGATGGGATCGTTCTCCGCCGCCCACCGCTCGATCTCTCCCGCCGGCACGTACGACTGATTGTCGTGTTCGGCGTGTCCCTTGCGACGGTAGGTCATCAACTCGATGAGGGTGACCCCGTCTCCCGCGCGGGCCCGATCGACGGCCCGTTTGGTCACGTCGTAGACGGCGAGGACGTCGTTTCCGTCGGCCTGCTCGCCCGGCACCCCATAGCCAATCGCCTTGTCGACGAACTGCTTGGCCGCCGTCTGCTTGCTCGTCGGGGTGGAATAGGCGTAGCCGTTGTTCTCGATGATCACCACGAGCGGGAGGCGCTGCACCGCGGCAAAGTTGATCCCCTCGTGGAAGGCGCCGGTGCTCGTCGCGCCGTCGCCGACGTAGACGAGGCCGACCCGGTCCTCCCCACGCGCCTTGAAGCTCATCGCGACACCCGCCATCACCGGCACCATATCGCCAAGCGGGGAGATCTGGCCGAGGAAGCCGCGCGTCGTCCCGGCCGGCCCGATGTCGCCGAAGTGGATGTTCAGCTCGCGCCCGCGCGTCGGGGAGTCGCCCTTCGCCATATACTGCTTGAGGATCTCGACAGGGGTCGCGCCCTTCACGAGCATCGCCCCCATGTTCCGGATGAGCGGCGACATCACGTCGCGCGGCTCGAGGGCGAAGCAGGACCCGACGGCGTCCGCCTCCTGCCCGAGCGACCGGAAGAGCCCACCGACCACCTTCGTCTGCCGGTAGAGTGCGACCAGGCGCTCCTCGAGCGTCCGGGTCAGCCGCATCCAGCGATAGAGGGCGAGCTTCCGCTCGAGCGGCAGCGCCTCACCGAGGTGTGCGGCCGCGCTCCCGGGACCCGGCGACCGACGGCGGGCGGCCATCAGTACGACGGCGCGAAGGTGTGTGCGGGGTCGTCCTGCGTATGCAGCCGGACGAAGAAGGTCTTCACGCCGCGGTCGAGACGGCTCTCCCCCATCTGGTCGGTGTGCGCCTCGACGAAGGTGTAGTGCCCCCCCTCCATCCGCACCGAGATCGTGAGGGTCATCGGCACCTCGGGGGTCCCGACCGTCCCCTGATACTGGCGGCTGCGCGCGCCGGGCTTGCCGGCGGGCCGCATCCCGATGGTGGGAAAGAAGGCATCCGCGGTCGCGAGGACCGCGTCCGGATGGAGATGGGTGCGATGGAAATGCTTCATGGCTCGGGGGGGGATTCGTTGCGGACCAGTTGCCCCCAATCGTGGGTGCGCTGGAGCGCGACGGTGGTGTCGTGGCCGGCCCGGAACTGGATCCCCAGCTGCCATTGGCCGGCGGTGAGGAAGCGGACGCGCGCCGTGTAGGTGCCGGGCTCGGCGCCGGGAGCGAAGCCGTCCCAGACCGTGATGCGAGAGGCGTTGGTGGCGAAGAGGCGCCCCTCGCCACCGACCACCGGCTCCTTGGTCTCACGATGCGTCACGCGGACCGTGTACGTCGTGAGTTCGACGGAGCGAGGCGGCATCACGTCCGCGGTGACCTCGAAGGCGAAGTCATCCGTGGCGAGCCGGATCCGATGCGGCTTCGGCTCCGAGGCGCACGCCCACCCCGTCAGCGCGACGAACGCGACGGCGACGAAAGCGGGACGGAATCGGGACATCACGAGCCTCCGGAGGCGGTCGCCGGAAAGATATCAACCCTGCGCCACCCGGCGCATCCGCTGCCAGACCGTCACCACCCCAGCGGCGGCCAGGAGGGCCACGACGCCGGCGAGGACCCGTCCCTCGAACCGGAGGCCGAAGAAGGCCTGCGGCGCGGCGAGGAGGGTGATCCGCTCGGGGCGCTCCAGCCAGCCCACGCCCTTCAGGTCGATGCCGGCGAGGTCGGCGCGGGCGCGGGTGTACGAGGTGAGCTGCGTCGCCACGAGCGCGACGAGCGCCACGACGACCATCCCCCCGGACCGATGCACCGGGTGGGTCGCGTAGAGGACGACGAGGCCCCCGAGCAGGCAGGCATCGGCCACGCGGTCGAGGGTCGCGTCGAGGAACGCGCCGTACGCGGTCGCCCGGCCGGTGCGGCGCGCCACCTCCCCGTCGATGACGTCGAAGAAGGCGAGGAGCCCGAGGGTCCACCCGCCGGCGGAGACTCGCCCCACCGCGAAGAGCACCCCGACGACCGCCGCCACGCCGGTGCCGACGATGGTGATCGTGTTGGGCGCGACCCCGCGTCGTACGCACCAACCGACGAGTGGCTCGATCACCCGCAGGTAGCCGCGGACGATCGCCCACCAGGGCCGCACGAGCGTCTCCCGGATTGTCACGCCGTCAGTACAGCAGGTACGGCCGCACGCGGCGCTGGAAGGCGACCACCTCCGGCTGCAGCCGATCGATGACCTCGTTCGGGTCCGCCGCCGTTTCGAGTGCGATGCGCGCCGCCGTCGACCCGAAGCGCATGTCCACCGTGCGAGGATTCACGCGCAGCGAATCGACGTGGACGCGTCGCAGTGCCCAGAGCACCGCGGCCGCGACGCGACCCGCCTGAACGCGATCGCGGTCCTCGACCACGATCCGGACGCCGGGGATCTCCCGTCCGCTGAACTTGTTATCGGGACTGTTCACGGGGGTGAAGCGCTCGGCGTCGAACCGGACCCCCGCGAGTCCCAACTCGTTCAGCATCACGGCGACGCGCGGAGCATCGAGCCACGGCGCCCCGAAGCGCTGGAAGGGCTCGCGCGTCCCGCGCCCCACCGAGACGTTCGTTCCCTCGAGCGCGACGAGCGCGGGATAGACCAACGCACTGAGCGGGGAGACCATCGCCGGGGACGGCACCACCCAGCGGAGCCCGGTCTCCTCCCACCACATTCCCCGCCGATACCCGCGCATCGCGACGACCGAGAGCGCCGCAGGGATGCGTAGTTCCGCCGCGAACCAGCGGGCCAGCTCCCCCATCGTCATCCCGTGCCGGAGCGGCGCGGGATATAATGCGAAGGCGGCGCCGCGCCGCGTCGGCGTTGGGTCCTCGGGGTTCGCGAGGGCCGAGTCGAGCAGCGGCGCCTCCATCCGCCCGGTAATCGGGTTGGGTCGGTCGAGCACGACGAAGGGAATCCCCACGCGCGCCGCGGCGCGCATCGCATAGACCATCACGCCGACGTAGGTCCAGGTGCGCGTGCCGATGTCCTGCAGATCGAAGACCAGCGCATCGATGTCGCGGAGCAGCGAATCCGGCGGCGGGATCGTCTCGCGTGCATACAACGAGTGCACCAGCAGCCCCGACCGCGGGTCGACGGCGTCTGGGACATTCTCCCGGTCCACATCGCCACGAATCCCGTGCTCCGGCGAGAAGAGCCGCACCACCGTGATGTTGGCCCGGCGGGCGCGCGGATCCTCGCGGAGCAGGTCGACGATCGAACGCCCCTCGAGATCGACCCCGGTGTGGTTCGTGATGACGGCGACGCGGCGCCCGGCGAGCACCTGCAGCGAATCCTCCAGCAGGACCGTCATCCCGGGCGCGAAGGTCGGTCGTGCGTCTCGCGACGGGCGGGCCTGGGCGCGCGGCGCCGGTGCGCACGCCGCCGTCAGCAGCACCGTCACCCCAATCGCCCGCGCCACCCTCGCGCTCGCCCCTCGCCACATCCCCCCCACTTCCCGAACCCGTCCGTGACGATGCACCCCGCCTCCGTTCGTGTGGCCGGCCTCGCCGGTGCCTGCCTCGCCCTCGCCTGCACGCCGATGGGCTCCGGTGGGCCCACGCCCGCGCCGCGCCCCGGTGCCCTGCACAACGTCCCCGTCTCCCTCTCGGCGCCGCTCCCGCGCACCGCGACCCGCTGGATCGACTCGACCCTCGCCGCGATGCCGCTGCGGGACAAGGTCGCCCAGATGGTGATGATCTGGGTGCTGGGGGATTATACGAGCACGACGGACTCGGCGTTCGCCTGGGCCGCCGCACGCATCGCAGAGGACAAGGTGGGCGGCGTCGTGATGTCGCTCGGCTCCCCGATCGAGGTCGCCGCGAAGGTGAACGCGCTGCAGCGTCGCGCGGCGCTCCCGCTCCTGATCGCCTCGGACGTGGAGCCTGGGTTGGGCCGCCTCGAGGGCGGCACCTTCACCCCGGGACTCCTCCGTGGCGGCGATGCGACCGTCCTGCCGAACAACATGGCCATCGGTGCCACCGGGCGCGTCGACTTCGCGCGCGAGGCGGGGCGCATCACGGGGCGCGAGTCACGCGCGATCGGGATCCACCTCGCCTTCGCACCGACCGTCGACGTCAACAACAATCCCGCAAATCCGGTCATCAACGTCCGGTCATTCGGCGAGGACCCGGCGCAGGTCTCGGCGATGAGCACCGCCTTCGTCGCTGGCGTGCAGGACGCCGGCGTCGCGGCGACCGTGAAGCACTTCCCCGGCCACGGCGACACCGACACCGACTCGCATCTCTCGCTCCCGATCGTGACGGCGAGCCGCGCCCGACTCGACGCGATCGAACTTCGTCCCTTCCGGGCCGCGATCGACGCGGGCGTCGCGGCCGTGATGAGCGCGCACATCGCCCTCCCCTCGGTCGCGGGCGACTCTACCCCCGCGACGCTCGTCCCCGCGATCTTCCACGAGCTCCTCCGAGACACCCTGGGCTTCCGCGGCCTCGCGGTCACCGACGCGATGGACATGCGCGGCGTCGGCGCCGGATATCCGAACGAGGTGAGTGCCGTCCGTGCCGTGCAGGCGGGCGCTGACATCCTCCTGATGCCTCCGGACATCGGCGGCGCGATTCGCGCCGTGGTCGCCGCCACCGAGCGCGGCGAGATCCCCACCGCGCGCATCGACGCCTCGGTTCGGCGCATCCTGGAGATGAAGGTGCGCACCGGCGCCATCCAGCAGCCGTTCGTCGATCTCGACGCACTGCGCGAGGTCGTCGGGTCGGCGGCGCATCGCGCCACCGCGCAGACCATCGCGGACGGCGCCGTCACCCTGCTCCGCAACACCGGAGCGCTCCTCCCCCTCGCCCGGGGCACCCCGACGGCCATCGTGACGTTCGCGGGGGAGTCGGACGTGAACGCCGGCCGCACCTTCGCCGCGGACCTGCGAGGGCGGCTCGGGGAGGGACGCATCCTCCGTATCACGCCGACCACCTCGCGCGCGCGCCTCGATTCGCTCCTCCGCCCAGGGGAACGGATGATCCTCGCGACCTTCGTCCGTACCATCGAAGGCGAGGGCCGCTTCGCCGTCGGGGCCCACGTCGCCGCGTGGATCGACTCCGTCGCGTGGGCGCGGCCCGTCGCGGTGGTGGCGTTCTCGAACCCCTACGTGCTGCGCGAGTTCAACCGCGTCCCCGCCTACGTCGCGACCTTCGGCCGCGGGGATGCCGTCGAGCGCGCGGCCGCCCGCGCGCTGGCCGGCGCGATCCCGTTCGCCGGACGCGCACCGATCACCCTCCCCGGCTACTTCCGTGCCGGCGACGGCGCGGACCGCCCGAACGAGGTCCGCCCCCTCGAGGATTCACTCCGCCGCGTGCTCGAGGCCGCCGTGCGCGACTCGGTCTTCCCGGGGGGCATCGCCATCGTCGGGAACCGGGCGGGCATCCTCACCCAGGTCAGCGCCGGCCGCATCGACTGGGCCACCGAGGCGCCGGCACCGACGCTCGAGACGATCTGGGATATGGCCTCGCTCACCAAGGTCGTCGGCCTGACGAGCGCGATGATGCAGCTCGTCGAACAGGGCCGCATCGATCTCGACGCGCCGGTCCAGCGCTATCTCCCGGAGTGGCAGGGTCGCGGCAAGGACGCCGTCACGGTCCGCCACCTCCTGACCCACTCGGGCGGCCTCGCCCCGTTCATCCAGCTCTGGAAGCGCACCTCCAGCGCGGCGGACGCCCGCCGGATCGTGCTCGAGGCGCCCCTCGACACCACACCGGGCGCGCGGATGGTCTATTCCGACCTTGGGGCGATGCTCCTCGGCTGGGTGGTCGAGCGCGTGAGCGGGGAGCCCCTCGATCGCTACCTCGCGGCCCACGTCTTCTCCGCCGCCGGCATGCGGGACTCCCGCTTCCTGCCGCCGGCCACGCTCCGCGAGCGCATCGCCCCCACCGAACGCGACCCGTGGCGTGGCCGCCTCCTCCGCGGCGAGGTGCACGATGAGAACGCGCATCTCCTCGGCGGCGTCTCCGGACACGCGGGGCTCTTCAGCACCGGGGCGGATCTCGTCCGGTTCGCGCGGCTCTACCTGAACGGCGGCGAGCTCGAGGGGGTCCGGATCTTCCAGCCCGAGACGATCCGCCGCTTCACGACCGTCCAGCGCCCGGGCTTCTCGAACCGGGCGCTCGGGTGGGAGGTCCCGACGGGCGGGAATTCCGCCGGTCGGCTGATGCGCCCCCCCGCCTTCGGCCACACCGGGTTCACCGGGACGTCGCTGTGGATTGACCCGGCGAATGACCGATTCGTGATCCTCCTGACGAACCGGGTGAATCCCAGCCGGGAGCGGACCGGCATCGCGCGGGTGCGGACGACGGTGGCCGAGACCGCGGCGACGCTCGCCCCGGCCGGCAACGGCCGCGGGAGCCCGTGAACGACCGGTGGCCCACCGGACGCCCCCGGCCCTATATTCACGTCAGTACCCGGGTCGTCAGCCGACGCCCCCAACCCCGCTCGCGGAGGTCCACGATGAGCACGATGAACGCCCCCGAAGTGTTGGTTTCGATCACCCCGGCCGCGATGACCGAGGTGCAGAAGTTCATGGTCGCGGAGAACGTCGCCCCCGAAGTCGGCGGCCTGCGCGTGAGCGTGCAGCCCGGCGGCTGCTCCGGCTTCAAGTACTCGCTCCTCATCGAGGACAAGCCGGCGGACGATGACACGGTGCTGCCGCAGGCCGGCTTCAATGTCTTCGTCGATCCCTTCTCGATGCAGTACCTCAACGGCGTGACGATCGACTACGTCTCGTCGATGCAGGGGTCTGGCTTCACCTTCAAGAACCCGAACGCGACCGGCGGCTGCGGCTGCGGCAGCAGCTTCTCGGCCTGATCGGCCACCTGTGAGTCGACTGACGGGCGCCCCCACGGGCGCCCGTCGCATTTCCCCCCCACGCGCCGCCCTTCCCCTCCCCCGGGCCCACGCGATGACCGCGACCTTCACCTCCCTCGACTGGGCGATCCTCCTCGCCTACCTCGCCGGTACCACCTGGCTCGGCGTCCACCTCGGCCGTGACCAGAAGGACAGCAAGGATTATTTCGTCGCCGGCGGCACGATCCCGTGGTGGGCGGTCTGCTTCTCGATCGTCGCCACCGAGACGAGCGCCCTCACCTTCATCTCGATTCCCGGGCTCTCCTACCTCGGGAACCTCGGGTTCCTGCAGGTGACGGTCGGGTATCTCCTCGGCCGCATCGTCGTCGCCTACACGCTGCTGCCGCGCTACATGGACGGCGAGCTGGTCACCGCCTACGCCTTGCTCGAGCGGCGGTTCGGCGTCGCCACGCGGCGCTTCGCCTCGGTGACGTTCATGTTCACGCGCGCCTTCGGCGACTCGGTGCGCGTCTTCGCGACCGC
>DAISWY010000025.1:7273-22705 GCA_036826135.1 Gemmatimonadaceae bacterium | reverse complement strand
TCCGCGATTCTCGCGGCGCTGCGGGCCGTCCTTTCGGAATCCATCGCGCTACGGGGCACGACCTTCCGTGACTTTCAGGACGCCTATGGCGCGCGCGGCGGCTTCGCGGCGCACCTCAAAGCGTACGGCCGCGAAGGATCACCGTGCAGCCGCTGCGGGACCGTGCTGCGGGCCACGCACGCGCTCGAAGGACGCCAGACGGTCTGGTGTCCAAGGTGTCAGACGTGAGCCCGCGTCGCCGACGGCGCGGCACGCCACTCACCGCCGCGGTCAAGGCGCGCATCGAGGCGATGCGCACGGCGGTGCGGGCCGACGCTCGCGACGTCCCCGGCGTCTATCGCATGGTCTCGCCGGACGGGGAGGTCATCTACGTCGGTAAGTCGAAGCGCCTGCGCACCCGACTGCTGAGCTACTTCCGAGCGTCGTACCCGAAGGACAAGGGAGCGCGCATCCTCCGCGAGGCCGCCGCGCTCACCTGGGAGCCCCTGCCGAGCGAGTTCGCCGCGCTCCTGCAGGAGCTCCGGCTAATCAAGGCGCTGCGCCCGCGGTACAACGTCGCGATGAAGCGGGACGCGCGGTACCACGCCTTCGTGCGCGTCACCGGCGGTACGGCGCCCCTGCTGCAGGTGGTGCGTGGCGCCGGCGACGACGAGGCCGGCACCTATTACGGACCCTTTCGCGGGGCGATCCAGCTGGAGGAGGCGATCCGCGAACTCAACGATGTGCTCGGCCTCCGCGACTGCGCGCCCGCGCTGCCGATGCGCTACGCGGAGCAGCTCCCGGGCGACGGGAGCTGGCCGCGCACCCCCGGCTGTCTGCGACACGAGATCGGCAAATGCCTCGGCCCCTGCATCGGTGCGGTGCGCGAGGCGGAGTATCTGGAGCGGTTCGGCACGGCCCAGGCGTTCCTCGACGGACGAGACGAGGCGCCGCTCCTGCCACTCCGGGCCCGGATGGAGGCCGCGAGCGCCGCGCTCGAGTATGAGCGCGCCGCCGTGCTGCGCGACAAACTGCAACGCCTCGAATCCCTCCGCGAGCAGTTCGGGCGGCTGCGCTTCGCCCTGGAATCGCTGACGTTCACCTATACCATCCCCGGCGCGGAGCCGAGTGACTCGCGCAGCTATGTCATCCGGCGCGGCCGCGTCCGCCACGAGGCGCCCACGCCGCGCACGGCGGGACAGCGGCGCGCCTTCGCGGCGGCCGTGGCCGCGGTGGGTGGCTCGGGGGATGTGCCCGCGCCGGTGCACGCGATCTCGGTGCTCCGCTCGCCGACGCGCGCGACCACAGCACGCACCGCGCCGACGCACGACAGCACCACCGCCACCCGCGACACGCCAGTCAGCGTGCCCGCGCTGCCCACGACTGTGCCCGGGCACGAGGTCGACGAGGTGCTGCTGGTGGCCGCGTGGTTCAAGCGCCACCCGGGTGAACTGGAGCGGACCGTGCCGCTCATCCCCTGAGGGGGATCAGCTCCGCGTCGGCGCGCCCGTCGGCGATGGTGAGCATCGCGATGCTCGGCTCGAGATCGAACCGCCGCGGCCCCGCAGCCCCCGGATTCACCACGAGCTGCGTGCCGACGCGCTCAATCAGCTGCCGATGGGTGTGGCCGTACACACAGACGTCGGCGTCATAGGCCGCCGCCACCTGGGCCGGCCGGGGCCGGCCCAGCTCGTGCCCGTGCCGCACGTGGATGCGCACGCCGTCGATCTCGAGGGCGAGCGCCTCGGATAGACGGCGATCACCCGGCACGTCGCAGTTCCCGAAGACCGCCTGCACCGGCGCGATCAGTGCGAGCTCGTCGAGGATCTCGTCCCCGCAGACATCGCCCGCGTGGAGGATGCGATTGACCCCCGCGAAGACCGTGTGGACCTCGGGCCGGAGGAGTCCATGGGTGTCCGAGATCAGGCCGATCCGGACCACGGCCGCCGTCACGCGGGCTCGCCCGTGTCGCTCTCGCCCCAGCGCGGGGCCAGTGTGTTGGGGACGCCGAGGTGGTCGAGCGCGCGCGCAACGACGAAGTCCACGAGCTCCTCAATGCGCGTCGGCCGGTGGTAGAACCCTGGGGCGGCGGGCATCACCGTCGCGCCGGCCATCGTGACGCGCCGCATGTTCTCGAGATGGATGAGCGAGAGTGGGGTCTCGCGCGTGACGAGGAGGAGCGGGCGACGCTCCTTGAGCGCCACGTCGGCCGCCCGCTCGACGAGCGACCGCGACGTGCCCGCGGCGATGCTCGCCAGCGTCCCCATCGAGCACGGGCAGATCACCATCCCGCCCGCAAGCGCGGAACCGGACGCGGGCTTCGCCCCGCGGTCCCCATCGTCGTACACCGTCACGAGCCGATCGAAGCGCTCGGCGCCGACCGCCGCACGCAGACCGGCGAGGTCGCCCACCTCGCTCTCGGTCCGGAGGAGGCGGAAGCCGTGCGAGGAGACGATGAGCTGCACGCGGCGGTCAGCGACGAGCAGTTGCTCGAGTAGCCGGATGCCGTAGGGCGCGCCGGAGGCCCCGGTGATGGCCAGGACGAGCGGCGCGGCGGGATCGGCGGGGCGCGTCACGCGAGCCACCGGTCGACGAGGATGCAGGCGAGGAAGCCCATCGAGATCACGCCGTTCATGGTGAAGAAGGCCGCATCGAGCTTGGAGAGGTCGTCCGCGCGGACGAGCGAGTGCTCATACGCGAGCAGTGCCGCCGCGAGCACCACGCCAGCCCCGGCCGCCACGCCGAGCCCAGCCGCGACGACGGTGGCCGCGAGCGCCGCGACGGTCACCAGGTGCAGCGCACGCGCCACGAAGATGGCACGCGGCACGCCGAGCGACGCCGGGATGGAGTGCAGCCCGTTCGCCCGGTCGAAGGCCACGTCGGGGAGGGCGTAGAGGATGTCGAAGCCGCCGGACCAGGTGGTGATGGCGAGCGTCAGCAGGAGCAGGAGCCACCAGGGCTCACTCCATGCCCCGGTCACGGCGAGATAGCCGCCGACGGGTGCGATGGCGAGGCCGAGGCCGAGCACCAGATGCGCGTAGCGGGTGAAGCGCTTGGTGAACGAGTAGAAGCAGACCCAGGCGAGCGCGACGGGGCTGAGGGCGAGGCAGAGCGGATTGAGCTGCGCCGCCGCGAAAACGAAGAGCATGGCGGCGACGGCGACGGTCGCCCAGGCGGCGCGCACGTTGATGGCGCCCCGTGGGATCTCGCGCATCGCGGTCCGCGGGTTCCGCGCGTCGAACTCGCGGTCGACGATGCGGTTCACCGCCATCGCGACCCAGCGCGCCGCGGTGAAGGCGAGGACCACCCAGCCGATGCGCCCGACCGTGAGCGGGGCGCGCATCCCGTCGTCCACCCCCACGGGGAGCCGACTCGCGAGCACCACGCCCACGAGCGCGAACGGCAACGCGAAGACGGTGTGCGGGAGCTTCACGAAGCTCGCCCACCGGGCGACCGCCGACTCCCCCGCGAAGGTCTGGCCCTCGCGTGCGGTCGCGCCGACGGTGCGGGTCGCGGTCACGGGCGGTCGATGCCGAGTGAGGCCCAGCGCGCATCGACGCGGGCCTTCGTCGCGTCATCCATCGTGATCACCGTCGGCCAGTTCCGCGTGAAGCCCTCCTCAGGCCACTTCCGCGTGGCGTCGATCCCCATCTTCGACCCGTAGGTGAAGGCCCGACTCGCGTGGTCGAGCACGTCCACCGGTCCCATCGTGAAGCGCGTGTCGCGCTCCGGATCGATGTTGTTGAGCGCCACCCACCAGGCCTCCTGCGGGTTCCGCACGTCCACCCAGTCGTCCACCACGACGAGCACCTTCGCCAGCGACATCAGCCCCGCGCCCCAGAGCGCGTTCATCACCTTCCACGCCTGACCGGGATAGTGCTTCTTGATGCTGACGAAGACGAGGTTGTGGAACACGCCCTCGGCGGGCATGTGATAGTCCACGATCTCCGGGTTCATGAGCTTGAGGAGCGGGAGGAAGATCCGCTCGGTCGCGTGGCCGAGATAGAAGTCCTCCATCGGCGGGCGCCCGACGATCGTGGCGCAGTAGACCGCGTTGCGGCGCATCGTCACCGCGGTGACGTGCACGCGCGGATAGAGATCGGCCTCGGAGTAGTAGCCCGTGTGGTCCCCGAACGGCCCCTCGGTGACGAGCGCCTCCGCGGGATCGATGTACCCCTCGATCACCATCTCCGCCTCAGCAGGAACCTCGAGGTCGCAGGTCACCGCCTTCGTGAGCTGCACTGGGCTCCGGCGAAGGAAGCCGGCGAAGATGAACTCATCGACGTTCGGGGGGAGCGGGGCGCTGGCCGAGTACATCGACGCGGGATCCGCCCCGATGACGATGCAGACCGGCATCTTCTCACCGCGCTCCGCCATCTCGCGCCAGTGCGCGGCGCCCGTCTTGTGGCGCTGCCAGTGCATCGCGACGTGCCGCTTCCCCATCTGCTGGACGCGGTACATCCCCACGTTGCGAATGCCGCGCTGCGGGTCCTTCGAGACGACCGCCGTCATCGTGATGAACGGCCCGCCATCCTCCGGCCAGGTGGTGAGCACCGGGATCTTGTCGAGGTCAATCTCGTCGCCGCGCCAGACGACCTCCTGGCAGGCCGGCGTGCCCGAGGCCATGCGCGGCGGGAACTTCGCCACCTCCAGCAGTCGCGGCAGGAGCTGCAGCTTGCCCAAGAAGCCCTCCGGGACCTTGAGGTCCAGGAGCTTCGTGATGCGGTCGCCGTGGTCATCCAGCCGCTCTACCCCGAGCGCCATCGCCATCCGCGACATCGAGCCGAAGAGGTTGATGGCCACGGGATACGCGGCGATCGAGCCATCCCGGAGCACGGGCTTCTCGAACAACAGGGCCGGGCCACCGCCCGGCATCTTCATCACACGGTCGGCGATCTCGCACATCTCGAGATGCACGGCGACGGGTTCACGGATGCGTCGGAGTTCACCAGCGGCCTCGATGGCGGTGATGAACTCGGAAAGGGTGTCGAGCGTGTCGGTCACTTGGTCCCCACGTGGATTGCCGCGATGCCGAAGGTCAGCGTCTCCCAGCGGACGTCGCGGAAGCCGGCGGCGCGCATCGCTGCCGCGAGCGCGTCGGTCTCCGGGAAGTGCGCGACGGAGCGCGGCAGGTAGGTGTAGGCGGTGCGGTGCCCGCTGACGAGACGGCCGATCAGCGGGAGGATGCGGTGGAAGTAGAAGAGGTACGCGGCACGCACCAGCGGGAGCCGCGGCGTCGAGAACTCGAGGATCACGAAGCGCGCACCGGGGCGTAGCACCCGGTGGACCTCACGGAGTCCGGCGCCCAAGTCGGCGACGTTGCGGATGCCGAAGGCGACGATCGCGCCGTCGAACGCGTCGTCCGTCACGGGAAGCGCCATCGCGTCCGCGACGACGGGGGCGAGCACCGTCGGCGCCGCCTTCCCCGCGCCCGCACGCAGCATCGGTTCCGCGAAGTCCGCGGCGAGGATGCGCCCGCGGAATCCCGACTGGCGCGCAAGCTGCGCGCCGACGTCGAGGGTGCCTGCACAGAGATCGAGAAAGCATCCCTCCGGCGCACGGTCCCACCCGAGCCGTCGCAGCGCAAGCGTGCGCCACCGACGATCGATGCCGAGCGAGAGCACGCGATTGAGCAGGTCATAGCTCGGCGCGATCTCGGAGAACATGCGGCGCACGTAGACGCGCTTGCCTTCGACGGAGGCGCCCGCCGCGGCGGCGCTGGCCTCGGCGGCCTCGAGCCCCTCGGGGGCGAGCATCTGTGCCATCGACGAAAGTTGCCCGGAAGCGCCCCCTCCGGACAAGTTGAGCCCGCGCGATTGTCGGGCGGCGCACCAGATCGAGCGTCGGTCGCTCCCGTCGTCGCGTCGCGGTCGCCGTGGCGCTGCGATGGCGGTCGCGAAACCTCAGCGTGGCTCGCGCCGTATCACGGGAGTCCCGCCGGTCCATTTCCTGTCCGCCTTTGGTGCCCACCGACCTCACAACGCTGACCGATCAGGCTGTGGTGCTCCTCGTTCGCGACGGACGCGAGGCGGGGGCACGCGAGATGGTGCGTCGGTTTGAGCGGCCCGTCTTCTCGTTCGTCGTTCGACTCGTGGGTGACCGCGCGCTCGCCGAAGACCTTGCACAGGAAACGTTCGTCCGAGCGTTCACGCATCTCGACAGCTATCGGACCGACCTGAAGTTCTCGAGCTGGCTCTTTCGGATCGCGCACAACGCCGCGATCGACCACCTGCGGCGGCGGCAGCCGGAGACTCTCTCGCTCGATGGGGACCCGAACGCGGCGAGCGTGGAGGAGGCGGCGGCCGGGGCGATCGCCATCGCGGATGCGTCCGCCTCCCCTCTCGACGCACTGGTGGCGCGCGAACTCGGCGCGCAGATCGAGGAGGCCATCGCCCAGCTCCGGCCCGCCTACCGCTCCTGCGTGCTCCTGCGGTACGTGGAGGAGCTCTCCTATGAGGAGATCGCGGAGACCCTCGACCTCCCGATCGGCACGGTGAAAACCCACCTGCATCGAGCACGGCTCGAGCTGCAGGCGCTGCTCGCCCCCGTCCGGGCCGGCGACGGGTGAAACCTCCGCCCCCGCCCTTTCGTACCTCCCTTCCGAGACCCCGATGCCACTGAACCGCCCACTCTCCAACCCCGAACTCACGGCCCTGCTCCGGGCCCTGCCGCGTCACGCGCCGTCGGCCGGGTTCGCCGACCGGGTGCTGGCGCGGGTCCCGCTGGCGGCGCCGGTGCCGCTCTGGCGGCGCCTCCCGTGGCGGGCGCTCGCGGGGCTCCTGACCGTCGAGGTCGGGCTGGCAGCGGTCTTCCTCCTCCGCTTCCGTGACGAGCTGATCCACGTGCCCGGGCGTGCCCTGCACGGGCTCACCAACCTGGTTGTCGCGCTGCGGACCGCCGACCTCTCCACCGCCACGTGGGAGCTCTTCCTCTCGCTCGTCCCGCGTGTCGGATCGATCCTTGCCAGCACGGGGACCCTGACCGTTGCACTGCTGCTCGGGACCTTCGGCACGCTGCTCATGATGTCCCTCCTGGGGCGCGGATGGCGCGCCTCCACCCTTCGCCAGTGAGTCCCGTATGACATTCGCCTCGATCCATCGCGCGCTCCGCCGCGCCACGCTCGGCCTGCTGGCGACGACGGTGCTTCTGCCGTCGCTCCTGGCCGCGCAGACCACTGATTCCGCGAAGCGCCCCGTGACCGCGGCAGCCTCCCGGCCCGCGACCGACAGCGCCAGGCGGGCCGTCGAGCGGCGACGCGCTGACACGGCGTCGCGCCGCATCGAGAAGGTCATCCGTGTGCGCATCGACACCGACGACTCGACCCGCACCCGCGTCGATTCGCAGGAGGCGCAGGTAGAGTGGGGCGAGAGGCAGGTCGCCGCCGGCGACACGATCCACGACCTCGTGAATCTCTTTGGCGACGTCGACGTCCGGGGCGTCGTGCTCGGAAGTGCCGTCGCGCTCTTCGGCGACCTCACGGTCCACGAGAACGCCATCGTCGAGGGCGACGCCGTCTCCCTGATGGGCGACCTCACCCTTCGGGACGGGTCGGTGGTCCGGCACGATGCGGTCGCTGTGAGAGGGCAGGTGCGGGTGGAAGGGGGTCGGGTGGAAGGCAGCATCGTCAGCGGCTCCGGGAAGAGCGGGAGCTGGCGTATCGACGAGGAGAACGAGGGTCGCGTCGAGCCGCAGGAGCCGCGAAGCCGTTGGGAGTCGCTCCTCGGCGTGCTGATCGCCGCCGCGATGCTCAGCGTCTTCGGCATCGTGGCCGCCGCCGCCCTCCCGACCCGCCTCGACACCGTCGTGCGCCGGCTCGAGGCCGGCGTGGGCCGGGCCTTCCTCGCTGGGCTCTTCCTCGAGCTCGGATTCGTCCCGATTCTCCTCCTCCTGGTGCTCTCGCTCGTGCTCACGGTCCTCGGGATCCTCCTGATCCCGTTCGCCGTGGTCGCGCTCCCGGCGCTCTATCTGGTGCTCGGGCTCCTGGGTTGGTTCGCCACGGCGGCGCTTGTCGGCCGTGGCGTGACCGGAGACCACACGGATGAGCGGCGGAGCCTGATGCGCGCCGTGAGCATGGGGACCGGGATTCTCCTGCTTCCCTTCGCGCTGGCGGCGGCGCTCCCCGACTTCGCCGGGTGGCTGGTCGCGCTCGCCGTGAGCATCACCTGGGTCGCGGTGACGGCCGGGTTCGGGGCCGCGGTGCTCTCCCGTGCAGGGAAGCCGCGGGCGGCGGCGCCGTCGTTCTGGTCGCCGCAGCCCCCGACGCCCCCGACGCCCCCGATGCCGCCGGCGCCCCCGGCGCCGCCAGCGCCCCCAGCCACCATCGACTGACGGACGCGGGGTTCCCGCGCCGCGCGATCAGCGCGGCGCGGGGACCCCGAGCTGCCGCACCACGGCGAGGGCCACTTCGCCAAGCTTCTTGGCGGCGCTGCTCGCCGCTCCCGACACCACGATCGGCGCCCCGCGGTCGGCGCCCTCGAGCACCGGCGGATGCAGCGGGATCTCGCCGAGGAGCGGGACCTTCAGCTCGTCGGCGAGGCGCTTGCCGCCCCCTGAGCCGAAGATCGCCATCGGCTTCCCCGTCTCCGGCGACTCGAAGTACGACATGTTCTCGACGACGCCGAGCACCGGGACGCCGACGCGGCGGAACATCATCGCGCCGCGCAGCGCGTCGCCGACGGCGACCTCCTGCGGCGTGGTCACGATGACCGCGCCGGCGACGCTCGTCGCCTGCACCAGCGAGAGCTGCGCGTCGCCGGTGCCCGGGGGCATGTCGACGAGGAGGACATCGAGCTCCCCCCACGCGACGTCGCGGAGGAACTGCGTGATGATCTTCATCACGATCGGCCCGCGCCAGATCGCCGGCTGGTCGCGCTCGATGAGGAAACCGAGCGAGATGAGCTTCACGCCGTGCGCCTCGAGGGGCTGGATCTTCTCGTCCTGCACCGGTGGGGCGGCATCCACGCCCATCATCCGCGGGATGTTCGGCCCGTAGATGTCGGCGTCCATCAGGCCGACGCGATACCCGGCCTGCGCGAGGGCGATGGCGAGGTTCGTGGTGACGGTCGACTTGCCGACGCCGCCCTTCCCCGACGACACGGCGATGATGCGACCGAGGCCCGGGTACGAGACGGGGGACGGCGGCGCGGGCGGTTTCGGCGCGCCCGCGGGCTCTCCCATCACGGGGAGCGTACGCCCGCCGGCGGGTTTCGGGGCGGGCGCGGACGCAGCGGCACCGGATGGCGCGGCCTGGGCGGCATCCTTCACGTCGACGCGCACGTCCGTGACGCCTTCGACGGCCTCCAGCGCCTGCCGGACCTGACGCGCGAGGACGGGATCGTCCTGCGCACCGAGGAGGAGGGTGACGCGGACTTTCCCGTCGCGCGAGGCAGCGATGTCGCGGACCTGCTGCGTCTGGTAGAGGGAAGCGCCGGTGCGGGGATTGGCGAGCGGGGCGAGCGCCTCGGCAAGGCGCGCCTGGAGTGTCTCGGACATCAGTACGACGGGAAGGTGTTGGCCCAGGAGTTCTGGTAGACGCGGAGCGCGCCGAGGGAGTTCAGGGCGGAACCGACGTTGCACGAATTATAGAGGTAGCGCTTGGTACCCATGAGCTCGTCGACGTCCGTCGCGGTGACGGAGTACCCGAGCTTGACGTTCAGCCCGGTGACGGTGGCGCCGGAGACCTGATTCGCCCCATTCGACCGGATCTTACCGCCGGTGATGATGATGCCGTCCCAGCCGGCCGAATTGCCATTCAGCCGCAGGTCGCCGTAGACGATGAGGAGGCCACGACCGAAGGAGCTGAGGGTGAACTCGCGGTTCGGAGACGGGCCATTGTTCACGATGATCGTCGGCCAGGACGACCCGTTGGACGCGAACCATGCGGTCGTGGGGAACCCGTTGCCGAGGTAATCGGAGAGGAAGTCCGGCGTGATGGCGTTGCCGCTCACGATATCCGCCCAGTCGAACGGGACCGTCGTGGACGCGGCCGCGGCGGTGGCGCCGAGCGACTGGACCTTGGGGGTCCCGCTGAGGGGGGCGAGGGAGCCCGAATATCCTGGGACGTTGGGGACGGCGACCGCCGCGACGGTCGCCCCGGTGCCACCGCTCGCCACCGGGCATTGGTCCACCCCGCTGATGTCACCCGCGACGCCGGTCTTCTGGATGCCGTTGATCCCCGTGAGCGCCGACTGCACCGTCATCGTCATCGCCTGGAAGGTGGCGAACGCGCTGCTGATCGCGACGGCGTTCCCGGCGCCACGGGGGCCGACGGTCGTCGCGACGCCCCGCGACCGGACGAGGTAGAGCGCGGCGATGCTGGTCCCCGACGCGGCGCGGAGGCGCGTGGTCACGATATCGGCATAGCCACCGGTGAGGGCGAGGCGCACCGAATCCGAGGCGCCGGGCACCGCGGAGAGCCCGAGTCCCGGCCGGTTCCGAAGCCCCTGCTGCAGTCCCGTCTCGGCGAGGGCCGCGGCGGCCTGCGACTGGATGGCGGCATCGTCCGCGCCGCGCTCGCTGCTGAGCATCCCGAAGCCCGAGGCGAGCGCCCCCACCAGGACGAGCATCACGAGGATCACCGTCGGGAGCGCGAAGGCCCGGCGGGCTCGCAGGAGCAGCGCGTGCGGTCGGGCCATCAGATGACCGCGTTCCGGAAGAAGATCGAGAGCCGGACCGAGGACCGCTCAGGTGCGGAACGCCCGGCGACGGTCTTCTCGCTCTCGCCGGTGAGGACGAGCTCGATCCCGCTGATGGTGTGCAGGCTCCCCGCCGCCGGCGGTGACGCCTGCGAGGTCTTGGCGCCGGACAGGTAGAAGCGGAAGATCGCGGTGTTCTGGAAGGGAACGGCGATCTCCTCGGACACCCCACCGGCGACGCGCCGCCAGAGGGCGGTGCGACCGGGGACCAGGGTGCTCGGCCCCAGCGCGTACGTGACGGTCTGATAGAGGAGGACGGGAGCGCCGGACGGCAACGAGGGGAAGGCCGGGCTCAACACGAGGAGCTTCCCGTTCGGGATCGGGGTGATCCCGGGACCGCTGCTGCAGGTCGAGGCGGTCCCCGTCGTCGGGGCCGCGGTCTTGGCGACGTACGTGTACGCCGCATTGAGGGCGGTGTCCCGATACGCGTACCCCGCGTAGGCGGCCTGCGCGTAGATCAGCGAGTCGACGGGGACGAAGGTCGCCGTGTTGCTCGCGCAGTACACGCCCATCGCATACGGCACCCGCACCGTCAGCGCGGTGTCCGTCGCCGTCACGATGCCGCGCGGCTCGATCATCCGCATCTCATCGCGGACGATATTCAGCGCGTTCCGCGAGACGGCCCGCGCGTCACGTCCCCCCGCCTCGCGGGCGAAGAGGCGCGTCTGCGAGATGAGCAGGTTCGTCACCGACCCGCCGATGATCCCGAGGATGACGATCACCACGAGCAGCTCGACGAGCGTCGCGCCGCGCCGGCTCACGAGAAGAGCGACCCGGAGGGGGGGAGACTGCGGTCCACGCGGATCGTATCGGAGCGGAATCCGCTGGCCGTCGGGTCGATGATGATCTGCACCCGCGTGATCGCCTGCGTCGGGTTCGTGATGCTCACGCAGCGCCGATGCCGGTAGTTCGGCATCGCGGTAATCGTCACACACCCGGTGTCGGCCGCGATGCTCGCGTACGGCATCGTCGCGTAGAGGTCCACCGCGGTGGAGATGGCGGCGGCCCGGTCGACCCCGACGCCGAGGCTGCGCGCCCGGACGGTGTAGCGCGCGGAGACCAGGGCGTGCGTCGCCGCCACCACACCGAGCAGGGTCACCGCGACGATGACCTCGATGAGGGAGAAGCCGCGCCGGGCGCTCATTGGCGTCGGACGATCCCGGTGGCGCTGCGCGTCACCGTCGCGCGCCCTGTCGCACTCGTCAGGACGACCGCGAGCGTCGTGTCGGCCCGGCCGTTCGGAAAGATGGTGATCCCGGTCGCTGGCGTGAACGCGAGGGTCGCCTGCACGTCGGAGGCGGCGTCGAAGCGCCATTGCCGCACGAGCGTGTCACCCGCGCGCTGGCGCACCTGCACCGACGACCCAGCGAGGACGACGCGCATCGGTGTCCGACGGCGCACCGCCAGCTGCGAGGCCTCGACGAGCACCCCCTGCACCATCGTCGCGGCCCGCAGCACCCGGTCCCGGCTCAACTGCCGCCCGATCTGCGTCGCGGCGATGGCGATCAGGATCCCCGTGATGGAGAGCACCATCAGCAGTTCGATCAGGGAGAACCCACGGCGGGCGTCGGACGGGCGCACGGCCTTCATTGTGCCGCGCCGTCCGCGAGCGCGCCAGCGGCGAGCATCCGGCGCGCCTCGTCGAGCACCTTCGCCATCACGGTCGGGAGCGTGCCTCCGATGAGCGCGCCGGAGGCCCGCGCGTGGCCACCCCCACCGAACTGCTGCGCGAGCGGGTGCACGTTGACGCCGGCCACGCTCCGAAAGGACACCTTCACCTGCGCCGTCCCGACATCGCGGAAGAGGAGCGCGAGCCGCACACCGGCAATCGACCGCGGGTGCTCCACCACCCCGTCAAGGTCCTCACTGGTGGCCCCGCACCGCTCGAGCTCGCCGGCCTCGACACGCACCCACGCGAGGCCGTGGGTCAGATCGACCTCAAGAGTGTCGAGCACGTCGCGGAGGAGGTAGATCCGCCCGAGTGGGACGCTGCCGTAGATGCGCGCGTACATCCGCTCCGGATCCACACCGGCGCGCAGCAGCTCGGCGGCGACGGCGAGGCAGCGCGGCGAGGTGTTGCCGAAGCGGAAGCCCCCGGTGTCGGTCACCATCGCGGTGTAGAGTGCCTCCGCAATCGCCGAGGTCAGCTCGAGCCCCGCGACCACAGCGAGGTCGTACACCAGCTCGGCGGTCGCGCAGGCCCGCGTGTCGCTCACCATCACCGTCCCCGGCGGCTCGTCGCTGGGGAGGTGATGATCGATCACTAACGCATCCTGCGGGAGCGCGCGCACCGTCGACGCGAGCGACCCGAGTCGCCGCACGTCGGAGATGTCGAGCACGATGAGCCGATCCACCGTGCGGAGCGCCTCGGCGCCTCGGCCGCTCCAGTCGGCGACGTCATCGCCGAGCAGCCAACGGAAGGACTCGGGCCAGGGCGTCGGATTCACCACGACGGCCCGCACACCGCGCTGCGCGAGCAGCCGCGCCAGCGCCACCTCGGAGCCGCAGCCGTCGCCGTCGGCGCTGACGTGCGTCGAGAGCGCCACCGTCATCCCCGGTCGCAGGGCGGCGAGGAGTCGCTCGATCGCCTCGCGGCGCGACGCAGGGACGGTCAGGAGGTCGGACACCGGAGCGGGGGCGAAGGGTGGGGGGCGATCAGGCGCTGTAGTTCGGTGCTTCGCGCGTGATCGTCACGTCGTGCGGGTGCGACTCGCGCAGCCCCGCGGCCGTGATGCGCGTGAACTCCGTCTCGGTGCGGAGCGCGTCGATCGTCGCGCAGCCGGTGTAGCCCATCCCGCTGCGTATCCCGCCGATCATCTGGTACAGCACGTCGGCGACGGGGCCCTTGTACGGCACGCGCCCCTCGATGCCTTCCGGCACGAACTTCCGCGTCGCGGTCGCCGCCTCCTGGAAGTAGCGGTCGGCGCTCCCATCCTGCATCGCGGAGAGCGAGCCCATCCCGCGAATCATCTTGTAGCGACGCCCTTCGGCGAGGAGCGACTCCCCGGGGCTCTCCTCGGTGCCCGCGAGCATCGAGCCCATCATCACGGACGACGCGCCGGCGGCGAGCGCCTTCACGATGTCCCCGGAATACTTGATGCCACCGTCGGCGATGACGGGGACATCCCCCGCCCCGCTCACCGCATCCATCACCGCGGTGAGCTGCGGCACACCGATGCCCGCCACCACCCGCGTCGTGCAGATGGAGCCAGGACCGACCCCGACCTTCACCGCGTCGACACCACGCACCACGAGCGCCTTCGCCGCCTCGGCCGTCGCGATGTTCCCCGCCACGAGCTGCACCGCCGGAAAGGCCTCACGTACCGCGGCCGCCGCGTCAAGCACCCCCTGCGAATGGCCGTGCGCCGTATCGACCACGAGCGCATCGACGCCGGCGTCCACCAGCGCCTTCGCGCGGGAGAGATAATCGCCGCCCGCACCGATCGCGGCCGCGACCATCAGGCGCCCCTGTTCATCCTTCGCCGCGGTCGGATACTGCCGACGCTTGTGGATGTCCTTCACCGTGATCAGCCCGATGAGCGTCCCCGAGGCATCCACCACCGGGAGCTTCTCGATGCGGTGCCGACCCATGATCTGCTCCGCCTCGTCGAGCGAAGTCCCGACGGGGGCGGTGATGAGCCCCTCCTTCGTCATCGCCTCGGCGAGCGGCCGGTCGAGCTGTCGCTCGAACTGCAGGTCGCGATTCGTGATGATGCCCACCAGGCGCCCCGCGCCATCCACCACCGGCACACCGCTGATACGGAACCGCGCCATCAGCGCCACCGCCTCGCGGAGGGTCGCCGACGGCTGGAGGGTGATCGGATTGCGGATCATCCCGCTCTCGGAGCGCTTCACCCGATCGACCTCGGCCGCCTGCCGATCGATCGACATGTTCTTGTGGAGGACCCCAATCCCGCCGGCGCGCGCCATCGCGATCGCCATCTCGGACTCGGTCACGGTGTCCATGGCCGCCGAGACGAGCGGGACGTTCAGCCAGATGCCCCGGGAGAACCGGGTGCGGGTGCTGGTGTCATTCGGAAGGACCGAGGAATGCCGCGGGACGAGCAGGACGTCGTCGAAGGTCAGCGCGGCTTCGGGGCGGAGGCGAGAGGCGTGTCCCATCTCGAAGGATAGCCGTGCCCTGCGGGCTTTTCCAGCGGGAGAGGCCCTCAGTAGATGTACACCGGGGTCCCCACCGGGACGAGCGGCGCGAGCGCCTCGATGTCATCGTTGCGCATCCGGATGCACCCGTGGCTCGCCGCCTGCCCGATGCTCTCCGGGACGTTCGTCCCGTGGATGCCATAGCCCTGCCCGAGGTAGAGGCGGTGCGGCCCCAGCACGTCGCGGAATCGACGCTGGCGCGTCCCGAACGGCGGGATCACGAGGAGACGCCCGATGATGATCTCCTTGCCGGGGGGGAGCGGCTGCACCGCTCCGTCCGCGCGCTCGCGCACGACATCGTGCCCGACGACCCGCAGCACGCCGTCGCCGACGCGGAGGGGCCGCCGGGGATCGAGCCGAACGAGCCGGAGGCCCCGCTCCGCCGCCACCTCGTCGAAGTGCCAGTCCGGGGGGACCCAGATCGGGTCGTCCTCCTTCCGCTCCACGACGAGCCGTCCGCGTGGGGTGGCGAACCGCGCGGTGCCGCCATCGGGAAGGTCTCCCGTCCCCGTCGCGACCGGGGCCTCGAAGCGGACCTGATCGCCCGCCCGCAACCAGAGGCGTCGGTCGGCGGTCGAGATGACGAGATACGGCGCGG
>DAISWY010000025.1:0-7173 GCA_036826135.1 Gemmatimonadaceae bacterium | reverse complement strand
CCCGCCCGCAACCAGAGGCGTCGGTCGGCGGTCGAGATGACGAGATACGGCGCGGTGCCATCCGCCTCGCGGTCCCGCCGTACCGCGGCGAGTCGGCGGAGCGAGTCGTCGAGCGCCTCGAGCACCGTCACGCGGGCCGAACGGCCGGCCCGCGCCGCCACCAGCGCGCGTCGCGCGGCGTCCCGCGCGGCGTGGTCGTTCCACCATCGCGGTGCGACGAAGCCGAGAGCGCCCCCCCACACCAGCGCGCCGACGACGAGCGCGCGCCACCACCACGACCCGCGCGGCGCCTCAGAGGACATACACCACCGTGCCGGCTCGGACCAAGCGCCGAAGCACCGTGAGGTCGGCCGCGGAGAGCCCCGCCGCCGCATCGAGTCGGCCACCGCCAGCGAGCCCGAGCCACGTCGCACTGACCGACCGCACCGTATCGATACCGACCGGCGACGCCGTCACGATCCCCGCCGTGCGTAGGATGACCGCCCCGCGTTCGACGCCGAGTCGCGCGTCGGCCCGCGAGACGACGAGGTGCACTGGCGCCGTCTCGTACGAGGAGAGTCGCGCGTGCTCGAGCGCGAGCCGCACCCGCGCGCTCGCGATCGCCTCCTCCACTCGGCGCGTCTCCGCGCGGTCGGCGGCGGCCTCGGCCAGCGCCGCCTGCGTCTGCTCCGCCCACCGCGTCTCGAGCACCGCCCCCCCGATGCTCACCGCGCCGAGTCCGACGAGAGAGAGCAGGAGGAGGAGGCGCCGGAACGTCACCGTCGGGTCAGTGTCAGCAGGTCGAGGATGGGCGCGCCGGTCGGCTCGCTTCTCCCGAGTCGTACCCGCGCGGTGATGCGCAGGTCCGACATCGGCGGGAGGGCGCGCGCCTCGGCCAAGAGGGCGGGGGGCACCGCGAGATAGAGCACCACGTTCTCCCCGACCGGGCCGATCGCGAGGAGGTACGGCTCGTCAGGCTCAAGGCCACGACGGAGCGGGTCTGCCTTCTGGAGACTGATCGACTGCACCTCCCACCGAACGACGCGGCCACGGACCCGGGCGGCGTCGACGCGGAGATCGACGGCACGGAGCCCCTCGGTGAAGGACGAGTCCGCGGGGACGAGCTCCGTCTCGGGGATCCATCCCTCGACGCGCACCTTCACCCAACCACGATCACGAGCCACCTCCACCATCGTCGCGCCGGCCGGGAGGGTGGCGACGGGCTCCGCGTCCTCACTGGCGAGGGGGGCGGCGTGAAGCACCGCGCGCCTCGGCGCGCGCACCGCCCCGAGGGTGCCGGGCCGGGCGGGCGCCTCCACCTCAGCTGCGGCCGCCGTGGCGGGACGCGCCGCCGTGGTCCCCGCCGTGGTCCCCGCCGTGGTCGCCGACGCAGTCGCCGACGGGTCGGTGCGCGCCGGCCGCGCGCTCGTCGCGAGCGCCGACACCGGGACCCAAGCCGTGCGGCGGATGCGCGACCAGGGGCCGCGCCGCTCGAGGACACGGATCCCCGCGCCACCGACGAGCGCCCCGACGACCCGGGCATTCCCGGCGGCCCCGGCGCGCACGCGCACCGTCCCGCCCGCGGCGATGCTCTGCGGGAACGAGTCACGACGCCCGGCGACCTTCGCGCTCTCGATCCACCCTTCGAGCGTGACCGTCGTGGCCCCCGCGCGCCGCGCCCCCTGCCGGAGCGTCACGCCAGCCTGCACGGAGCCGATCGATCGGCCACCCGGTGCGACGAGGAGATCGGACGGACGCGCGACCTGCACCGTCTGCGCCGCGAGCGAGACGGCGAGGAAGAGCGGGGAAAGGAGGATCGCGGAGCGGCGCATCGCTGGTCGGGGAGGCTGGGGCGGGACTAGATTGCGCCACGGCGCGCGCGGCGTCCCGCCACGCGGGACGCCCCTCGTCAAACTACCTCTCCACCCCGACAGGGCCAAGATGGTTTCGAAGGTCGACCGCCCCGTCGTACTCGTCGTCCTCGATGGCTGGGGCTACCGCGAGTCCACCGACGGCAACGCCATCGCGATGGCGCGGACCCCCACCTGGGACCGCCTCTGGGCCCGTGCCCCGCGCACGCTGCTCGACGCGAGCGGCCGCGCGGTCGGGCTTCCCGAGGGGCAGATGGGAAACAGCGAGGTCGGGCACCTCAACCTCGGGGCCGGGCGCGTCGTGATGCAGGACCTCGTCCGCATCGGCGAGGCGATCCGCGACGGCGGCTTCTACCAGCTCGACGCGCTGCGCGGCGCCTGCGCGCACGTGCGCGCCTCCGGTGGGACGCTCCACCTGATGGGTCTCGTCGGTGATGGGGGCGTCCACGCGCACGACGACCATCTCCTCGCCCTCGTCGAGCTCGCGACGCGCGAGCGGGTGCCGCGCCTCGCGCTCCACCTCCTCCTCGACGGCCGCGACACGCTCCCCCGCTCGGCGGCCGGCTATGTCGAGGCGCTCCTCGCGAAGACCGCCGGGCGCGCCGTCGTCGCGAGCCTCGGCGGCCGCTACTTCGGCATGGACCGCGACCATCGCTGGCCGCGTACGCAGCAGTGGTACGACGCCGCCGTCCGCGGCGTCGGCCCCACCGCCACGGACCCGCTCGCCTACATCCGCGCGCAGTACGAGGCCGGCGTCAGCGACGAGTTCCAGCCCGCGGCCGTCGTCGTCCGCGACGGCGCGCCCGTCGCGCCGATGCGTGATGGTGACGCGGTGATCACCTGGAACTACCGCTCCGACCGGATGCGGCAGATCGTGCGCGCGCTCGCGGTCCCCGGCTTCGACGGCTTCGATGTCGCCGACCGGCCGCGACTGCACGTCGCGACGATGACGCAGTACGACCAGACCTTCGGCCTCCCCGTGGCGTTCGAGCCCTTCTCGATGGCGAAGATCGTCGCCGAGGTGCTCGAGGACGCGGGGATGAGCACCCTTCGCACCGCGGAGACGGAGAAGTACCCGCACGTCACCTACTTCTTCAACGGCGGGAACGAAGTCCCGTACCGCGGCGAGGAGCGCATCCTCGTCCCCAGCCAGCAAGTCGCGACCTACGACCTGATGCCGGAGATGAGCGCGCCGGGGATCACCGACGTGCTCGTGCGGCAGATGGAGGCCCGGTCGCACGAATTCACGCTCTGTAACTACGCGAACGGCGATATGGTCGGTCACAGCGGCAACCTCGCCGCCACCATCCGCGCCTGCGAGGTCGTCGACGAGCAGCTCGCGCGGATCGTCGCCGCCGCCGAACGCACGGGGACCCGGCTCCTGATCACCGCCGACCATGGCAACTGCGAAATGATGATCGACCCCGCGACCGGCGGGGCCCACACCGCCCACACGACCAATCCTGTGCCCCTCGTCCTCGTCGACGACGGAGCCCCGACCCCGCTGCGCGCCGGTGGTGCGCTCTGCGATGTCGGACCCACCGTGCTCGCGATGCTCGGCGTCGACCGCCCACGCGAGATGACCGGCCGCGACCTGCGGCTCCCTGGAGTGCCCGCGTGACCCCTACCCGTTCCCTCGCCCGTCTCCTCCTCCTCGCCGCCTGCACCGCGACGCCGCTCGTCGCCCAGGTGGGCCACCTCCCGGAGGACAGCCCGTACGAGGACCTCCGCGGTCGACAGGCGCTCACCGTCGGCATCGGCCGCCTCACTCCCGATGCGGATCCCGCGGGCGTCGGCCCCGGCAGCGGACTGCTCCTCTCCGGCCGCTATGAGGTGCAGATCGCCGCGCCCCTCTGGCTCCAGACCCGCCTGGCAATCGCCCCCGGCCTCTCGCGCACGGTGAAGGACCCACTCCTCACCGGCGACGCCCGCATCGCCGGGACCGAGACGCGCCCGCTCGTGATGTGGCACTCGGGGCTCGGCCTCAATCTCACGGGGAACAAGTCGTGGCGCCGCCTCGTGCCGCAGCTGCACGGCGGCCTCGGCTTCGTGACGGACGCCTCGACGCAATTCGACCTCGGCGGCTACCGCTTCGGCACGAAGTTCTCCCTCGATTACGGCGCGAGCCTCCGCATCACCACCGGTGGCCGACACGAGATCCACCTCGACCTCTCGCGCGCACTCTGGAAGTACCGCTATCCCGACAGCTACGGCGGCAGCGGTGCCCCCTCCGACTCGAGCATCCTCGGCGCCCGCGAGCGCTCCGGATGGACCGGGAGCACCGTGTTCCAGATCGGCGTCAGCCGCTTCTTCTTCCGCTGACCCCACGATGCGCGCCACGCTGACCCGCGCCGTCACCTTCTCCGCCGCCCATCGCTACCGGCGGCCCGAGTGGGACGATGCGCGGAACCGTGAGGTCTTCGGCGCCTGCGCGCACCCGAACTGGCACGGGCATACGTACACCTGTGAGGTCACGGTCGGCGGCGAGGTCGATCCGGTCACCGGCTTCTGCGCCGACCTCGGCGCGCTCGATCGCGCCCTCGCGGAACGGGTAGTCGCGGCGCTCGACCACCGCAATCTCGTGCTCGACGTCCCCGCGTTCGCCGAGGGCGCGCTGATCCCGACGGGGGAGAACGTCGCGTGGTGGATCGCGCGCGAGGTGCAGGCTGCGCTCGGCCCGTCCACGCGCGTCGAACGGGTGCGACTGTCGGAGATGCCGGGGCTCTGGGTGGAGATCGTCCCCGCGTGAGCACGCCGGCGACGGGCGCCGCGGGGCTCGACGCCGTCGACGAGGTCCCCGTCTGGCTCGAGGTGAACGGCGAGCCCGCCGTCACCTGGATGTGCACACCGGACCAGCTCCCCGAACTCGTCGTCGGCTGGTGCTACGGCGAGGGGTACATCGACGCGCGCAGCGACCTCCTCTCGATGCGCCCCTGCGCCAAGGAGCCCGGCTTCTGGGTCACGGTGCCCGACGATCGCTATCAGACCGTCGAGGGACAGGAGCGCCGCAGGGTGCTCGCCTCCGGGTGCGGGGCCGTCACGACGATCCTCGGCTCGCTCAGCCGCGTGCCGCGTCGTCCGACGACCCCGCCGATCCCCGACCTCGAGCGGACGCGCGCCCTCTTCAAGGCGCTCTTCGCCAAGGGGGAGCGCTATCAGAGCACCGGGGGCATCCACGCGGCGGCGCTCACCGACGGCACGACCCTCCTCGCGCACGCCGAGGATATCGGGCGCCACAACGCGGTCGACAAGGTGATGGGCCAGCGCCTCCTCGCGGGGGAGCGTCCCGACGACCTCATCCTCCTCGTGACGGGGCGCATCAGCGGGGAGCTCGCCTTCAAGGCGGCGCGGGCCCGCATCGCGGTCGTCGCGACCCCCTCGGTGCCGAGCACCATCGCGGTGGAGATCGCGCGCGCGGCGGGGATGGTGCTGATCGGGCGCGCCGTCTCGGGGCAGCCGCAGGTCTGGACGCCGTGAGCGACCCCGGTTCGCGCTGCACCGGCGTGATCCTCGCCGGCGGCGCGGCGCGACGCTTCGGCGGGCGACCCAAAGGGCTCGAATCGGTGGATGGCCTCCGGATCATCGACCGCGTCGCGCGCGCGCTGCGCCTCGTGACGGACGACCTGCTCCTCGTGGCGAACGCCCCGGACGCGGCGACGTGGCTCCCCGGCGTGCGGACCGTCGCCGACCGGCGTCCCGGCGCAGGCGCACTCGCGGGGATCGAGACCGCGTTGCTGGAGACACGGACCGACATCCTCATCGTCGCCTGGGACATGCCCTTCGTCTCCGGCGCGCTCCTCGGGCTCCTCCGCGCGACGGGCGCATCGGAACAGGTCGATGCCGTCCTCCCAGAGAGCGATTCGTCGCGACGCGGGGTCGAGCCGCTCTGCGCCTGGTACGCGACGCGCTGCCTCGATGCCGTGCGCGCGGCACTCGACCGCGGTGACCACCGGGTGGTCGGCTTCCACGAGGCGGTGCGCGTGCACCGACTCCCCGTCGACCGCGTCGCCGCGTTCGGCGACCCGGCGCGGCTCTTCGGCAACGTGAACACGCCGGAGGACCTCGCGGGGCTGCGCGCGTCGGGTGGAGCGGCGAGCGCGCCGCACGCCACGCACGCCACGCACACATCGTCCGCGCCAGACCGTGCCGATGCCTGATCGCCTCCCGACGCCCCCGATGCTCGCCATCGTCGGCAAGAAGCACGTCGGCAAGACGACGCTCGTGGCGCGCCTCTGCGCGGAGCTCACGCGTCGCGGACACCGCATCATGGTGCTCAAGCACGGCTCGCACACGTTCAACCTCGACCCCGCCGCGACCGACACGTACCGCCACTACCACGAGGGGCAGGCCGCGCGCGTCGCAATGGCGTCGCCAGACAAGTTCGCCCTCGTGAGCCGATGGGACGAGGAACTCACCCCGGAGGCGATCGCGGCGCGGTACCTCGCCGACGCCGACCTCGTGCTCTGCGAAGGGTTCAAGCGCTCCGTGCTCCCCAAGGTCGAGATCAGCCGGCGCGAGGTCTTCCCCACCTCGCTGTGGGCCGACGGCGTCGGTGACGCGTCCACGTGGCGCGGGATCGTGACCGATGCACCCCCCGCAGGCTTTCCCGGTGTCATCTTCCCACTGACCGACGCGCGCTGGCTCGATGCGCTCGCCGACTGGACCGAGACCCACTTCCTCCGCCCGCGCTGATGTCCATCCGCCCGCTGCTCGCCATCGCGCTCGCCTGTACCGCGGCCTGCCGGCCGACGACGCCCACCCCGGCGCCAGCCCCGTCGGCGCTCACCCCCGTCGCCGACACCAGCGCGGCCGACGTCGCACCCCGTCGCGTGCCATCGAACCAGCCGTGCGCGATCGTCCCCTCGGACGAGGAGATGCGACGGGCCGCGTGGGCCGGCTACCGCATCGCATTCACCGCCCTCGTCGACTCGCTCACCGGCGACCCGCGCTTCCGCAGCGCGCATTGGGGCGTGCTCGTCGTCGACCCGCTCACCGGCGACACGATCGTCTCGCGCAATGCGGGCAAGCTCTTCATGCCCGCCTCCAATCAGAAGCTCCTCACCGGCGCCCTCGCGCTCACGCAGCTCGGCGCCGACCACCGCTTCGAGACGCGCCTCCTCGGCACGGGACGCGTGGTGAACGGCACGTTGACCGGTGACCTCGCCGTGCTCGGCGACGGCGACCCATCGGTGAGCGATTCCCTCGCGGGCGGCGATGCGATGGCGCCCCTCATCGCCTTCGCTGATTCGCTCCGCGCGCGCGGCGTCCGCCGCATCGGAGGACGGCTCCTCCGCGCCGCGACGGTCTTCCCCGACTCCACCCT
>DAISWY010000024.1:0-23003 GCA_036826135.1 Gemmatimonadaceae bacterium | reverse complement strand
TCGGGGGTGTGCAGCGTCGACACGAGCAGGTGTCCCGTCTCCGCCGCCTTCATCGCCGTCTCGATCGTCTCCGCATCGCGCATCTCGCCGATGAGGATGACGTCGGGATCCTGCCGCAGCGCCGCACGCAACCCGGCGCCGAAGTTCTCGGTGTCCACGCCGATCTCGCGCTGGGTGATCGAGCTCTGCAGGTCGCGATGGAGGAACTCGATCGGATTCTCCAGCGTCAGGACGTGCTTGTTCTGATGCTGGTTGATGTGGTTGATCAGCGCCGCCATCGTGGTCGACTTCCCCGAGCCGGTGACGCCGGTGACGAGCACCATCCCGCGCTCCGCCTCCGCGATGCGGGTCAGCACCGGGGGCACCGCGAGCTTCTCGAAGCTCGGAACATCAAACGGGATCACGCGCATCACGATCATGAAGCTGGAGCGCTGCCGGAGGATGCTCACCCGGAAACGCCCGATCCCCGGCGCTCCCCACGAGCAATCGTAATCCTGCACGGTGTCGAGCTTGGCCCGCGCCTCGTCGTTCGGCAGCAGCTGCAGCGCGATGCTCCGCGTCTGCTCCGGCGTGAGCGCCTGCTTCGTGAGCGGAATCAGCCGCCCGTTGATGCGCGCGCGGAAGACGTCCCCCGCCTTGATATGCAGGTCGGACGCGCCGCGCTCGACCGCCGCCTTGATGATCTGTTCCATGGTTCCTCGACCCCCGTTCGCTCGTGCGCCCGCATCGGCTCAGGCCGACGCGTCCAGCCCCATCCGGTCCCGCACCACCGCCATCGTCTCGCGCGCCACCACCCGGGCGCGCTGACCACCGTCGGCCAGCAGGTCGTCGACCGCCGTCGGGCGCGCCGCGAGATCCGCCGCCCGCGCCTGGATCGGCGCGAGCTCCGCGGTCATCGACGCGTGCAGCGCCTTCTTGCAGTCGATGCACCCCCACCCCGCACTGCGGCAGTTCGCCTCCACCTCGGCCACGACCGCCGGCGTCGAGAAGGCCTTGTGCAGCGGATACACCGTGCGGCAGCGCTCCGGCTCGCCCGGATCGCTCTTCCGCGTCCGCTGCTCGTCGGTGACGGCGGGGCGCAGCTTGTCCCAGACCGCCTCCGGGGACTCGAGGAGCCCGATCGTGTTGCCGAGCGACTTCGACATCTTCGCCTGCCCGTCGAGCCCGACGATGCGACGCGTCGGCGTGAGCCGCGGCTGCGGCTCGGGAAAGAGCGGCGCATCGGGCGCGAAGCGCGCGTTCCAGTTGCGCGCGATCACCCGCGAGAGCTCGAGATGCTGGACCTGGTCCTCGCCCACGGGGACGATGTCGGCGAGGTAGAGGAGGATGTCGGCGGCCTGCAGGACGGGGTAGTTGAGGAGCCCCGCCATCACCTGCTCCTGCCGCCCCGCCTTGTCCTTGAACTGCACCTGCCGCTCGAGCTCACCGAGCGGTGTCAGCGTGTTGAACACCCAGGCGAGCTCGGTGTGCTCGGGGACGTCCGACTGCACGAAGACCACCGCCTTCGCGGGATCGAGCCCGGCGGCGAAGAGCGAGACCGCCATCTCCCGCGTCCGGCGCCGGAGATCCTCCGGCGCATAGGGGACGGTGATCGCGTGATAGTTTACGATGCAGAAGAAGGCGGGGTGCTCATGCTGCAGGGCCACCCAGTTCTTCACGGCGCCCAGGTAGTTGCCGATGTGGAGCTCGCCGGAGGGCTGGATCCCGCTGAAGATGCGTGCCATCACCCGAAGTTACGGAGCGCAGGATGGTCCATCAACCAGAGCCGGAGGCCCTTCTCGCCCTCGCCGTGCGTGCGGCGGAGGCTGGGGCCGCGGTCGTCCGCGCGGGGGCGGCCCGCCGCGCCACCATCGACTGGCAGGAGAAGGGCCCGACGGACTTCGTCTCCGAGGTCGATCTGGGCGCCGAGGCGGCGATCCTCGGCGTCCTGCGCCCCGCCCTCCCGGGGCTGACGATCCTCGCGGAGGAGACCGCGGCCGGCACACCGCCCGACGACGCGGCCCGGGGCCTCACCGCGGTGATTGACCCCCTCGACGGCACGACGAACTTCCTCCACGGCGTCCCCGAATACGCCGTCTCGATCGCGCTCCTGTGGAACGGCGTGCCGACGGTGGGAGTCGTCCTCGCGGTACCGCGGGGGGAGTGCTTCACCGCCGTGCGCGGCGGCGGCGCGCGCCTCGACGGCGCGCCGATCACTGTCTCGCGAATCACCGAGCCACGGAGGGCGCTGATCGGCACCGGATTCCCGTTCAAGGACCCGGACGAGATCCCCCCGTACCAGGCGCAGATGAGCCGCGTGATGGCGGAGGTGTCCGGGGTGCGCCGTCCGGGCGCGGCGAGTCTCGACCTCGCGAGCGTGGCGTGCGGGCGCTTCGATGCCTTCTGGGAGAACCGCCTCAGCGCGTGGGACTTCGCCGCCGGGATGCTCCTCGTCACCGAGGCGGGCGGCCAGGTCTCGACCCTCGACGGCAGCACGCTACAGGCCACGGGACCAAGCTCCGTCGTTGCCGGCAACCCGACGATGCACGCCTGGCTCCTCGCTCGGCTCTGAACGCGACGCCGGCCTCCTCGCCAGCCGCGCACCGCCCCGTGCCGCCCCCTCGTATCTTCCGGGCATCCCACGTCGCGCCACCCTCCACCTCGCCCGCCGATGTCCCTCGTCGAATGCGTCCCGAACTTCTCCGAAGGCCGTCGCCCGGAGGTCATCGCCGCCATCCGTGACGCGATCGCCGCGGTCGACGGCGTCGTCATCCTCGACGTCTCGAGCGATGCCTCGCACAACCGGACGGTCGTGACCTTCGTGGCGCCGCTCGCTACCGCCAGCGACGCGGCGTTCGCCGGCATCGCGAAGGCCGCCGCGCTGATCGACCTCACGACCCACACCGGCGAGCACCCGCGGATCGGGGCCACCGACGTCTGCCCCTTCATCCCGCTCGAGGGGACGTCGATGGAGGACTGCATCGTCCTCGCCCGCACGACCGGCGAGCGCGTCGGGCGCGAGCTCGGGATCCCGGTCTTCCTCTACGAGCGCGCGGCGACCCGGCCCGATCGCGTGAACCTCGCCGACATCCGTCGCGGTGAGTTCGAGCTCGCGCGGACGGAGCTCGGTACCAACCCGAACCGCGTCCCCGACTTCGGCCCGAACGCGATCCACCCAACCGCCGGTGCGACGGTCATCGGCGCGCGTCCCTTCCTCGTCGCCTTCAACGTCTACCTCGGCGACACGGCCAACCTCCCCGTCGCCAAGGCGGTCGCGAAGGCGGTCCGCGGCTCCTCGGGCGGCCTCAAGGGCGTGAAGGGCCTTGGCCTCGAGGTGGATGGGCAGGCACAGGTCTCGATGAACCTCGTCGACCTCGACGCCACACCGCTCCACCGCGCCTACGAGATGGTGAAGATGGAGGCCGAGGCGCAGGGGGTGACGCCGACGTGGAGCGAAGTCGTCGGCCTCGTCCCCGAACGCGCGCTCTTCGAGGCGGCAGCCCGGCACCTGCGGTGGCGGACCTACTCCCCCGACCTCGTGCTCGAGCGCCAGGTCCGCAGCGCTGCCGCGGGCGGCGAGTCGCTGACGGGGTTCCTCGCGACGGTCGCCTCCTCCGCGCCGGTGCCGGGGGGTGGGTCGGTCGCCGCGCTCGCCGGCGCCCTCGGTGCCGCGCTCGCGCAGATGGTCGCCGGGCTGACGATCGGCCGAAAGAAGTACGCGGCCGTCGAGACGGAGATGAAGGAGCGGGCGCTGCAGGCTGCGGCCCTGGTGCGCCGCCTCGACGCGCTGCGCATCGAGGACGCTGCCGCCTACGCGATGGTCTCGGCGGCATACCAGCTGCCGAAGGAGACGCCCGAACAGGCGGCCACGCGTGACGCGGCGATCCAGCGTGCCCTCATCGATGCGGCGACGACCCCGCTCGAGACGGCGCGCTGCTGCGCCGAGGTGGCGGCGCTCGCCGCCTTCGCGGCCGAGCGCGGCAACACAAACGCCGCGAGCGACGCCGGCGTCGCGGCGCTCCTGGCCGAAGCGGCGTGCCGCGGCGCGGTGTACAACGTGCGCATCAACGTGGTCGCGATGCCGGACCGCGCAGCGGGAACGCCGCTCGCAGAGGAGGCGGAGCGGCTCGTCGCACAGTGTGCGGTGGATGCGGCACGTGCCCGCGTGGCGGTCGAGGCCCAACTGGGGTGATGGCGGGGCCCGGCCGATGGGGCCGGGCGAGAACAGTGCACCGGACACAGCCGGCGCGCGTGCGGCGGTCGCCGTCAGTCCAGCGTCGTCAGGATCCGCGGCCCGTCGGCGGTGATCGCGATCGTGTGCTCGAAGTGCGCCGAGAGTGCGCCGTCGAGCGTGACGATCGTCCACTTGTCCGCGAGCGTCTTCGTCGCCGCGCCGCCGACGTTCACCATCGGCTCGATCGCGATCGTCATCCCCACCTGCAGCTTCGGCCCGCGCTTCGGCTTGCCGTGGTTGGGGACCTGCGGCTCCTCGTGCATGCTCGTCCCCACGCCGTGGCCGACGAGGTCGCGCACGACGGTGTACCCGGCGCGCACCACGACCTCCTCCACCGCGTGCCCGATGTCACCGATGTGGTTGCCGATCGTGGCGGCGGCGATCCCCGCGTGGAGCGAGCGCTCGGTCACATCGAGGAGGCGCTGCGTCTCGGGCGGGATCTCACCGACGGCATAGGTCCACGCCGAGTCGGTGTGGAAACCGCCATGATGCACGCCGATGTCGACGGTGACGATGTCCCCGGCGCGGAGGATCCGCGTGGGCGAGGGGATGCCGTGCACGATCTCGTCGTTGATCGAGATGCAGGCGGAGGCGGGGAAGCCGTAGAGCCCTTTGAACGAGGGGACGGCGCCCTGTCCGCGGATGAAGGCCTCGACCATCGCGTCGAGCTCCCCCGTGCTGATGCCGGGGGCGATGGCGGGCTGGATGTGACGGTGGGTGGCAGCGAGGATCCGCCCGCCGGCGGCCATCACCTCGATTTCGCGCGGACTCTTGAGCTGGATCACGCGCGGACGGCAGCGAGCGCGCGCGCCGTCACGGCGTCGAAGTCGCCGACGGCGTCGATGCGCCGCACGTTCGCGCCCTGCGCCACGTACCAGTCGAGAACGGGCGCCGTCTGCGCCTGATAGACTCGGAGACGGTTCCGGATGGCATCGGGCTCGTCGTCCGGACGACGGATGAGGGTCCCGCCGCAGCCATCGGGGCAGGCCGCACCGGGCGCGAACCCGGTGAACGGCTTGTTGTTCTTGTCGCACGAGGTCCGGCCCGAGAGCCGGGCGACGAGGACCTCGTCGGCGATGTCGAAGACGAGGACGAGATCGACCCGCTTGCCGAGTGCCGTCGTCGCCGTCGCGAGCCCCTCGGCCTGCGCGACGGTGCGGACGACGCCGTCGAGGATCGCGCCCTGCGCGTACGCGGGCTGGCCGAGGGCGTCCTGGATGATCCCGAGGATGACGGCATCGGGGACGAGGTCCCCGCGGTCCATCGCCGCCTTGGCTTCGAGCCCGAGGGGCGTCCCCTCACGGACCGCGGCCCGGAGCACGTCACCCGTAGCGAGCTTGGGGACGCCGAGGGTCGCGGCGATCCGCTCCCCCTGCGTCCCCTTGCCTGCGCCCGGCGGGCCGAGCAGGACGACGATCACGTCGTCAGAACCCGCCGGTCGGCACGCCCCGCCCGCGGAAGCGGACCCGACCCTTCTTCATGAAGCCGTCGTACTTCCGGAGCAGGAGATGCTGCTGCACCTGGGCCATCGTGTCGAGCGCGACGCCGACGACGATGAGGAGCGAGGTCCCGCCGAACTGGAACGGCACGGCGAAGACGTCGGCGAGCCAGACCGGGAGCAGCGCGATGAAGGTGAGGAAGATCGCGCCGGGGAGCGTGATGCGCGTCACCACGTCCTGGATGTGGTCGGCGGTCTTCGAGCCCGGCTTGATCCCCGGGATGAAACCGCCCTGCTTCTTCAGGTTCTCCGCCACGTCCGCCGGATTGAAGATGATGGCGGTGTAGAAGTAGGTGAAGAAGACGATGAGGATCGCCGAGAGGAGGAAGTACGCCCAGGTGCCCGGCGCGAGGTAATCCGCGACGTTGGCGAGGGCCTGATTCCCCGAGAACTGGGCGATGGCGCCCGGCACGACGATGAGCGACTGGGCGAAGATGATCGGCATCACGCCCGCCGAGTTGAGGCGGAGCGGGATGAAGTTCTTCGCGGCCTCGCGCTGCCGACCCTTCGCCATCGTGCGCTGCGGGATCTGGATCGCGATGCGGCGCGCGGCGAGGGTGATCGCGACGACGCCGGCGACGACGCCGAGCATCACCGCGGTCATCGCGAGGAGCGAGAGGAGCGAGACGGCCCCGGTGCTCAGGAAGCCGAACGCGTCACGGATCCCCGGGAGGAAGCGCTCGACGATCGAGAAGAAGATCAGGAGGGAGGCGCCGTTGCCGAGGCCCCGCTCGGTGATCTGCTCGCCGAGCCACATCACGAAGAGCGCGCCCGTCGTGAGGAAGAGCACCATCTGGAGCGTGAACGCGGTGCCGGGGCGCACGACGGCGCCCTGCACGCCCGCGGTGAAGAGCGCGTACCCGTACCCCTGCACCGCAGCGAGGCCGACGGTGGCGTAGCGCGTCCACTGGTTGATGCGCTTCCGACCCTCCTCGTCCTTCTGCATCTTGTCGAGCGTCGGGATCACCGCGGCGCCGATCTGCATGAAGATCGAGGCCGAGATGTACGGCATGATGCCGAGGGCGAAGACCGTCGACCGCGAGAGGTTCCCGCCGACGAAGAGGTCGTAGAGCCCGAGGAGCCCGCCCCCCTGGTTCTGCTGGAAGAACGCGATCATCGCGTTCACGTCCACGCCCGGCACGGTCACGTGCGAACCGATGCGGTAGACGAGCAGGCAGAGGAAGGTGAACGTGATCTTCTGCCAGAGCTCCGGGACGCTCCGGATGCCGCCGAGGGCGCCGAGCGGGTTCGCCTGTGCCATCTCAGCCCTCGACGCTGCCGCCGGCGGCGACGATCGCCTCACGGGCGGCGCCGGAGACCTTGAGCCCCCGGACCGTGACCGCGCGGTCGATGCTGCCGTTGGCGAGGAGCTTGACCGGGCCCTTCGACGCCGAGACGAGGCCGACGGTGGCGAGGGTCTCGACGGTGATCTCGGCGCCGCTCACGCGGGCGAGGTCATCGAGGCCGACCACCTGCGCGGTCTCACGGAACGGGTTCGTGAAGCCGCGCTTCGGCACGCGCCGCGTGAGCGGCATCTGGCCGCCCTCGAAGTGCGGCTTGTTCCCGCCCGGGCCGTGGTGGCCGGCGCGGGCCTTGATGCCCTTGTGGCCCTTGCCCGACGTCTTGCCGGTGCCGGAGCCCGGGCCGCGCCCGAGGCGCTTCCGGTTCCGGTGCGACCCCGGCGTGCGCGCCAGGGTGTGCAGCGTGATCTTCTCGTCGCTCATACGATCATTCCTCCACCGGCGTGACGTCCACGAGGTGCCGGACGCGCTTGATCATCCCGCGCAGCGCCGGCGAATCCTGGTGCACGACGGACGCCTGGTGGTGACGCAGGCCAAGGGCCTGCAGGGTGGCGTTCATCCGCGCGGTCTGGCCGATGCCGGACCGCTTCTGCGTGATCCGCACCTTCCCCTCCGTGAGGGTGTTCGGCGCGGTGGTCTTGGGCCCCTTCCCGGGGTGCCACACGAAGGTCCGCGGCATTTACACGGCCTCCTTCGACTTGGCCCGCGACCGGTACGGCAGCGAGGAGACCTCGACGCCGCGCTCGCGCGCGATCTGCTCGACGGTCGTGAGGTTCTTGAGCCCGTCCAGCGCCGCGAGCACCATGTTGTGCGCGTTCGTGGAGCCGAGGGACTTCGTGAGGATGTCGTGGATCCCGGCGCACTCGAGGATGGCGCGGACCGCGCCACCCGCGATGACACCGGCACCCGGCGCGGCGGGCTTCATCAGCACCTCGCCCGCGCCGTGCTTCCCGACGATCTCGTGCGGGATCGTCGCCCCGGTCATCGGGATCGAGATCATCTTGCGACGGGCGCCGTCGACGGCCTTGCGGACCGCCTCCGAGACCTCGTTCGCCTTGCCGGTCGCGATGCCGACCTTCCCCTGGCCGTCGCCGACGGCGACGAGCGCGTTGAAGGAGAACCGCCGGCCGCCCTTCACGACCTTGGCGACGCGGTTGATCGCGATCACGTTCTCGACGAGATCCGAGCCCTCGCGATCCTGCATCGGGGAGCCGCCGCGGCCGCCATCGCGCCCGCCACGACCGCCGTCACGGCCGCCCGGGCCGCCACGACCGGCGCCCGGCCCGCCACGTCCGCCGCCCGGACCGCCGCGACCGCGGCCGCCGCCCGGACCACCCCGGCGCCCGCCGGGCGCCCCCATCCCACCAGTCTGTTCAGCCATGTCAGAACTCCAGCCCGCCTTCGCGGGCTCCGTCGGCCACCGCCTTCACGCGGCCGTGATACTGGTACCCGGCGCGGTCGAACACGACCGTCGTGATCCCCGCCGCCTTCGCCTGCGCTGCCACCCGCTTCCCCACCTCGGCCGACTTCTCCGACTTCTTCCCGGTCAGGCCGGCGTCGGTCACGGTCATCAGAGTGTGGTGCCGCACGTCGTCGACGAGCTGCACGGTCATATGCTTCAGCGAGCGGAACACGACCAGCCGCGGCCGCTCGGCCGTGCCGGACACCTTCGCCCGCACGCGGATGTGCCGCCGCGCCCGGAGCGCCGCCCGTCCCTTCGGTACACGCTTCCCTGGCATTACTTGCCCCCGGCCTTGCCGGCCTTCCGGCGGATGACCTCACCCGCGTACTTGATCCCCTTGCCCTTGTACGGCTCGGGGGGACGGAGGCTGCGGATCTCCGCCGCCACCTGCCCGACGATCTCCTTGTCCGCGCCCTCGATCAGCACCTGCGTGGGCTGCGGGGCCGTCAGCTTGATGCCGGCCGGCGCCTTGTACTGGATCTGGTGCGAGAACCCGAGGGCCAGCTGCAGCCCGAACGGCTTCGGCTCCGCCTTGAACCCGACGCCCGTGATCTCCAGCTGCTTCACGTACCCCTTCGCGCACCCCTCGACCATGTTGGCGATGAGGGTCCGCGAGAGCCCGTGGAGCGACTTGTGCGTCGGCTCGTCCGACGGCCGCGTGACCGTCAGCGTGCTCCCGTCGATCGTGATCGTGAGGTCTGCGTTGATGGTCCGGCGAAGCTCCCCCTTGGGGCCCTTCACCGAGACGACGTTCCCCGCACCGACCGTCACCGTGACACCTGCCGGGATCGTCACCGGCATCTTTCCGATTCGTGACATGGGGGGCTCCTTACCAGACGAGGGCGATGAGTTCGCCGCCCGTGCGAGCGGAGCGAGCCTGCCGGTCGGTCATCAGCCCCTGCGAGGTGCTGAGGATCGCGACGCCGAGGCCGTTGCGGACGCGCGGGATCTCCGACGCCCCGACGTACCGCCGGAGGCCGGGGGTCGAGACGCGCTGGAGCTGCCGGATGACCGGGGTCGTGCCGGCGTACTTGAGGGCGAGGCGGAGGACCTTCCGGCCCTCTTCGGTCTCGACCGTCTTGTAGCCGCTGATGAAGTTGGACTCCGTCAGCAGGCGGGCGATCTCGGCCTTCATCTTGGACGCCGGGACATCCACGCGGCGATGCCGTGACGCGACGGCATTGCGGATCCGCGTGAGCATATCGGCGATCGGGTCGTTCATGCTCATGGTGGGACTCGGTCTCCTAGGGTATCCGGCGGGGCCGGACCGGTAGGAAGGGAAGGGAGCGGTTCCCGGCGCCTCGTGCGCGCGGGCCTACCCCCGTGGGACCTGCAACCTCCAACGCCGACCGGAAGGTCGGCGTCTTACCAGCTCGCCTTGCGCACGCCGGGGATCAGCCCCTGCAGGGCCATCTCCCGGAACGCGATACGGCTCAGGCCGAACGTGCCGATGTAGGCGCGGCTGCGCCCCGTCAGCTGGCAACGGTTGCGCACGCGCGCCGCCGCCCCGTTCCGGGGGAGCTTCTGCAGCGCGACCTGCGCCGCCCGCCGCTCCTCCTCCGTCACCTTCAGGCTGCGGACGGTGTCCGTCAGGGCCTTCCGCTTGGCGGCCTGCTTCGCCACCAGCTGCTTCCGGCGCTCGTTCTTCTCGATCGTGCTCTTCTTGGCCATGGTCTCCTCAGCCCTGCACGACGATCGGCTTGTCGTCGCCACGGAACGGCATCCCGAGCTCGCGCAGCAGCGCGAACGCGACATCGTCCCGGTTGGTGGTGGTCACGAACGTGATGTCCATGCCGTGGATCTGCTCCACGAGGTCGTAGTTGATCTCGGGGAAGATCATCTGCTCCTTGATGCCGAGGCTGTAGTTCCCGCGGCCGTCGAAGGCCCGGGTGTTCAGCCCGCGGAAGTCACGGATGCGCGGAATCGCCGTCGAGATGAAGCGGTCGAGGAACTCCCACATCCGCGCGCCGCGCAGCGTCACCGCCACGCCGATCTCCTGCCCCTCGCGCTGGCCGAAGTTGGCGATCGACTTCTTCGCCTTCGTCCGCACCGGCTTCTGCCCGGTGATCGTCGCGAGCTCGTCGACCACGGCGTCGAGGACCTTGGGCTGCTTGATCGCCTCCCCCATCCCCACGTTCAACGTGATCTTCTCGAGCGTCGGCACCTGGTGCGGGTTCGTGAACCCGAACTGCTGCATCAGGCGCGCGCGGATCACGCGGTCATAGTGCCCGCGGAGCCGCGGCGCGGGCGCCGGCGTGCCGGCCCCCTTGTGCTCCTTCGGGAGCATCGAGGCGCGCTTCTCGCCCGCCCCGCTCCCACCCTTCTTCTGGCCCTGCTGCTTGGTCGTCGCCATCGGTCAGTCCTCGGTCAGCGGGTGGCGGGGATGGGCTCCCCGCTCTTCACGCTGACGCGCTCCTTGGTGCCGTCGGCGTCGATCCGGGTGCGGGTGCGCACCGGCTTCCCCGACTTCGGGTCCAGCAGCATCACGTTCGAGACCGCGATCGGCGCCGGCATCTCGACGATGCCCGACTGCTCCTCCGCGGTCCGCGCCCGACGGTGCTTCTTGACGATGTTGATCCCCTCAACCGTCACGCGCCCCTTCTTCAGATGCACGCGGAGGACCTTCCCCTCCTTCCCCTTGTCGTCGCCACGCACCACCCGCACGGTGTCGCCGCGGGTGATCGTCATCGCGGTCCGCTCGGCGTTCCGCGCGTGACGGATCGCCGGCTTGCGGCCGGCCGTCTTGCGATAAGTCAGGATGCGCATGTCAGAGCACCTCGGGGGCCAGCGACACGATCTTCATGTAGCGCTTCTCGCGGAGCTCGCGCGCGACCGGCCCGAAGATACGGGTCGCCCGCGGCTCGCCCTTGTCGTCGATGATGACGACGGCGTTCTCGTCGAAGCGGATGTAGCTGCCATCCTTGCGCCGCGTCTCCTTCACGGTGCGCACGACAACCGCCTTCGCCACGTCGGACTTCTTCACGGTGCCGTTCGGCAGCGCGTCCTTCACCGCCACCACGACCTTGTCGCCAAGGCCGGCGTAGCGGCGGCGCGTCCCGCCAAGGACGCGGATCACGAGGGCTTTCTTGGCCCCCGAGTTGTCCGCGACCTTCACCACGGATTCCTGTTGGATCATCGGTCAGTTCCTCAGCGCGCGCGTTCGACGATCTCGAGCAGCCGCCACCGCTTGTCCTTCGACAGCGGGCGGGTCTCGACGATGCGGACGGTGTCGCCGACCTTCGCCGAGTTCTGCTCGTCGTGCGCCTTCAGGCGCTTGGTCTTCGTCACCATCTTCCCATAGACGGGATGCGGCACGCGACGCTCGATCGCGACCACGACGGTCTTGTCCATCTTGTCGCTCACGACCAGCCCCTGGCGCGTCTTGCGCGCGCTCCGGGCCGTCGCAGCAGTGTTCACGGTCTCAGCCATTCGGTCTCCTCGCGCGCGTTAGCGCGCGACCTCCTTCTCGCGCAGGACGGTGTGCAGCCGGGCGATGTCCCGGCGGATGGAACGCAACCGCAGCGGATTGCTCAGCGGCTCGGTCGCCCCCCGGAAGGAGAGGTTGAAGCGCTCCCGCTCCAGCTCGGCGACCTTCGCGCGGATCTCGTCCGCGTTCATCCCACGGATCTCCTCAGCCTTCATCGGACGACGCCTCCTCACGGGCCACGAACTTCGTCTTCACGCCGAGCTTCGCCGAGGCAAGCCCGAGCGCCTTCTGGGCGATCTCCTTCGAGACGCCCTCGATCTCGAACAACACACGACCCGGCTTCACCACCGCCACCCAGAGCTCAGGCGATCCCTTGCCCTTACCCATGCGGGTCTCGGCCGGCTTCTTCGTCACCGGCTTGTCGGGGAAGATCCGGATCCAGACCTTGCCACCGCGCTTGATGTGACGCGTCAGCGCCACGCGCGAGGCCTCGATCTGCCGCGCCGTCACCCAGCCGGGCTCCAGCGCCTGCAGGCCGAACGTGCCGAACGCCACGGTCGCGCCACGCCGGGCCAGCCCGGTCGTGCGCCCCTTGAACATCTTGCGGAACTTGACGCGCTTCGGTGCGAGCATCTCTCGGTTCCCCCCTTACGCGTCCGAGGAGTACGTCGAGCCGCGCCGCGACTCGACGATCTCCCCCTTGAAGACCCACACCTTCACGCCAATCGTGCCGAACGTCGTCTTCGCCGTCGACGTGGCGTAGTCGATGTCCGCCCGGAGCGTGTGGAGGGGCACCCGCCCCTCGTGATAGCCCTCGACGCGCGCGATCTCGGCCCCGCCGAGGCGCCCCGAGCACTTCACCTTGATCCCCTCGGCGCCCATCCGCATCGCCGACTGGACCGCCTTCTTCATCGCCCGACGGAACGAGATCCGCTGCGCAAGCTGCGCCGCGATGTTGTCGGCGACCAGCTGCGCCTCGATCTCCGGCCGCTTGATCTCCTCGACGTTCACGCCGACGTCCTTCCCCGTCAGCTGCTGGAGCTCGGTCTTGAGCTCCTCCACCGACTGCCCCTTCTTGCCGATGACCACGCCCGGCCGGCCGGTGTGGATGGTCACCACGACCTTCCCCGGCTTCCGCTCGATGGTCACGTCGGCGATCGCCGCGCCGCTGAGGCGGGCCTTGAGGTACTTCCGCAGGAGCGCGTCCTCCTTCAGGAGCGCCGGGAACTCCTTCCCGGCGAACCAGGTGGAGCGCCACGCCTTGGAGACCCCGAGGCGGAAGCCGATCGGATGTGTCTTCTGTCCCATTATCGCCCTTCCTTCTCGGCCACGACGATCTCGACGTGGCTGGTTCGCTTGATCATCGGCGTCGCCCGGCCCATGGCCGCCGGCGTCCACCGCTTGAGCTTCGGCCCCTCGTTCACGATCGCGTGCTTCACGTACAGCGCGTCCACGTCGAGCGCGGCGTTCGACGACCGCGCCGCCTGCTCCGCGTTCGCCACCGCCGACGACAGCACCTTCGAGATCTGCGTCGCCGCGTGCTTCTTCGAGAACTTCAGGAGCGCTAGCGCGTCATTCACCCCGAGCCCGCGGATCTGGTCGATGACCAGCCGCATCTTGTAGGGCGACTGCCGCGTGGTCCGCTGGATGGCACGAGCCTCAGTCATGCTCACTTGCCTCCCTTGGCCGGGGCCGCCGCCGGAGCGGGCGACGCCTTCTTGTCGGTCTTGTTGTTCCCGCTATGGCCGCGGAAGAGCCGCGTCGGCGAGAACTCGCCGAGCTTGTGCCCGACCATGTTCTCCGTGACGTACACCGGGATGAACTTGTTCCCGTTGTGCACCGCGAACGTGTGCCCCACGAACTCGGGGATCACCGTGCTCGCGCGCGACCAGGTCTTCACGACCTTCTTCTCGTTCTTCGCGTTCATCGCCTGCACCCGCTGGAGCAGCGCGTCCTGGATGAACGGACCCTTCTTGATGCTACGTGACATTGGTCGATTCTCCGGTTAGCTCTGCGTGGCCTTGCCGCGCTTCCGGCCACGGACGATCAGACGCTGCGACGCCTTCTTGGTGTTGCGCGTCTTGACGCCCTCCTTCTTGCCCCAGGGGCTCACCACGTTCCGACCGCCGCGCGTGCGGCCGCCGTGCGGGTGGTCCACCGGGTTCATCACTTCGCCGCGGACCTTCGGACGACGCCCCATCCAGCGGGTCTTGCCGGCCTTGCCCCACGAGATCAGTTCGTGCTCGGCGTTCCCCACCTCGCCGATCGTGGCCAGGCAATCGCCGTGGATCATCCGCATCTCCGTCGAGGCCATGCGGACCGTCACGTAATCGCCTTCCTTCGCCACGACCTGGACGCTCGTCCCCGCCGAGCGGGCCATCTGGCCGCCCTTGCCGGGCTTGAGCTCGACGTTGTGCACCGCCGTCCCGAGCGGGACCTCGCGGAGCGGCATCGCGTTGCCAGTGCGGATGTCCGAGCCCTTCCCGCTCACGACGACGTCGCCGACGGCGAGCCCCTTCGGATGCAGGATGTAGCGCTTCTCACCGTCCGCATACGTCACGAGCGCGATGCGCGCCGAACGGTTCGGATCGTACTCGATGTGCTCGACCGTCGCCGGCTGGCCGTGCTTGTTCCGCTTGAAGTCGATGATGCGGTACTTCCGCTTGTGGCCGCCGCCGAGGCGGCGCATCGAGATGTGGCCGTGATTGTCACGCCCGCCGCTCTTCTTGAGCGGCGCGGTCAGCGACTTCTCCGGCGTGCTGCGGGTGATGACGTCGTTGTCCGACACGGAACGGAACCGCGTCGCGGCGCTCACCGGCTTGAATTGACGGATACCCATGTGATCAGCCCTCGAAGATCTCGATCGTGTCGCCCGCCTTGAGCGTCACGATGGCCTTCTTCCACCGGGGCCGGAGCCCCGCGGTCCCGCCGACGCGACGCGCCTTGCCGCGCTGCTGCGACGTCCAGACGCCCGTGACCTTCACCCCGAACAGCGACTCGATCGCCGCCTTGATGGTGGTCTTCGTGGCGTCCGGATGGACCTCGAACGTGTATTCCCCGCGGTCCTGGTACGCGGCCGAGCTCTTCTCGGTCACGACCGGACGGACGATGGTACGAAACAGAGACGGCATCGCTTACTTCCCCCCCTTCTTCTTGGCGGCCGGCTTCGCAGCGGCGGCCTTCTTCGCGGCCGGCGCCTTCTTGGCCGCCGGAGCCTTCTTGGCGGCAGGCGCCTTCGTCGAGGCCGCCTTCGCCTTCGTCGTCTTCGCCTTCGCCTTCGGGGCCGCCTTCGTCGACTTCACCGGGGCCGCAGGGGCCTCGGTCACCGGCGCCAGCGTCTGCCCGATCGCCGTTGCTTCCACGAGGACGACCTGCGACCAGACAAGGTCATAGGTGCTCACGTCGCTGAAGGCGCGGACCTGGACCCCGGGGATGTTCCGCCCGGAGAGGTAGACCGCCGGCTTGGTGCCGTCGGTCAGGATCAGCGCCTTCTGCCCCGCCACGCCGAGGCGGGCGAGGAGCTGCGCGACCTGCGCGGTCTTCGGCGACTCGAAGGTGAAGCGGTCGATCACGATCACCGCACCCTCACGGGCCCGGGCGTTGAACGCACTCTTCCGCGCCAGCGCCTTGATGCCCTTCGGCACAGCCTGCTCGTAGCCACGGGGCTGCGGGCCGTGCACCGTGCCGCCGCCGACGAAGTTCGGGGCGCGCGTCGAGCCCTGACGGGCGCGGCCGGTCCCCTTCTGCTTCCACGGCTTCTGATTGCCGCCGGTCACCCAGCGGCGCGTCTTGGTCGCGTGCGTACCCTGACGCTGGTTGGCGAGATACGCCTTCACCGCCTGATGCAGCACCGGGAGGTTCACGGTGCCGTCGAACGTCGCCGCGGGGAGCGTCACACGCTCCCGCGGGGTGCCAAGCGCCGTGTAGGCCGCCGCGTCGAAGTGGGTCGTGTCAGCCATCGGTTACCCCTGCTTGCGGACGAGGACGATCCCGTTGGTCGGGCCGGCGACGCTGCCGCGGATATAGATCAGGTTCCGCTCGGCATCGACCTTCTCGACGCGGAGGTTCGCCTGCGTGTGACGCGCCGCGCCGTAGTGGCCCGGCATCTTCTTGCCCTTGATGACGCGCGAGGGATCGGTGCCCGGTCCGACCGAGCCCGGCCGACGGTGCTTGGTGTTGCCGTGCGTGTTCGGCCCACCGCCGATCCCGTAGCGCTTCACGACGCCCTGGAAGCCGCGCCCCTTCGTCGTGCCGGTCACCTTCACCATCTCCCCGACGGTGAAGATGTCGACCTTCACGACGTCCCCGATCGCGTACGTCGGGACTTCGGCGTCCTTCCCGGGCGCATCATCGAGACGGAACGACCGGATGACCGCCGGCGCCGTGCTGAGCCCCGCCTTCGCGGCGTGCCCGAGCTCCGCCTTGGTCGCCCGACGCCCCTTCGGCGTGCGCTCCCCCTTCTTCGACTCGCGCGCGGTTCGCTGCGCACCGTAGCCGAGTTCCACGGACGCGAAGCCCGCCTGCTCCGTCGTGACCACCTTGGTCACCGGATTCGGCGTGGCCTCCACCACCGTGCAGGGGATCTGCATCCCCGCCTCGTCGAAGATCTGGGTCATCCCCAGCTTCTTGCCAATGATTCCGATCATCGTTCTCTCACGTGGTTAGTCACGGCCCGGGCCCGCCGAGTGCGGTGCCCGTTGAGGCCGGAGGACTGTCAGGGACAGGTGTCAGGGGCGAGGCCAGAGGTCAGCGGATGCCGATCCCGTTCCGTCGTGCCTGCTACCTGGTCCCTGTCCCTATTCGACCTTGATCTCGACGTCCACGCCGGCCGGCAGGTCGAGCTTCGTCAGCGCGTCCACCGTCTGGGCGCGGGAATCGAGGATGTCGATCACCCGCTTGTGCGTCTTCAACTCGAACTGTTCACGCGACTTCTTGTCGACGTGCGGCGACCGCAGGACGGTCCACCGGCGCGTCTTGGTGGGAAGCGGGATCGGCCCGGACACCTGCGCTCCGGTCTTCTCCGCGGTCCGCACGATGTCCGCCGAGGCCTGGTCGATCACCGCGTGATCGAATGCCTTGAGACGGATGCGAATACGTCCAGCCATGAGAGTCTCCACTCGGACCCGGTCCCGCGGGGCACCCGCCCCACGGGCCCGGCCCGTTCGTTGGTTACGCGAGGATCTTGGTCACCACGCCCGCACCGACGGTGCGGCCGCCCTCACGGATGGCGAAGCGGAGCTGCTCCTCCATCGCGATCGGGATGATGAGCTCGATCTTCATCTGCACGTTGTCGCCCGGCATCACCATCTCCGTGCCGGCCGGGAGCTCGATCGCCCCCGTCACGTCAGTCGTGCGGAAGTAGAACTGCGGGCGGTAGCCCTTGAAGAACGGCGTGTGACGGCCGCCCTCTTCCTTCGTGAGGACGTACACCTCAGCCTCGAACTTCGTGTGCGGCTTGATCGAGCCGGGCTTGGCGAGCACCATGCCGCGCTCGATGTCCTTCTTGTCGATGCCGCGGAGGAGCAGACCGACGTTGTCGCCGGCGAAGCCCTCGTCGAGGAGCTTGCGGAACATCTCGACGCCCGTGACGATCGTCTTCTTGTCCGAGTTGTAGCCGACGAACTCGAGCTCCTCGCCGACCTTGCACTTGCCGCGCTCGATACGCCCCGTGGCGACCGTGCCGCGACCCGTGATCGAGAAGACGTCCTCGACCGGGAGGAGGAAGGGCTTGTCGACCTCGCGGGTCGGCTCCGGGATGTACGTGTCGAGGGCGCTGTAGAGCTCCTCGATCTTCGCGATCCACTCCGGCTTGCCGGCGATCGCGTTCGACGCCGAGCCGCGGATCACCGGGGCGTTGTCGCCGTCGTAGCCGTACTTGCTGAGGAGCTCGCGGACCTCGAGCTCGACGAGGTCGAGGAGCTCGGCGTCCTCGACGAGGTCGCACTTGTTCAGGAAGACCACGATCTTCGGCACGTTCACCTGGCGGGCCAGGAGGATGTGCTCACGGGTCTGCGGCATCGGGCCGTCGACGGCCGACACCACGAGGATCGCGCCGTCCATCTGCGCGGCGCCCGTGATCATGTTCTTCACGTAGTCCGCGTGCCCGGGGCAGTCGACGTGCGCGTAGTGGCGCGCATCCGTCTCGTACTCCACGTGCGACGTGGCGATCGTGAGGATCTTGGTGGCGTCACGACGCCCCTGCGACTCGGAGGCCTTCGCGACCTCGTCGTAGGCGACGTACTTCGTGTTGCCGAACTTGTCCGCCGAGATCTTGGTCAGGGCGGCCGTGGTGGTCGTCTTGCCGTGGTCGACGTGACCGATCGTGCCGACGTTCACGTGCGGCTTATTCCGCTCGAACTTTGCCTTGGCCATGAGAGTGCGTCCTGAGGTGGTGTGTGGAACGGGTGGTGGGTGGGGTTACTTCTGCTTCGCGATGATCTCGTCGGCCTTCGCCTTCGGGACCTCTTCGTAATGCGAGAACTCCATCGAGTAGACCGCACGGCCCTGCGTCATCGAGCGCAGGCGGGTCGAGTAGCCGAACATCTCGCTCAGCGGCACGGTGGCGCCGATCACCTGCGCCTCACCGCGCTGCGTCATGCCGCCGATCTTGCCGCGACGCGCCGAGATGTCACCGAGCACGTCGCCGAAGAACTGGTCCGGGCTGACGACCTCGACCTTCATCATCGGCTCGAGGATGATCGGCGTCGCCGCGCGCGCCGCATCCTTGATGGCCATCGAGCCCGCGATCTTGAACGCCATCTCGCTCGAGTCGACGTCGTGGTACGACCCGAAGATCAGCTCGACCTTCACGTCGACCATCGGGTAGCCCGCGAGCACGCCGTTCTCGAGGGCCTCGCGGATCCCCTCCTCGACCGGCTTGATGTACTCGCGCGGGATGACACCGCCCGTGATCTTGTCCTCGAAGACGTAGCCCTGACCGGGCTCCGCCGGCATGGCGTTGATCACGACGTGGCCGTACTGCCCCTTGCCGCCCGACTGGCGGATGAACTTGCCCTCGACCTTGTCGACGCGGCGCTTGATCGTCTCACGATAGGCGACCTGCGGCCGCCCCACGTTCGCCTCGACCTTGAACTCGCGCATCATGCGGTCGACGATGATCTCGAGGTGCAGCTCGCCCATCCCCGAGATGATCGTCTGCCCGGTCTCCGCGTCGGTGTGCACGCGGAAGGTCGGATCCTCCTCGGCGAGCTTGTTCAGCGCGATGCCCATCTTGTCCTGGTCGGCCTTGGTCTTCGGCTCGACGGCGACGTCGATGACGGGCGTCGGGAACTTCATCGCCTCGAGGATGATCGGCTGCTCCTCGTCGGAGAGTGTGTCCCCCGTGCGGGTGTCCTTGAGGCCGATGGCGGCGGCGATGTCGCCGGCGCGCACCTCCTCGATCTCCTCGCGCTTGTTCGCGTGCATCTGCAGCAGGCGACCGATGCGCTCGCGCTTGTCCTTCGTCGAGTTGTAGACGTGCGAGCCGGCCTTGAGGACGCCGGAGTAGACGCGGAAGAAGGTCAGACGGCCGACGAACGGATCGGTCGCGACCTTGAACGCGAGCGCCGAGAACGGCGCGTCATCGCTCACCGCACGCGTCTCGACGGTCGCGTCGTGCTGCGGCGCGTGGCCCTCGATCGCGGGGATGTCGGTCGGCGACGGGAGGAAGTCGATGACGGCGTCCAGGAGCGCCTGCACGCCCTTGTTCTTGAACGAGGCGCCACAGAGGATCGGCACGAACTTCATCTGGATCGTCGCCGAGCGGATCGCCTGGCGGATCTCGTCGTTCGTGAGCTCCTCGCCCGCGAGGTACTTCTCGATCAGCACCTCGTCGTGCTCGACGACCATGTCGATCAGCGCGCGACGCGCGGACTCGACGGCCTCCTGGAACTCGGCCGGGACGTCGACGACCTGGAAGGTCTTGCCGAGGGTCTCGTTGTCGAAGATGTACTGCTTCCGCTCGATGATGTCGATGTGGCCCGTGAAGAGCTCACCCGACCCGACCGGGAGCTGGATCGGCAGCGCCTGCTTGGTGAGGCGGTCGCGGATCATCTCGACGCAGCGCTCGAAGTTGGCGCCGACGCGGTCCATCTTGTTCGAGAAGATCATGCGCGGGACCTTGTACCGGTCCGCCTGGCGCCACACGGTCTCGGTCTGCGGCTCGACGCCGGCCACCGAGTCGAGCAGCGCGACCGCGCCGTCGAGCACGCGGAGCGAGCGCTCCACCTCGACGGTGAAGTCCACGTGCCCCGGGGTGTCGATGATGTTGATGCGGTACTCCGGCCCCTCGCCCTTCTTGTCCGACTGGCCGTGGCGCATCCAGAAGCACGTGGTCGCGGCCGACGTGATCGTGATGCCGCGCTCCTGCTCCTGCTCCATCCAGTCCATCGTGGCCGCGCCGTCATGGACCTCGCCGATCTTGTGCGACTTCCCCGTGTAATAGAGGACGCGCTCAGTCGTCGTGGTCTTCCCGGCATCGATGTGCGCCATGATGCCGATGTTCCGGTAGTACTTGAGATCGGTCGTGCGTGCCATCGTTCGGTATGCGGTCGGGTACGAATGCGGTGATGTGGGTCCTGCCTCGGTCCTGCCCTGATCCTTCTCGGGTCCTGCCCGCCGGTCGGCGGCCCTGCCCCAACAAAAACGCGGCTGGACCAGGCATCCCCCCCACCAACTGATCCGGGGGACCGGTCTCCATCCGCTCTCGCCGGGTACAGCCGCCACTCCTGCGCGGCTGGGGACCCACGGCGCGTCGGGTGTCAGCGCCAACACCACCCGACGTCGAATTGTCCTGCGGGCTTTTCGGGAACCGCGGCGCCGGGCACCTGCCCCGGCGGGATCGGTCGGGCTGTCCACTCCCCCCGCGCGTCACTCCTGCCGACGTTGGCGGGCCCATCTGGCCGGGGCGCAGTTCCCCGGGGTGGTCGTGCTGCTTGATCGAGCCACCGCACTGAAATTCGACGGCTGACGCCGTTTCACCCCAGCCTGATAAAGGTAGTCTGTCCTCTCCAGCTGTCAACCATCGCCAGCCGACCAACCGAGAACCCGGTTCGTGGCCGCGGGGTCAGGCGAGGGTATCCCTCAGACCAGACCCCGGGCGCACCGACTACCAGCGATAATGCGCGAACGCCTTGTTGGCCTCAGCCATCTTGTGCGTGTCCTCGCGCTTCTTGATCGCGTTCCCCTCGCCCTTCGCCGCAGCGAGCGTCTCGGCGGCCAGCTTCTCCGCCATCGACTTCTCGTTCCGGCTACGCGAATACGAGATCAACCAGCGCATCGCCAGCGCGGTCCGACGGTCAGGACGGACTTCCACCGGCACCTGGTACGTCGCACCGCCGACGCGGCGAGACTTCACCTCGACCACCGGCTTCAGGTTCGACAACGCCTGCTTGAAGACCGTCACCCCGGTCTGGCCCGACTTCGCCTCCACCACGTCCATCGCCCCGTAGAAGATCCGCTCGGCGGTCGCCTTCTTGCCGGCGTACATCAGGACGTTGATGAACTTCGAGACGGTCTGGCTGTCGTAGCGCGCGTCAGGCAGGACGGGGCGCTTCACGGCACTCTTGCGGCGGCTCATTTACTTCTTCCCTCCAGCCGCGGCACCCGCCTTCGGCTTCTTGGTCCCGTACTTGGAGCGGCTCTTGTTGCGCCCGTTCACGCCGGAGGCGTCGAGCTTGCCGCGCACGATGTGGTAGCGCACGCCCGGCAGGTCCTTCACACGGCCGCCCCGGATGAGCACGATCGAGTGCTCCTGCAGGTTGTGCCCCTCGCCGGGGATGTAGGCCGTGACCTCGAAGCCGTTCACCAGACGCACACGCGCCACCTTGCGCAGCGCCGAGTTCGGCTTCTTCGGGGTCGTGGTGTAGACGCGGGTGCAAACGCCCCGCTTGAACGGATTCTCCTTCAGAGCCGGCGCCTTGTCCTTCTTCACCACGGCGCGGCGGCTCTGCCGGACGAGCTGATTAATCGTCGGCATGCGGTTTCTCGGTGTTCGTCCTTCTGCCTCTACGTGGATCGCCCAGACGGGCGGCACGGAACCAGAGCCCCGAAGAATAGACAACCGGGCGCCCCCGGTCAACGGCCGAAGAACCCGTCCACTGGCAGAGCGTCCCGGGACCGGACCGACGCCTCCCACTCCCCGCAGAGATGCGCGATCCCGTTCGCGTAGTACGACACGAGCTCCCGTCCGCGGGGCAGGAGGAGGTACCCCTCCCCCGCCCGCGAGAGCACCCGCCGCATCCGAAGCAGCCGATACGCGCGCTCGAAACTCTCGGCCGCGCTCAGGCCAGGCTCGACCACCACCGCCCCCGCCTCCTCCAACGCCCCCCGCAGTGTCTCCACCCGCTCCAGGAGCGCCGGCCGCGGCACATAGTCGGCCTCGAAGGTCTGGAGCGCCGCACAGACCAGCGGCACCGCGGTGACGGGGACGAGCCGTCCCACCTCTCCCATCATCCGATCGCAGAGGCGCTGCACGGCCGCCAACCGGTCGGCCCGCGGGAGGTCGAAGATGGGGACGGCGCCTGGGGACGCCGCCCCGGGTCCGCTCGCCGCGCCATCACCGGAGGAACCGGCCAGCGCCGCCTCCGACGCGATCCACGCGGCCACCGACACCGGCGCCCCCAGGACCACCGCCGCCCGGCCATACCGCTGCCATCGCCCGGTCGAGAGCCGGCCGAAGCTCGAGGCCAGATACGACACCACCTCGCCCACCTGGGACCACCGCGAGCTGCCGACGCCCCCGTCGGTAACCCGGAGCTCCCGGAGCAACGTCCGGTCCTCCAACACGCGGTCGTAGTTGAGCCCCACTGGCACCACGTACATCCGGGACGCGAGCGCGGGGTCCCGCGCCGCCCCGACGATGTAGTCGAGGAGACCGATCTTCGAGGGCCGCAGCCGACCATCACGCGTGAGCCCGCCCTCGGGGAACAGCCCCTGCGTGACACCGGCAGACGTCACTCGATGCACATAGCGCTCGAGGACCGTGTGATACAGCGGCTCCCGATAGCGTCGGCGGATGAAATACGAGCCGAACGACTTGAACAGGTACTCGAGCGGGAAGACGCGCGCCCATTCCCCCACCGCCCAGGAGATCGCGACCTGAC
>DAISWY010000023.1:20891-23723 GCA_036826135.1 Gemmatimonadaceae bacterium | reverse complement strand
ACGATCGCCGGCGACGTCCGGGGTTCGCGCCTGCAGGTGCGCCTCACCGGCACCGTCGCGCCGAACGACACGGTGCGTCTCGAGGTCGCGCTCCGGCATCCGACCGCGGCCTACCTCGACGCGCTCGCCGAGGCGCTCCGACGCCGCGGCATCACGATTCGCGGCGGGGTGGACCCCGATGCGATCGCGGACACGACGGGGATGGTCACGCTCGCCACGCGTCGTTCACCGCCACTCCGCGAGATTCTTCCGCGGTTCGAGAAGCCGTCACAGAACCAGATCGGCGAGCTCCTCCTCAAGGCCACCGCTCGCGCCCGCACCGGCGTGGGCTCCGCCGACAGCGGACGCGCCGTCCTCGAACGCCAGCTCCTCGCGTGGGGGGCGGACTCCCTCGGCTTCGCCGTCCGCGACGGAAGCGGTCTCTCACGACACGATTACGTCTCCCCTGAGACGATTGTGAAGGTGCTCGCGGCGATGCGGCAGCACCCCGAGTTCGAGACGTTCCGCGCGAGCCTCCCCGTCGCCGGTGTCGACGGGACGATCCGGTCCCGGATGCGCGGCACGAGCGCCGAGGGGCGCGTCTTCGCGAAGACGGGGACCCTCGACAAGGCACGCTCACTCTCGGGCTATGTCCAGACGCCGGACGGCCGACTGCTGCTGTTCTCGTTCCTCACGAACAACCACGTCGCCTCCAATCGAGAGACCGATCGCGTGACCGACGCCCTCGCCGCCTGGCTCGCCGGGACGCCGCTGCCACCACCCGAGCCCGCGTCCGGCACGATGGTCCGGCCGCCGACCACGCCCTGATGCACAGCGTCCCCGAGGCCGTCGCGCTCATCACCGCCGCCGCGTCGCCGCTCCCCGCGGAGCCGACCACGCTTGGCGACGCCCTCGGCCGCGTCCTCGCGACGGACCTTCGCTCGCCGATTACGCTCCCGCACTGGACCAACTCCGCGATGGATGGCTACGCCGTGCGGGGGAGCGATGTCGCGGGGGCGAGCGAGAGCGCCCCCGTGACACTGCGCGTGCTGGAAACCGTCGCCGCGGGTGCTTTCCCCACGCGGGCGGTCGGAGCCGGCGAGGCGACGCGGATCATGACGGGCGCCCCGCTCCCCGAGGGCGCCGACACCGTCATCCGCGTGGAGGACACCGACGCCGGCCTCGCACAGGTCGCCGTCCGAAAGGACCGCGACGTCGGCAAGAACTTCCGCCTGCGCGGCGAGGATCTCGTCGAGGGCGGCATCGCGCTCCCCGCCGGGATCCCCCTCGGCGCCGCACAGCTCGGCATCCTCGCGTCGATCGGACAGGCCATCGTCCCCACGCATCGGCGCCCGCGCGTCGCGATCCTCGGCTCCGGCGACGAGCTCGTCGACCTCGACCGCTTCGATGAGGTCCGCGCCGGCCGAAAGATCGTCAGCTCCAATGCGTACACCCTCGACGCGCTCGTGCGCCTCAACGGCGGGATCCCGATCGGGCTCGGACACGCCGCGGACACGCAGGAGGCGATGCGGTCGCTCCTGCAGCGCGCCATCGATGCGGCCCCCGACCTGATCGTCACCTCCGCCGGCGTCTCCGTCGGCGAGTTCGATCACACGCGGACCGCGCTCGAAGCGCTCGGCGCCGAGATGCTCGTCAGCCGTGTGCGGATGCGGCCCGGCGCGCCGATCGGCTTCGGCCACGTGCGCGGCATTCCGTGGATCGGCCTCCCCGGGAACCCGGTGAGTGTGATGGTGACCTTCGAGCTCTTCGTACGCCCCACGCTGCGGCGGATGCTCGGCCACACGCGGTTGCATCGGCGGCCCGTGCGCGTGACGCTCGAGGAACCGGTGCGGATCGGCGCGCGGCTCACGCACTTCCTCCGCGCCGTCGTCTCCACGGGCCCCGACGGGTCGCTGTCGGCGCGTCTCACCGGCCCGCAGGGCTCGGGGATCCTGACCTCGATGTCGCTCGCCAACGCGCTGCTGGTGGTGCCCGAGGACCGGGGCGAGGTGTCGGCGGGCGAGACGCTGCACGCGCTCCTGCTCACCGAGGACGCGGGCACCGCTGAGGCGTTCGCGCTGTGAGCGCGCTCCCCGCCGATCTCGCCGCGCTCGACGACCAGTTCGTCCTCGCGACGGTGGACGTGACGATCGGGGGCACGACCCTGCATCTCGAGAAGCCGCGGAACGCCGACGACCTGATCAGCGAAGCGGACTTCGTGCGCGACGAGCGCCTGCCGTACTGGGCGGATCTCTGGCCCGCGGCGGTCGTGCTCGCCGAGCATCTGCTCCGTGAGCGCGCGCTCCTCGGGGTGGTGCCGGACGGGGCGCGGCCGCGCGCGCTTGAGCTGGGGTGTGGGCTCGGGCTGGTGACGCTCGCGGCGCAGCGGGCTGGGTACACCGTGACGGCGACCGACTATTACGAGGATGCCCTGCGCTTCGCCGCGCGCAACACGCTGCGGCACACCGGAGAGCGACCGGCGGCGCGCCTCGTCGACTGGCGGGCGCTCCCCGATGACCTCGGGACCTTCGATCTCGTGCTCGCGGCGGACGTGCTCTACGAGCGGCCCTATGCGGCGTTGGTGGCCGAGGCGATCGCCCGGGCACTGACGCCAACGGGGCGCGCCCTCATCTCCGATCAGGGGCGCGTCGCGCTCGCGGATTTCCTCGTGGAGGCCCAGGCCCGCGGCCTCTCGCCGCAGATCGTGCACCGCGAGCGGCGCGCCGTGGTCCCGGCGGCGCCCGATGGCTCGACGCCCCACCATGTCATCACGATCTACGAACTCCGCCGCACCGGGGGATAACCCGTGTCCTGGATCGGATTCTCCGGCGTCGTCGCCGTCGCGGTCTGGTT
>DAISWY010000023.1:16011-20791 GCA_036826135.1 Gemmatimonadaceae bacterium | reverse complement strand
GCCAACCGGTCGGCCACCACCTCGGCGATGTCGCGCACCGGGACCTCCGCCCCCTGCGCCTTCACGCCGTCGGCCATCATCGTCATGCAGAAGGGGCAGGCCACCGCGATCTCATCCGCCTGCGTCGCCAGCGCCTCGCCGGCCCGCTCGACGTTGATGCGCGTGCCGACCGTCTCCTCCATCCACATGCGGCCGCCGCCTGCCCCGCAGCAGAGCCCCTTGTCCTTGCTCCGCGGCATCTCGACGAGGACCACGGGGAGCGCGCGCTTGAGCGTCTCGCGCGGCGCCTCATAGACGTCGTTGTAGCGGCCGAGGTAGCAGGAATCGTGGTAGGTGAAGGTCCGCACCGGGCCGTGCAGCTCCTCGCGGATGGGCACACGCCCCTGCGCCATCAGGTGCTCGATGTACGTCGAGTGGTGGATCACGTCGTACTCGCCACCGAACTGCGGGTACTCGTTCCCGAGCTGGTGGAAGCAGTGCGGGCAGGCGGTGACGACGGTGCGCACTCCATACTTGGCGAGCGTCTCGACGTTGTCCTTCGCGAGCATCTGGTAGAGGTACTCGTTCCCCATCCGGCGCGCCGGGTCGCCGTTGCACTTCTCCTCCTGGCCGAGGATCGCGAAGCGGACCCCGGCGGCCTGGAGGATGCGCGCGAAGGCCACGGTGGTCTTCTTCGCGCGATCGTCGAACGAGCCCATGCACCCGACCCAATACAGGACCTCGGGTGACTCTCCCCGCGCGGCCAGCTCGGCCATCGTCGGGATCTCCATCCCCTCGGCCCACTTGCCGCGGTCGCCCGGGTCGAAGGCCCACGGGGAGCCGCTCGTCTCCATCGCCTCGAAGGCGGGCATCAGCTCCTCGGGGAAGCGCGACTCGCTGAGGACGAGGTTGCGCCGGAGCTCGTTGATGACGGAGAGCTGATCGATGGAGACGGGGCACTCGTAGACGCAGGCGCGGCACGAGGTACAGGCCCAGAGCTCCTCCTCGGTGATGTAGCCGTCGAGGAGGGTGCGCTCGGCGACCGCGGCGGGGGCGTCCGGCGCGAGCATCGCGACGCCGCCGGCAGCGGACAGCGTCCACGGGGCCTTCTCCTCCAGCCGCTCGCGCACGTTGATCATGATCTTCCGCGGGGAGAGGAGCTTCCCCGTCGTGTTGGCCGGACAGACCGCGGTGCACCGTCCGCACTCGGTGCACGCGAACCCGTCGAGGAGCGACTTCCAGCTCAGGTGCTCGACGTCCTTGGCGCCGAACTGCTCGGCGTCCGCGCCCTCGAAGTCCATCGGACGCATCGCGCCGACCACCCCCGGACCACTCGTGTTCGAGAGGTAGGTGTTCGGGAGCGACGCGACGACGTGCAGGTGCTTGGAGTACGGCAGGTAGTTCAGGAAGCCCAGGACCAGCAGCGCGTGGGCCCACCAGGAGAGGTCGTGCAGCAGCATCGGCGCCGGCATCCCCGGCCCTGCCCCGAGCTTCACGAGAAGGATCGCGAGCGGGTAGCTCACCGGCCGCATCCCGGCGAGATGCAGCGGCTCCGCGGCGATCGCGAAGGCTTCCGTCAGGAACATCGTGACCATCAGCGCGCCGATCCACGAGAGGATGAGCAGCGGGTCGTTCGGGTGCGTCTCGGCCCCCTCGAGGCGCTTCACGCGCTTGGTGAGGCGGCGCCAGAGTGCCATCGCGACCATCGCGAGGACGATCGCCGCGAAGGTCTCCTGACTCAGCACGTAGCCGCGATAGAGCGGCGCGGGGAGGACGCGCTCGTAGCCGAACCCGGGGACGACGCCCTCGATGAGCATCTCCGTCGTGCCGGCGCCGAGGATGAGGAAGCCCCAGAAGATCAGGGCGTGCATCGGTCCCGCGACCGAGTCGCGGAAGATCTTCGACTGGAAGATCCCGACCGTGAGGAGGTTCCCGAGGCGCGTGGGGAGGTCGCCCCAGCGCGAGTCGTCGAGCCGGCCGAGCCGCAGCTCGCCGACGAGGCGCTGGACGTTCGCCGAGAAGAACCCGAGCGCGGCGACGAGGATGAAGAGGAAGAGTCCGTTCGCCGCCGTCATCTCGGTCACCCCGCCGCCTTGGCCTGCTTCACCGCGTCGGTCAGCACCGGGAGGATCTCGAGCACATCCCCGACGATGCCGTAGTCCGCCGCCTTGAAGATCGGCGCGTCCTTGTCCTTGTTGATCGCCACGATGCACTTCGAGGTGCGCATCCCCGCGAGGTGCTGGATCGCACCGGAGATGCCGCAGGCCACGTAGAGGTCCGGGCTCACGAGGCGCCCCGTCTGGCCGATCTGATCGGCGTGCGGGCGCCAGCCGTCGTCCGTGACGGCGCGGGTCGCGCCCACCGCCGCGTTGCCGAAGGCGGCGGCGAGCGATTCCACGAGGGCGAAGTTCGCGGCCTCCTTGAGGCCACGCCCGCCGGAGATGATCACCGGCGCCTCACCGAGGTCGAGCTTCGCGGCGTTCCCGGCGGCGGTCTCCGTCACCCGCACGCGGGCGGCCGCCGGATCCCCTGCCGGGGCGAGCGACTCGACCGCGCCGGCCTTCGCGTTCGCCGCGGGGAGATAGGCACCGGGCCGCACGCTCACCACGGCAGGCGACGCGGTGAGGGTCATCGTCTGCAGGATCTTCCCCGTGTAGCCGGGGTGGGTCACGGTGATCGCCTCGCCCTGCACCGTCAGCGCGGTGACGTCCGAGGCGAGCGGCACCCCGAGCTTCGCGGCGACGCGCGGCGCGAGGTCCTTACCGGTGGCGGACGCGGCGCAGACGAAGGCGCCATACCCCGTGCCCATCCGGGCGGCGAGCGTCGCGCTCACCGCCTCGGGGTTGTTCTGCGCGAAGGCCGCGTGCTCGACCACGAGCACCGCGTCGGCGCCGTGCGCCCCGAGGGCGGCGGCGTGCGCACCGATTCCCGGCGCGCCGAAGAGAACGGCGTGGACCTGCCCGCCCCGGGCGTCCGCGATGGCGCGGGCGGCGGTGACAGCTTCGAGGGCGGCGCGGCGGAGATCGCCGCCGCGGGTCTCGGCGAATGCGAGGACGTTGGTGGACATCAGAGAACCTTCGCCTCTTCCTTGAGGAGACGGACGAGTTCGGGGACGGCGGCGGGCCCCTCGCCGATGATGCGGCCGGCGGCGCGCTCCGGCGGCAGGGCGAGGGCGTCGAGCGTGAGTCGCGCGGCGGGGAGCTGCGCCGGCTTGGTCTCGAGCGGCTTCTTCTTGGCGGCCATGATCCCCTTCAGCGAGGGGTACCGCGGCCGGGCGATCCCCTCGTCGATCGTCACGACGGCGGGGAGGGCGCACTCCACGAGCTCGTACGCCCCCTCGAGCTCGCGGCGCATCTTCGCCGTGCGCCCATCGAACTCGAGCTTCGAGATCGCGTTCACGCAGGGGAGGCCGAGCTGCTCCGCGACGATGGCACCGGTGGCGCCGTGCGCGGTGTCAATCGACATCCGGCCGAACATGATCAGGTCATACCCGCCGTCCCGGAGCTCGGCGGCGAGCGCGGACGCGATGGCGAACGAGTCGACCACCGGTGCGTCGTGCTTGAGCTGGACCGCGCGGTCGGCGCCCATCGACATCGCCTTGCGCAGCGTCTCCTGCACGACGTCGCCGCCGAGCGAGATCACGACGACCTCGCCGGCGTTCAGCTTCTCCTTGATTTGGAGCGCCGCCTCGACGGCATACCCGTCGAAGTCGGAGATGTCGAACTTGAGCCCCGATTCATCCACGGCGGTGCCGGAGGGGGCGATCTTGAAGCGGACGTCCATGTCGGGGACGCGCTTGAGGCAGACGGCGATCTTCACGAAGGGGTCCAGGTGAGCGACCCGCGAAAGCTACCGAGCGGTCTTGGGCGATGGGAGTGACTCGGGCACGCCACCCCCCGCCCGCTCACATGATCGGCGCGAGCTCGACCTCGGTGAGGACCCGCCGGTACCGCCAGAGGACGACGAGGGAGACCACGGCGAACGTGACGCCTCCCCACGCGACCGCAACCGGCGCCGCCGCCGTCAGTCCGAGCGCGAGGCAGACCCCTCCCAACGCCACCAACCGCGCCGTCTCGAGGGGACGCGCCCATTGGGCCCGTTCGAACACCCCCGCGACCCCAGCCAACGCGACCACCACGAAGAACGACGCGGCGGCAAGCCCGGCGTCGATCCCCTGCGCGGCCTGCCGCAGGATCAGGAAGGCCGCCACGAGCGCGACCGTGAACTGGACGAATCCATACGCGGCGAGCGCGCCCGGGACCGGCGGGTCGAACTTCTCGAACGTCGCCGTCGATACCTCCGGCGGGCGCTCGGGCCCCCCGAGGGCGGCTGGCCGCCACCCAGGCCGACCGAAGACGATCCGCCAGCGGTCCCGCCACGCCGGCGTCTGGCGGATATCACGGGCCATCTGCACGAAGACGTGCAGGTTCGCCCAGAGGGGATTCCAGCTCCGCAGCGGCTTCGTGATCCCGTAGACGGGCTCCTCCTCTTCGACCTGGAAGGTGCCGAACCACCGGTCGAAGACGATGAAGACGCCGGCGTAGTTCTTGTCCTGATACTTGGGATTCACGCCGTGGTGGACGCGATGATGACTTGGCGTGTTCAGCACCCACTCCGTGAGTCGGCCCATCGTCCCCACCGCGCGCGTGTGGATGAGGAACTGGTAGATCAGGTTGAGCCCGTGGCTCACCACGAAGAGCTGCCACGGCATCCCGATGAGCGCGAGCGGGAGATAGAACACCCAGGTCATCGCCTTCCCAATCGAGGCCTGCCGGAGCGCGACCGAGAGGTTGTACTCCTC
>DAISWY010000023.1:11686-15911 GCA_036826135.1 Gemmatimonadaceae bacterium | reverse complement strand
GCGAGCTGACTCAGCACCCCGCAGCTCAGGTCGGAGAGCGCGTCGTTCAGGCGCGAGATGCGCCGCCCGGCGCGCTGGCTCCAGAGGAGCTCGAGCGCGATGCAGACGAAGAAGATCGGGATGGCGGCCTGGATGACGCCCATCGCGCAAATGTAGCAGACGCGGCTCGACCTGCGCACCCGCGGATCCCGCGGCGGCGGTAGATTGACGTATGCACGCCTCCGCTCCCTCCCGCCCCCTCGCCGTCGTCACCGGCGCCTCCGCCGGCCTCGGCCGAGAATTCGCCGCGCAGCTCGCCGCCCGCGGCTACGACCTCGTCCTCGTGGCCCGCGACGGCGCCCGGCTCCGCGCCTTGGCCGACGAACTCGCCGGCCGGCACGGGATCACCGCCGAACCGTGGGCCGCTGACCTCGCCAGCGAGGCCGGCGTCACCCCGCTCGCCGCGCGGCTCGCCGAGGACACCCGCGTCGCGATGCTCGTCAACAACGCCGGCTTCGGCACGAAGGGCCGGCTCGTCACCCGGCCCGAGCCCGAGCAGCGGGCGATGCTCGAGCTCCACGTGATGGCCCCGATGCGCCTCGCGCGCGCCGTCCTCCCGGGGATGGTCACGCGGAAGCGCGGGATGATCATCAACGTCGCCTCGGTCGCGTCATTCACCGCGAGCCCCGGGAACGTCAACTACTGCGCCACCAAGGCCTACGAGCGCGTGATGTGCGAGGCCCTCGCGATGGAGCTCGAGGGGACCGGCGTCACCGTACAGGCGCTCTGCCCCGGGTTCACGCACACCGAGTTCCATGACCGGGCCAGCATCGACAAGACGGTCGGGATCCCGGCCTGGGCATGGATGGAGGCGGACCGTGTGGTCCGCGAGTCGCTCGAGGCCGCACACGCCGGCGGCCCCGTCGTCGTCGTCCCCGGCAAACGCTATCAAGCGATCGTCCTCGCGTTGCGGTATATGCCCCAGTGGGTGCGGCGCACCCTGCAGCAGCGGTACGGCAAGGCCCGCACGTAGCGCGCGCGACGGGGGCGGCGCGCGCACCACGACGGGGCCTCGCCCGGCATCGCGCGAGGGCCCGTCCGCTCAGGTGGTGGGCGGACGCGTCGCCCGGATGATCGGGCTCATGATCCAGTTCCCCGACTGCCCCGCGGCCTTGCCGAAGCTCTGCGAGACGTCGAAGTCGATCAGCAGCGTGGTGGTGCTGTCGTCCACGATCGTGAGGGCATTCCCCGGCAGCTGCACCTTCAACCCCGACGAGCCCCAGCTCGGCGTGAGCAACTGCCCGTCCGGCGTCGTCCCGGCGGGGAGCCCGGCATACGTGGTCGAGGTGGCGTAAATCAGGCGTGATGCGGTGTCCGCCCCCTCCACCGCGATGTACGCCCCGCTGATGACGAAGCGGAGCTGCGCGTAGTTCGCCGCGGGGATCGCGAGCGAATCGACGATCGCCTGCGTCGTGTCGGCGAGCGTGAGCAGGTCGACCGTGATGGGGTCGTCCATCAGCACGACGCGGTCGGCGGCCGCGTCGTAGTTCGAATCCGGCTGGAGGTAGATCTTCTCGATCGTCACCACCGCCTTGCGGATGTCGCCGGGGGCGTCGGTGAGGAGCAGCGTCAGCGCGCCGCGCTGCGGGGCGAGCGGGGTAATCCCGTCGTCATCGCAGGCGACGACGGTGAAGAGGGCGATCGCCGCGCCAAGAGCGGCGAGCGTGCGGACGGGGAGCACGGGCATGAGAAATCCTGTCGTGGGTGAGTGCGCCCCGCACGATGGCCCGAACGACCGACGCTCCCAATCCGGGGATTACCCGGACCTGGGAGCGTCTTTCCCGCGCGACGTGGTCGGCGGGATGCTCACGAGGCGCCCGGCGATCAGCCGCCGAAGGCGTTCATCCCCGTCACGGCCTGCCCGAGGATGAGGCTGTGGATGTCGTGCGTCCCCTCGTAGGTGTACACACTCTCGAGGTTCGCCATGTGCCGCATGCTCGCATACTCGGCCATGATGCCGTTGCCGCCGAGGAGACGACGCGCCTCACGTGCGATGTCGGTCGCGATGTTCACGTTGTTGCGCTTGGCGAACGAGACCTGCTGCGGCGTGAAGGTGCCGGCGTCCTTCATCCGGCCGAGGTGCAACGAGACGAGCTGCCCCTTCACGAGCTCAGTGAGCATGTCGGCGAGCCGCACCTGCTGGATCTGGAAGCCGCCGATCGGCCGCCCGAACATCACGCGCTCCTTGCTGTACGAGAGCGCCTCCTCGTAGCAGGCGATGGCGGCGCCGAGGGCGCCCCACGAGATCCCGTAGCGCGCCTGCGTGAGGCACATCAGCGGGCTCTTCAGGCCGCCGGAGTTCGGCAGGATCGCGTCGGCGGGGAGATGCACGTTGTCGAAGACGAGCTCGCTCGTGTCGGAGGCGCGGAGGGAGAGCTTCCCCTTCTGCCCCTTGGCGGTGAACCCCTTCGCATCGGTCGGCACGAGGAAGCCGCGGATCGACTTCCCGCTCTCATCGCCGTCCTCCGTCTTCGCCCAGACGACCGCCACCTGCGCGGTGGAGCCGTTCGTGATCCACATCTTCGCGCCGTTCAGGATCCAGGTGCCGTCCGCCTGCTGGCGCGCCCGGGTGATCATCCCGGCCGGGTTGGAGCCGTAGTCAGGCTCGGTGAGCCCGAAGCAGCCGATGATCTCGCCCGCCGCCATCTTCGGGAGGTAGTGCCGCTTCTGGGCCTCGGAGCCGAAGGCGTAGATCGGATACATCACGAGCGCCCCCTGCACGGAGGCGAACGACCGGATCCCCGAATCGCCGCGCTCGAGCTCCTGCATGATCAGCCCGTACGCGACGTTGCTGAGGCCGGCGCAGCCGTATTCCTCGGGGAGGTTTGCGCCGAAGTAGCCGTTCGCCCCCATCTCGGCGATCAGCTCCTTCGGGAAGCGGCCGTCGACGTAGCACGAGCCGATGATTGGGAGGACCTTCTCGTCGACGAAGGCGCGGACGGAGTCGCGGATCGCACGCTCCTCTTCGGTCAGCGCGGCGTCGATATTGAAGAGGTCCCCCTCGCGCGGCCGGAGGTCGGGGGAGGCGAGGAAGGTCGGGGTATCGGTCGTGAGAGCCATCGGAAAGTCCGGTGAGGAGACACCGGAAATCTAATGTCCGGGACCTCCGCTCTCACTGGACGAGAATCGGACCGCGACGGCGCGTCGGGCTCACGTCGACACGCGACGCGGAGACCTCGGACCGGGCCCCGCCCTCAGCAGACCGCGCGCTTCGCGCTCGGCACGGCCCCCACCTCACGGCACTTCCGCCGGAACTCCGCCCCGTGGTCGATCGGCAACCCGCTCTCGTGCTGCCACTGGTGCACCATCTCGTGCAGCAGCGTCTCCAGCGCCGAGGCGAGACCGTCGCGCCGAAGGTGCCGCGCGGAGATCGCGATCTCCGCCCCGCCCCCCTCCACACCGGGGGCGTAGTGCCCGAGCCGACGCACCATCCGCCGCGAGACGCGGATGGGCACGGGCCGCAGCCGGGCGGCGAAGCGCTCGCCGTTGAAGCGCGTGTGCCACTCGGCCAACTGCTCCGCGAGCGCCTCGTCCTCCGGATGCGTGCGCTCAGGCGCGCGGGGCGGGGTCGTGTGCCGCGGCAGCGGGTACGCGACGATCGCCTCGCGCGCCGCCTGCCGCTCCCAGTCGCGCCGCGCCATCACGAAGCGCACGATCTGCAGATGGATCTCCGTCGGTGCGGACGCATACCCCTCGTGCACGCGGAGGTCGAACCCCTTGAGCGTGATGAGCACCGACCGGTTCCGGGTGAGGACGAGGCGCCGGACGTGCTGCAGGCCGAGGGACTGCAGCTTGCCGAGGAAGGCGTCAGCCGCGCGGGCCGCCTCCTCCGCCTCCCACGCCGCGTCCTCGGCGTCGAGCGCCTCGGTCGCGGGAGGGGACTCGGTGAACCCGAACCCGAGCTGCAGTTCCGGGGCGTCGCTCATCGTGGGAAGACCCGGTCGCCGCGCGGCACGAAGTCGCCCACCGCGTCATCCCAGGCACAGGCGCGTACCGTCAGCGCGGCGGCCTCGACCTCGATCTCCTGGATCGCCGCAGGGAGCCCACCGCGCCGGCGATCACAGAGCGTGGTGACCTGCGAGACGACCATTCGGCGTGCGCCCGGCGCGTCGACCGCCTCGATGCGCGTCTGGTGGTCGTGGCCGTTGAGGACGAGGTCCGCCCCCGTGTCGAGGGCGTGCGCGAT
>DAISWY010000023.1:0-11586 GCA_036826135.1 Gemmatimonadaceae bacterium | reverse complement strand
GGTGGTCGTGGCCGTTGAGGACGAGGTCCGCCCCCGTGTCGAGGGCGTGCGCGATCCCGTCCGCGCGGTCGGTGAGTCCCCAGCGCCGCGAGAGATCACCTCGCAGGAGGTTGTGATGGAAGACGAGGACCTTAAGGTCCCCCGCCGGCGCCGCCGCGAAGACGGCGCGCGCCTTCGCCCACTGCGCGGGGCGCAGCGCCCCCACCACGCTCAGGTCGCGCAGCCGGCGCGTGAGGGTGTAGGGCTGCACCCCGTGGCAGGAGTTGAGGCCGACGAGCGTCACGCCGGGGAGCTGCAGCGTCGGCTCCTCGTCGGCCTCGATCCAACGGCGGTAGCCACGCAGCAGCGGCCAGCGCAGACCGAGCCCGACGGGCTGCCACCACCAGGCGACGTCGTGGTTCCCCGGCACGACGAGCACCGGAATCCGCAGCCGCAGGGCGTCGAGCCAGGCGCGCGCGGTGCGGAACTGGCTGCGGAAGTTGCGTTGCGTCAGGTCCCCGCAGACCACGGCGGCATCGTACCGGCCCTCGACCACGCGCCGGGTGACGGCGGTGATGTGCGCGGCGACAGCGTGCCGCCCGAAGTGGACGTCAGAGACCTGGAGGAGTCTCACGCCAGACGGGCGATGACCGCGTCGGTGTAGGCGTCGGTCCCGGCGTCGCCGCCCACATCGCGCGTGACGATACGCCCCTCGCGGAGCGTCGCCTCGATGGCGGCGCGGATCCGCGTAGCCCGCGCGTCGTCGCCGATGTGGTCGAGGAGCTGGCAGGCGGCGAGCATCACCGCCGTGGGGTTCGCCACGCCGCGGCCGGCGATGTCGGGCGCCGTGCCGTGCACCGCCTCGAAGATCCCGCAGTCGACGCCGATGTTCGCGCCCGGCGTGAGACCGAGCCCGCCGACGAGCCCCGAGGTGAGGTCGGAGAGGATGTCGCCGAAGAGATTCGTCGTGACGATCACGTCGTAGCGCTCGGGGCGCATCACCAGCTCCATCGCGCAGGCGTCGACGATGCGGTCGTCGCTCTCGACGCGGCCCGCGTACTCGGCGGCCACGCGCCGCCCCGTCTCGAGGAAGAGCCCCTGCGAGCACTTCAGGATGTTCGCCTTGTGGACGATCGTCACGCGCCGGCGCCCGTGGCGCAGCGCGTACTCGAAGGCGTAGCGGATGACGCGCTCCGCGCCGGCCCGCGTCACGACCGCCACCGACTGCGCGAGCGCGTGCGGGTCGTCACCGACCTTCACGTAGTTCTCGATCCCGATATAGAGCCCTTCCGTGTTCTCGCGGACGAGGACGAGGTCCACGTCAGGGAACCGTCCCGCCGGGAGGACCGACCGGGCGGGCCGGACGTTCGCGTAGAGATCGAACTCCTTGCGGAGCGCGACGTTGATGGAGCGGAACCCCTTCCCCACCGGGGTCTCGAGCGGCCCCTTGAGCGCGAGGCGCGTGCGGCGGACGGAGGCGAGGGTCGCCTCGGGCAGCGGGTCACCGTGCGCCTCGACGGCGGCCATCCCGGCGAGGTGGCGCTCGAAGTCGAGGGGGGCGCCGGCGGCCTCGAGGAGGCGGACAGTCGCATCGGTGATGGCGGGACCGATGCCGTCACCGGGAATCAGGGTCACGAGATGGCGTGTCGTCACATCGAGGAAGCTAACGGGAGACCACGCCCCCCTCCACGCATCCCGGCACCCTCCGGGCGCCGGCACGTCGGCACCGCGACGCGGGGCGCTGTACCTCGCCGTCCCGGTGCCCCTCCCCGCCCCCCGCTGCCGGGGCTACGATTCCCCGCGCACCTCGACCCCGGACCCCCCATGACCCGTTGGATGCAGGCCCTCGTCTGGGCCGTCGTCTCCCTCGTCGGCGCCGCCGCCTTCGGCGTCCTCGCGCTGCGGCGCGGCGAGACGATCAGCGCCGCCTGGCTCCTCACCGCCGCCGTCTGCACCTACGCCGTCGGCTACCGCTTCTACTCGAAGATCCTCGCCGCGAAGGTCTTCGCCCTCGACCCCGACCGCGCGACGACCGCTGAGCTCCGCGCCGACGGCCGCGACTTCGTCCCCACCAACAAGTGGATCGTCTTCGGGCACCACTTCGCCGCCATCGCGGGCCCCGGACCCCTCGTCGGCCCGACCCTCGCAGCGCAGTTCGGCTACCTCCCCGGAGCCCTCTGGATCATCGTCGGGGTCGTCCTCGGTGGCGCGGTGCAGGATATGGTGATCCTCTGCTCCTCCGTGCGCCGCGACGGCAAGTCGCTGGGCCAGATGGTCAAGGACGAGATCGGCCCCGTCGCCGGCTTCACCGCGCTCGTCGCGGTACTCGGCATCATGATCATCCTCATCTCGGTGCTGGCGCTGATCGTCGTGAAGGCGCTCGCCGAGAGCCCGTGGGGTGTGGTCACCGTGGGCCTCACGATCCCCATCGCGATGCTGATGGGGATCTACCTCAAGTACCTGCGGCCCGGACGCGTACTCGAGGTGAGCGCGATCGGCATCCTCCTCCTCGTGGTCGCACTCTACGCGGGCCGGTACGTCGCGCAGCACCCGACGCTCGCCGGCACCTTCACGCTCTCGGGGACGACGATTGCCTTCGCCCTGATGGCATACAGCTTCGCCGCGGCGGTGATGCCCGTCTGGCTCCTCCTGGCGCCGCGCGACTACCTCTCCGCCTTCGTGAAGATCGGCGTCGTCGTCGCGCTTGCCGGCGGCATCCTCTTCGTCCTCCCGCCGATCCAGATGCCGGCCGTCACCCGCTTCGTCGACGGCACCGGCCCCGTCTTCGCGGGGAAGGTCTTCCCCTTCGTCTTCATCACCATCGCCTGCGGCGCGATCAGCGGCTTCCACGCCCTCATCGCCTCCGGCACCACGCCGAAGCTCCTCGCCAACGAGACCGACGCCCGGATGGTCGGCTACGGCGCGATGCTCACGGAATCGATGGTCGCGACGATGGCGCTCATCGCCGCCTGCGTCCTCACCCCGGGGATCTACTTCGCGATCAACTCGCCGGCCGGCATCATCGGCACCACCGCCGAGGGCGCCGCACAGGTGATCGCCGGGTGGGGGTTCACCCTGAGCCCCGCCGATCTCACCACCCTCGCCGCTCAGGTGGAGGAAACCTCCCTCCTCTCACGCACCGGCGGCGCCCCGTCGCTCGCCGTCGGGATGGCGAAGATCTTCGCCGACGTCCTCGGGGGCGACGGGGCGATGGCCCTCTGGTACCACTTCGCCGTGATGTTCGAGGCGCTCTTCATCCTCACCACGCTCGACGCGGGCACCCGCGTCGGCCGCTTCATGCTGCAGGACCTCGGCAAGCACCTCTGGGCGCCGTTCGGTCGCGTCTCCTGGTATCCCGCCGTCCTGCTCGCCTCGGCGCTCTTCGTCTCCGCCTGGGGCTACTTCCTCTACCAGGGCGTGACCGACCCGCTCGGCGGGATCAACTCTCTCTGGCCTCTCTTCGGCATCGCGAACCAGCTCCTCGCCACCGTCGCGCTGTGTCTGGGGACCACGGTCATCATCAAGATGGGGAAGGCGCGATACGCCTGGATGACGCTCCTCCCGATGTGCTGGCTCGTCGTCGTGACGATGACCGCCGGGTGGATGAAGCTCTTCTCTCCCGACCCGCGCGTCGGCTTCCTCGCGCACGCCGACGCGGTGCAGGCCGCGCTCGCCGCGGGACAGCTCCCGCCCGGCGTGAAGGATGCCGCCGGCGCCGCCCGCCTCCTCTTCAACGACCGACTCGACGCCGCCGTCGCGGGGATCTTCCTCGTCGCGGTGCTCATCATCCTCATCGACTCCGCCCGCGAGTGGTTCCACGTGCTGGGTGGTCGCAAACCGATGCAGACGACGGAGTTCCCCGCGATCCCGCGCGGCACCGTCACGGCCGAGATGCGTGTCGAGCTCAACGCCCCGCCCTTCTGAGGTCTCGTATGCGCCGCCACCACGACACCGCACCGACCCCCACCGTGATGCCCACGCGCCACACCGCCCCTCGCGCCACGCGGTCACTCGCGTCGGCACTGACCGCGCTGCTGGCCGCGGTGCCCGTCGCCACGTCCGCGCAGGCGCCTGCCGCACCGTTCGACCTGTCCGTGCGCAACATCATGCGCGGCCCCGAGCTTTACGGGCGTGAACCGCAGAACGTCCGCTTCTCCGCCGACGGGCAGTGGCTCTACTTTCGGTGGCTCGCGCCGGGCGCCGCGTGGAACGAGGAGCTGCAGCCGTACCGGGTGGCTGCACGCGCTGGCGCGACACCGGAGCGCGTGACGGACGCCCATATGGATTCCGTCGCGCCGATGCTCGCCGAGGGCCGCGCCTGGACCGCTGCCACGGCCGCCCCGCGTGGTGGCCGCGCCGAGGCCGTCGTCGCGAACGGTGACCTCTGGCTGCGGAGCCGCATCGGCACGACGGTCACACTGCGGCGCCTGACCCAGACCAATGCGACCGAGACCGAGGCGCAGCCCGGACTCGACGGACGCACCCTGCTCTTCGTGCGTGAGAACAACGTCTACGCGCTCGACGTCACCACGGGGCTCACCCGTCAGCTGACTGACATCCGCAGCGGGGCGGCGCCGAAGGACCCGGAAGCCCCGACGCCGCAGCGCGCCGCCCTCGCGGCGCAGCAGCGATTCCTCCTCGAGGTCGTGCGCGACGAGCTCAAGGCCGACTCGATCGCCAAGGCGGCCCGCACGGCCGCCGAGGCGCGGCGGCTCCCGACCGTCTGGATCCCGACGGCCGAACGCATCAGCAGCGTCACCGTCTCCCCCGCCGCGAACGCGGCCCTCATCACGACCTACACGCCGCCGCAGAACGCGCGCGGCTCCGATGTCCCCGATTACATCACCCCCGACGGCTACCCGCGGATGATTCCGGGCCGCACGAAGGTCGGCGATGCGCAGGGCGTCACGAAGGTCGGACACCTCGACCTCGCCACCGGCGCGGTGACCTGGCTCCGGCTCGCCCCGGAGGGCGGCACTGCGGGCGATGTCCGCGTCGGCGACTGGAGCGACGACGGCGCGCACGCGCTCGTCTTCGTCACCTCGGCGGATTTCAAGCATCGGTGGCTCTGGGCCGTGGCCGCGCGCGGCGGCACCACGAGGCTGCTCGACCAACTCCGAGATGAGGCCTGGGTGAACGGCCCCTGCTACGGCTGCATCGGGTGGACGCCGGAGGGCGCCGCGTGGTTCGTCTCCGAGGAGAGCGGCTACAGCCATCTCTACTCCGTGCGCGCCGATGGCACGGGGAAGACGGCGCTCACCAGCGGCGCGTGGGAGGTCCTCGACGTCGTTCGGAGCCCCGACGGCGTCTCGTTCGAGCTCGTCACCTCGGAACCCTCGCCCTTCACGCGGCAGGCGTACCGGATGCCGATGCGCGGCGGGCCCCGCACGCGCCTCACCGCCGGCGACGGCGGCCACGCCCCGGTGATCCACCCCATCGATCGCCAACGCCTCGCGACCGTCTACTCCACGCCGAACACGCCCCCCGAGCTCTTCCTCGCGCGCGCCGGCGACGCGGAATCCGCGATGGCCCGCCTCACCGCGAGCACCACCGCCGAGTTCCGGTCGTACGCGTGGAAGGTCCCGCCGATCGTGATGGTCGATGGGCTCGACGGCGTGAAGGTCCCCGCGCGGCTCTACGAGCCGAAGGCGTTCGGGAAGGCGTCGAACGGCGCGGCGGTGATCTTCGTGCACGGTGCGGGCTACCTGCACAACGTCCACAACTGGTGGTCGACGTACGCACGCGAGTTCATGTTCCACCATCTCCTCGCCGAGCGCGGCTACACCGTCCTCGACATCGACTACCGCGGCTCCGCCGGGTACGGGCGCGACTGGCGCACCGCCATCTACCGCTGGATGGGGGGCGCGGACATCGACGACCAGGTGGCGGGGTCGAAGTACCTGACCGCCGCGCACGGGATCGCGCCGGAGCGGATCGGGATCTACGGCGGCTCCTACGGCGGCTTCACGACGCTGATGTCGCTCTTCACCAAGGCCGAGTACTTCGGCGCCGGCGCGGCGCTCCGCTCCGTCACCGACTGGGCGAGCTACAACCACGGCTACACGGGCCGCATCCTCAACCTCCCGCAGACCGATACGCTCGCGTATCGCCGCTCCTCGCCGATGTTCTTCGCCGAGGGGCTCGTCGACCCCCTGCTGATCGCGCACGGGATGGTGGACACCAACGTGCAGTTCCAGGACGTCGTCCACCTCGCGCAGCGGCTCATCGAGCTCGGCAAGGTCGATTGGGAGATGGCGGTCTATCCCGTGGAGGACCACGGCTTCGTCCGCCCGAGCTCGTGGACGGACGAGTATCGCCGGATCCTCGAACTCTTCGACCGCACCATCGGCCCGAACGGGTCCAAGGTCCGCCGATGAGCGAGTGGCTCGCGCGCGCCGCCGCGACGCTCCGGCGGATCCTCGGGGCGCCCGACTATTCGGCCTATCTGGCGCACCATCGGGCGTGCCACCCCGACCGCGCCCCGCTCGGCGAAGGCGAGTTCATCGCCGAGCGGTTGGCGGCGCGCTACGAGCGGCCCGGCTCGCGCTGCTGCTGACGGTCCGTGGGGACGGCGACCGCGAGCAGGAGCGTCGCCGCCCCCGCCACCGCCGCAGCGGCGCAGAACGCGGTCGCCGCCCCGAGACGCTCCCAGGCAATCCCGAAACCGATGGACGCCGGGAGCGCGCCGACGCCGAGCGCGGCGTTGAACCAGCCGAACGCGACACCACGCCGATCCTCGGGCACGAGATCCGCGACGAGGGCCTTCTCGACCCCTTCGGTCGCGCCGAAATAGAGCCCATAGACGAGGAAGAGCGCCCAGATCTGCCACGTCGCCGTCGCGAGCCCGAAGCCGAGATAGGTGAGGGCGTACACCGCCCACCCGCCGAGGATGAGCGGGCGTCGACCGATCCGGTCGGAGAGACGGCCCCCGACGATGTTCGTCCCCGATTTCACGACGTGCAGCAGCGCCCAGAGGATCGGAATCTGCGACACGCTCACGCCGAGCGATGAGGCGCGCAGCAGCAGGAAGGCATCGCTGGAGGCGGCGAGGGTGAAGAGAAAGAGCACGCCGAGGAATCGCCAGAAGACGGGTCCGAGCGTGCCGTCGACGCGGTCGAGGAGCGCGCGGTCCGCTCCCACCGCCTCGGCACCGACCACAGAGGACGCCGCGGCGGAGGACGACACGACGGACGCGAGCGGCGACGCGCCGTTCAGCGACACGCCGTTCGGCTCGGCCACACCGTTCGCCCGCCCGGGCGCCGGGATTTCCCGCACCCACCAGACGACCATCGCCAGCGCGAGCAGCCCAGGCACCGCCGCCCAGAGGAAGAGCGTGCGCAGCTCGACCCAGCCGAAGTGCAGGAGCGCCCACGCGAGGAGCGGCCCGACCACCGCCCCCGCGGAGTCCGCCGCGCGGTGCAGGCCGTACGCAAGCCCGCGATGTTCCGGCGCGACCGCGTCCGCGATCAGCGCATCACGCGGCGCGGACCGCACTCCCTTCCCGAACCGGTCCGTCACGCGGATCGCGAGCACCTGCCCCGTGGTCTGCGCGAGCCCGATGAGCGGACGCGCGACCGCCGCGAGCCCGTACCCGATGACGACGAGCGGTTTCCGCCGACCGATTCGGTCCGACCACCACCCCGAGGGGAGTCGGAGAAGCGCCGACACGCTCTCGGCCACTCCCTCGATCACGCCGAGCCCCGCGGCCGTCGTCCCGAGAACGGTGGAGAGGAAGAGCGGGAGGAGGGGATAGATCATCTCGCTCGCCACGTCGGTGAGGAAACTCACGGTGGCGAGCACACGCACGGTGGGAGCGAGCGGGGCCCGGTCGGTCATCAGGGCCATCGTACCCCGGAACCGGGCCGCACGGTCACCCACCGTGCCTGCGACTCCCGGGCCGGGAAGGCGCGGAGATACCGCGCACGCCACCGTGCGGTCACCGCCTCGGCGTCCGCGGTGTCGACCACCGCCCAGACGGCGCCACCGAACCCCGCGCCGAACGCGCTCGCTGCGTGCGCCCCCGCATCCATCGCCGCGCGCGCCAAGAGCATCGTCTCCGGCACTTGGTTGCGCAGCACGAGCTCGGCGAGCTGCTGGGACTCCACCGCGAGCGCACCGAGCCCGCGGGCGTCGGCCGCGCGGAACGCCTCCAACGCCGCCGGGACGATCCGCCCCGTCTCCGCGCGGAACTGCCCCAGACGCGCGAGCAGGCCGTCGGGGTCCGCGCCGCCGCGCGCCACGCGCGTGAGCTGCTCGAGCGCCTCCGGCCCGGCGGCGAGCACGCTGCGGAGCGAGTGGTCCGTGCGTTCCGTCGCCGCGTTCCAGCTGGCGAGCAGGCCACGCAGCTCGTCAGCGGCGCGGTTGTAGTCCCCCATCGCCCCGGCGGTCTTCGTCGCCTTCACCCCGCTCACCGCGATCACGAGGCTCCACGTGGCGGGAAAGGGCGCGCGCCCGAGCGCCGCCGCCGGGAGATACGCGTACATCCCCACCTGCTCCGCGAGGTTGCAGCAGATCGCGATATGGTCCTGCGCCCCGCCGCGCGTCCCGACCCCCTCGTCCCCCGCGAAGGGCCCCCACGGCCCACCCATCTCGATCGCCGCCGCGTACTCGGCGAGCGCGAGCGGGGAGAAGAGGTAATCGCGCCAGACGCGGCGTTCGCGGAGCCGGTTCGCCTCCGCCACCGCGATGGTGAGGAGCACCACCAGCGCGCTCGAACTCGAGAGCCCCGAGGAACGCGGGAGGTCGCTCCGCGTGGTGACGCGCACCCCGTGCCGGAGCGGCGCGAAGTCGCGCGACATCCGGCGGGCGACCGCCGCGACGTACGTGCCGCCCTGCGCGGCGGTGGCGCGGGCGTCGCGCCGCAGCGGGGCACGCGTGCGGCGATGCGTGACCTCGTCGACGACCTCGAGGATCGGCCGGTCGATCGGCTCGATCGTCGCCGTGATCCCGAGCTCGACCGCGCAGGTGAGCGACGGCCCGCCGCCGTAGTCGACGTGCTTGCCGAAGAGCTCGACCCGTCCGGGGACGAAGAGCGTGCGCGCGGTCATCGATCGCAGACCATCAGGGGGACCGACGGCGCGTCAGGGGCGTGGGACGCGGCCGGCGAGGACGCGCTCCACCGCCGCGACGTCGCCCCGGCGCGAGAGGTCGAGCACGCCGAGCCGCTGTCGTACCGCGGTGAAGCGGACGCCGCGCTTCATCGCGCGCCGCACCGCGTCCACCAGTTCGAGCTCCCCGCGCACGGAGGGGCGCACCGCCGCGCAGGCGGTGAAGATCTCCGAGGTGAACCGCCAGAGGTTCATCGAGACGAGCTTCTCCGCGGCGCGGAGGAGCGGATGCCCCGCCGGGGGTTTCTCCGCGATCTCGCGCAGCACACCCTCTGGTGAGACGTCGAGGAGCGCGAAGGCGCGGACGCGATCCTCGGGGATGTTCCCCTGCGCGATCAGCGCCCCCGCCTCGTAGGCGACGAGCCCTGGGCCGTCGAGCGCGACGAGGGCGCGCACCGATTCCACCGGATAGAGGTTGTCGGCGTTGCACATCAGGAAGTGCGCGCGCCCCTGCGCATCGCGCGGCGCGACCGCCACGACCGCCGCCTCCGCCGCGTGCAGCGCATCCGCCGTCCCCCTCGGCTCAGCCTGCTCCGCGAAGGTCACGCGCAGGCGTGTCGGCTTTGCCTCCACGGTGTAGCGGCGGCGGATCGCCCCCTCTCCCGGGGCGACGACGAAGACCACATCGGTCACCCCACCCTCGGCGAGGGCGTCGAGCACGTGGTCGAGGAGCGGATGCCCCGCCACCGGGATGAGTCCCTTCGCCCCCGCCGCGGCTGCGGCGGTCTGCGCCGCGCTCAGCGCGGCGCCGTCCTCCGCCTGCATCCGTGTGCCGAGACCGCGCGCGAGGATGACCGCCGTGGTGGCGCGGGGCGCCGTCTCGGTCATCACAGGTCCCCTGCCGCGCGGCTCACGCCGCGTCGGCGGCGCGCCAGAAGCCCTGCAGCACCGACCGCACGCCAAGGCCGCTCCCGACGAAGACCACCGCCCAGGTCATCGCGAGCGTGCTCCGCCCCGCGAGTGCTGCGCCCACGCCGAAGAGCGCCGCATAGACGAAGAGGATCCCGAGCACCCAGCCGAGCATCGCCTGCGGGAGGGAATCGGGCGAGGCGCCGAGCCCCGTGCGGGCGCGCACCGCGGCCCACCCCGGTCCCGCGGGCCGCACGAGCCGATAGAAGCGTTCCAGCACCGCCGCATCGGTCTGCGGTCCGAGGACGGCGGCCGCGAGCCACGCGATCGTCGTCACGGCGACCGTCACGAGGAGCGTCGTCGTCGCATCGAGCGCGATCCCCTGCCCCTTCGCGAGGTGCAGCCCGATCGCCGTCACGAACGACGCCGCCATCGCGGTGATCTCCGCCGCCGCGTTCACGCGCCACCAGTACCACCGGAGGAGGTAGAGCAGCCCCGTCCCCGCACCGATGGAGAGGAGGAGGGTGAACCCCGTCGACGCCGTGTCGAGATAGCGCGTCGCCAGCGCGGCGACGAGCATCAGCCCCGCCGTCACCATCCGCCCGACCTGCACGTAGTGCCGCTCGTCGGCATCGGGGCGCAGGAACCGCCGGTAGAGGTCGTGCACCAGGTACGACGTGCCCCAGTTCAGATGCGTGACGATCGTGGAGACGTACGCTGCGAGGAGCCCCGCGATCATCAGGCCGAGCCAGCCCGCAGGGAGGAAGGTCAGCATCGCCGGGTATGCGATGTCGTGGCCGATCAGGTTCCGCGGCACATCGGGGAAGGCGCGCGCGAGGTCGTCAAGCGTTGGAAAGACGAGGATCGAACTCAGCGCCACGAGGATCCAGGGCCAGGTCCGCATCCCATAGTGCGCCACGTTGAAGAAGAGCGTCCCCGCGAGGGCATCCTTCTCGCTCTTCGAGGCGAGCATCCGCTGCGCGATATAGCTCCCGCCCCCCGGCTCGGCGCCGGGATACCAGACCGACCACCACTGCACCGTCAGTGGAAGGAGGAAGACCGCGACGAAGGTCTTCCAATCCGCCGTGTCGGGGAGGAAGGCGTACGACTCCGCCGGCAGCTTCGCGAAGAGCCCCGCGAGCCCGCCGACCTCCGGCCGTTGCAGGGCGAACCAGGCCGCCGCGACCGCCCCCGTCATCGCGATTCCGAACTGGATGAGATCCGCGACGAGCACGCCCCAGAGTCCCGAGATCACCGCGAAGCCCACGTTGAGCGCGGCGCACCAGAGCAGCGTCCGCTCCATCTCCCAGCCGAGGAGGATCGACGCGATCTTGACCGCGGCGAGATTCACCGTCGCCATGATGACGATGTTGAAGACGAGGCCGAGGTAGACCGCGCGGAAGCCGCGCACGAGGCTCGCCGCGCGCCCCGAGTACCGGATCTCGTAGAACTCGAGGTCGGTGAGCACCCCCGAGCGGCGCCACATCCGCGCGTAGAACATCACCGTCGCCATCCCGGTGAGCAGGAACGCCCACCAGACCCAGTTCCCCGCGACGCCCCCCTGCCGCACGAGGTCGGTCACGAGGTTCGGCGTGTCGGTGGAGAAGGTCGTGGCGACCATCGAGATGCCGATCAGCCACCAGGGCGCCGC
>DAISWY010000022.1:11348-24586 GCA_036826135.1 Gemmatimonadaceae bacterium | reverse complement strand
AGCATCACCCCGGTCACCCGCGGCTTGCCGAGGATGTATGTCCGCGCGTACGCCTGCAACTGCGCCGGTGTCTGTCGTGCCATCTCGTCGATGTACCGGAAGTGGTAGTCGAGGCTCAGCACGCTCCACCAGAACCCGATGGTATGCGCGTTCTCGGAGCCCCGCTCCGCCCCAAAGGCGGTCGTCACGGCGCGATTCGCCTTCACCGCTTCCAGTTCATCTGCGGTGAAGTACCCGGGCGTCACTGTCTCAGCCAGCGCCGAATCGAGCACGGCGAGCGCCTCACGCAGTTTCTCGGGCGCGGTCTGCCCGCTCACGGTGATCGGCCCGACGTTCGCGAGCGTGTAGTAGTTCACGAGCACCCCCTGCCAGAGCCCGCTCTCGACGAGCCGACGCTGGAAGCGCGAGGTGGGCTGGTTGAGGATGTCGGAGAAGACGTCGGCGGCGAAGGTCGCGGCCTCGTCGGCGCGCGCGCCGGGCCCGTGCCACTGGATCTGTACCGTCGCGGCGTTGACCGGCTCCTCGACGATCACCGCCACATTCCGCGACAGGGGCTTCACGGCTGGCACCGGCGCGCGGGTGAAGGGATCAGGGCCGCGCGACCAGTCGCCGAAGACCTGACCGGCGAGCCGCACGACGGCCCGCGGGTCCACATCCCCGGTCACGACGAGTGCGCTGTTGTTCGGCACGTAGTAGAGGTCGCGGATGGTCCGCATCTGCTCCGACGTCACGTTGGAGATGACGTCGCGGTCGCCGATCGTGTTCTTGCGGCTCCAGAAGTCGCCCCAGAGCACCTGCCCGATCCGCTGGTCCAACCGAAAGAACGGCGACGATTCGGCCCGGTCGTATTCGCCGAGCACGACGACCTTCTCGCGCGCGAGCTCATCGGCGCGGAATTGAGCGCCCCGGAGCGCGGCGGAGAGGAAACGCATCCCCCCTTCAATCGAATCGGCGACCACGGTCAGGTAGTAGGTGACCTGCTCTTCGCGCGTGGTGGCGTTGAACACCGCACCGAGGTTCGCGGCGCGGTCCATGAAGGCGTCGGGTTCCGGGTAGGCGTCGTTCGCCTTGAAGAACATGTGCTCGAAGAGGTGCGCGAGCCCGGCGTACTCCGGGGGCTGGGTGAAGGCGCCGTTCCGGACCACCAGCTCGACCGTCGCGAGCGGGACGCCGCGTGCCGGCGCGACGATCACCTCGAGGCCGTTGGGGAGCACCTGCCGAGAGATCGACCGCTCGAGCTCGGCGCGCTGGGCGCGGAGGGGGAGGGCAGCCAGGAGCGCCACCAGGACGACCCCGACGACCGAGCGGACACGCCACCTCCGCGAGGGGGCGGGGATGCTCCCGCTGGCGAGAGCCCGCGGCGACCGATTGATTTCGCGCATCACTATGGATTCGTCACGTTCGGGTGGACGGCGCCTGGCGCCGCAGGAAGTCGCGGCGGCGCTCGCGCCGGTGCTGGGAGCGGTGCGGCTGCGCTGCGACGAGCCCATCGCTCCATACACCACGTTCAGGATCGGCGGTCCCGCCGACGTGATGTACGATGCCACCACGGCGGACGAACTCGCCACCGCCCTCGAGGCGGCCCGCGCCGCCGGCATCCCGACCTTCGTCCTCGGCCTCGGCGCGAACATCCTCGTCGGCGACCTCGGGTTCCGCGGCCTCGTCATCCGGAACATCGCCCGCGGCGTCACCGACCTCGGGGGTGGGCGCTTTCACGCCGAGAGCGGCGTCGTGGTCGCGGACCTCATCCGGCAGACCGTCGCGGCGGGGTGGAGCGGCCTCGAGCACTACGTCGGGATCCCGAGCACCGTCGGCGGCGCCGTCTGGCAGAACCTGCACTTCCTCTCGCCGGCACCCGAGCGCGAGCGCACGATGTTCATCGCCGAGGTGGTGGAGTCGGTCGATCTCCTCCTCGCCGACGGCACGCGCACGACGGTGGACCGCGAGGCGATGGGATTCGGCTACGACATCTCGCGCTTGCACGGCGGGACGGAGATCGCCCTCGGCGTCACCTTCGCACTCGCCCCGGGGGACCCGGCGGCGATGCACCGCGTGATGCAGGAGAACCTCTCCTGGCGTGGCTCACGGCACCCGTGGCTCGAGCATCACCCGAGCGCGGGCTCGGTCTTCAAGAAGATCGAAGGGGTCGGGGCGGGCCGGCTGATCGACCAGTGCGGCTTGAAGGGGTTCCGCATCGGCGGCGCGCAGATCTCGCACATCCACGCGAACATCCTCGTGAACCTCGGCGGCGCGACGGCGGCCGACGTGCGCGCGCTCATCAGCCACGCGCAGGGCGCGGTGGCGGAGCGGTTCGATCAGTTCCTGGAGCCGGAGATCGGGTTCATCGGGGAGTTCTAGGGCGCGGCGCGAACACCAGAATCCGCCGGACACGTTCGTTCGTGGTGACCACGCCGCATCATCGATGTGACCTTACGGCCGCTGCCCGAACTCGAAGACCCACCGCAGCTTCCCCGTCTGCCCGATCGGGCGCGCGACGCCCACCCCGAAGGCCCCCCCGAACATCCGCAGCGTGAGACTCGCCGAGGCACGCGGGTCGCCGGTGACCACCGATCCGAGCTGCGTGACCGTCGCCGCAGCGGTCGCAGTCGATGCGCGCGTCCACCCCGCCTGTAGACCGAGTGCGAGCGCGGGAGCGACCGGCGGGAACCAGAGGCGATCGCTCACGTAGATTGGCGCGCGCCAGACAGGGAGCGTGTACGAGAGCCAACTGCGCCAGACGGCGGCCTGATCTCCGGCAAACTCCTTGTAGCCGTACCCTGGGAGATTCTGGTTCTGGCCGAGCTCGAAGAGCTGCTGCGGTGGCGCGTCGGGTGAGGTGACGCCGAGGTCGAGGCGTGAGGCGACGACGAACGGGCCGGGGTTCAGGCGCGCGGTGAGCCGCACCTCGGCGCGCTGATAGGTGAGGTCGCCATCCCCGCGCTCATAGTGGAACCGCGCGCCGAGTCCGGGGCGCAGATACTCGAGCGAGATGTCAGGGCGAAGATCGAGGGTGAGCATCGTGCGCCGATAGCTCCCGCTCGTTACGGCGCGGTTGGGGAGGAAGTCGTCGCCGAAGAGCCCTTGGTCCACACTCGGTGTGACCGCGCGATCGCGCGCGAATCCAGTCTCGAGTCGCAGCTGTGCGCCGCGGCGCGCGCCGAGAAAGCGGAGCCACTGGACCGTGGCGGTCTGACGGTCCACGTAATCGTAGGGATCGCGACCGAAGACGGCGCCGAGGGTGGTGCCGGAGTCGAACGGATTCCGGAAGTCGTTCGTGAGGTCGAGCGAGCGCTGCAGGCGGAGGCTCCACTGCGATGCCTCGCGGCGACGTTCCGCGATGAGCCGGCCGCGCACGGTGCGCTCGCCCAGGGCGTATCCGCCCGCCGCGCGCAGAGCGACGCCCGGGGCCGCATCACGGAAGCGTACGACGCCGCCGATTCCGACGAAGAGACCTTCGATGCGGTTGAACCGCGCGACGTCGCTGAACCGTTCGGTCTCAATCGTTGCGCGCGGCGGGCCATCGGGGCGCAGGCGGTTGGGCGCCACGTCGTCGAAGTCCTCGACGCGCGTCTCCGTGGAGAGCCCACCGAGCGGCGCGGTCCACGCACGGAAGGCATCGAGGGAGTCCGGCGCATCGACGATCAGGCGAAACGGTTTCACCGCGAGAGTGTCATCGGCCGCACCGACCGTGACGCCGACGGGCACCGCGGTGATGTCGCGATCCACCACCTTGGTGACGATCCGGAAGACGCCGCGCGATTCCCCGAGCATCCCCGAGGTGGCCTGCACCTCGAACCGCTGGTACGACGGTAGCCAGAAGGCGCCATCGACCTCGGCGTTCACCGCCTCCACGTACGCGATCCCCTCCGGTCGCGCCGCCCGGAGCAGACCGAGCTGAGGATCGGGTGCCTGGATGACGGCGAAGGAGCCACGGAGCCGGACGAGGGCCCCACGGGAGGCGTCGAGGTCGAGGTCGCCGACGAAGACCACACTGCCCGGCGGGACGTCGGGGCGAAGCGCCACGGTGACACGGACGATCGGCACCTCACGGGTGGGGGTGCGCAGGATCTGCACCGTGTCGCCCCCGGCGTAGGTGTAGTAGCGCGCGCGGTCGGTCGCCAAGGGATGCACGGCGTACAGCGGATCGCGTCCCTGCCGCTGCTGCCGGCGTCGGCCCGCCTCGGTCGTGTCGCGGCCGAAGAGCAGCGCGAGGCGATTGCCGTAGAGCGACGGAATGATCCACCCCGATCGGAAGAACCCGATCGTCGCGACGTTCGTACCGAGCGACTGGGTGCGGTAGCCGATGATGCGCTGGGCGTAGGCACCGGTGCGGTCCCAGGTCAGATCACTCGCGACCTGCTCCAGCGAGACCGCCATCTCCATCCCTTCCGCGCGGCGATTGCCGATGGAGATCTCGCTCTCGAGGCGCGCACGGTAGCCGCCGAGGGCGGGGGGGACGATGCGGTTCAGCTGGGCAGCGGCCTCGACGAGCGCCTGCACGGCACCAACGCGTTCTGCGCGTTCTGCGCGGCTCACCGGCTCCTGCGCGACGACCGTCGTCGCTCCGACGGCCAGTGCCAGCCCCAGCACGCACGCGCAGCGCCGCCACACCACCACGTGGCGCGGCCCGCGGAGACGGTTGGTCTGAGGCACAGGGGATGCAAAGGCGGGTGACGCCATAGGTTCAGAGAATCCTACCCTGCCGCGCTTGCCCGTGACGCCCGGGATTCGCGAGGATTCCGTCCGACCGCTCCCCACCCGCCCCGATGCGCCACGACTACACCTTCATCGCCGATACCGATTCCCTCGACGCCTTCCGTCGCCTGCGCGGCGGATGGGCGGGGTGGGCCCTCGTCAACGGGGAGGTCCACGTCCGGCTCCGCGAGGGTGGGACGGTGCGCGCGCACGTGGACCGCGCCGAGATCGAGCCAGGGTTCGAGGTGAGCTGCCTCGTGGCCGACTGGTGGCCCGACGTGACCGATGCCACGGCGATTCCCGCGGTGGATTCGCCGTTCACCTCGCAGCCCAACGAGGTCCTCGTCTTCCGTGGCGTGACCTGGCTCGAGGCGCGTCCCGACCTCGGCCCTGACCACACCATTCAGTACAGCGCGATCCCCGGGTATGAGCTTCCCGAGACGGCGCGCGCCAAGTGCGACTTCACCGATGCCATTGCGGTGGTTGCGGGTGGCGATTCGGTGGTCGTGCGACTCGCGCTCAAGCCGGACCACCTCGAGGTCGTGACGGCGCCGGACGAGGTGGCGCGCTTCCTGGAGCTCCGCGGCGTGCGCTAGTCGCGCGCGTCGCGGGGGCGCCCACGGTCGGCCACCCAGCTCCACACGCCGCCGCCGAGGAGGATCAGGAAGATCAGCGCCAGGAGATAGAGGTTCGCGTTCTCGCCCAGCCAATGCCGCACGCGCTCGCCGAGGAGCATCTTCACGCCGACGAGCGTGAGCACGATCGCGAGTGAGACCTTGAGGTGCCGGAAGCGCGCGATGAGCCCCGCGAGCCCGAAGTAGAGCGATCGCAGGCAGAGGATCGCGAAGACGTTCGAGGTGAAGACGAGGAACGGATCCGCGGTGATCGCGAAGATCGCCGGGATGCTGTCGACCGCGAAGATGAGGTCGGTCGTCTCGACCAGCACCAGCGCGACGGCGAGCGGCGTGAGCACGGTGCGCCCGTCGAGGCGCACCCGGAAGCGCTCGCCGTGGAACTGATCGGTGACGGGGAAATGCCGACGCAACCATCGCGTGACCCAGCTCTCGACCTGCGCCTCCTCCGCGGCCTCGTCAGCGAAGAGCATCCGCAGGCCGGTGATCACGAGGAAGACACCGAAGACGAGGAGCACCCAGTGGTAGCGCGCCACCAGCTGCGCGCCGATCCCGATCATCAGGCCACGCATCGCGAGGGCGCCGAGGATCCCCCAGAAGAGCACGCGGTGCTGGTACATCAGCGGCACCTTGAGGTGCTCGAAGATCAGCGCGATGACGAAGACGTTGTCCATCGAGAGGCTGAGCTCCACCACGTACCCCGTGAGGAACTTCAGCATCGCGGTGCGACCGTCGTTGATGACGCCGTCGACGGCATCCACGTGGGCGCCAAGCCCGAACCAGTGCGCATCGTAGCCGACGCGCAGCGCCACGGCGAAGAGGCCGGCGAGGATGATCGTCCCGGCGGTGAAGATCAGCGCCTCGCGGAGCGTCGGCGCGTGCGACTGCTTGTTGAAGACGCCGAGGTCGAGCGCGAGGATCACGCCGACCAACAGAAGGAAGCCACCCCAGGCCCAGATCACGTGCCACGCTCCGCCGCGACCCACGCGGCCCAGTCTGACTCGGCGAGGCCGAGGGTGAGTTTCCCGCCCCACCGGGTGAGGGGCTGCGCGAGGAGCAGGGGCTCCTCAGTGAGCAGGGTCAGCCACCGCTCGTCGGAGAGGCGCGAGGCGCCGAGCCCGAGGTCCTGGTAGCGCTTGCTCGTCTTATCGATGAGGGCCGTCAGCCCGAACTTCTGCACAAAGCGCTGGAGCTCGCCCTTGCTCGCGGCGCGCTCCTTCAGGTCGACGAAGTGCACCTTCACGCGCCGCTCGCTCCAGAACCGGAGGGCACGGCGGGTATCCTGGCTCTTCTGGGTACCGAAGATCTGGACTTCCACGGGAAGGGACGCTGAAGGCTCGAGGCGGAAGACGGGACGTGCACGGCGCGAACGTGAAGTGCCGGTGCGCCGTTAGAATCTATCGAGTCGATGTCCACGTCCACGCCTCCGCCGTTCCGACCCGCCTGGTGGCTTCCGGGCCCGCATCTCCCGACCGTGTGGGGGAAGCTCGCGCGTCGCCTCGCGCCTGCCCACACCCGGATCGAGCGATGGGAGATGCCCGACGGTGCGTCGGTCTCCGTCGCACGGCTCGATGGACGGACCCCCGACGCCCCCGTGCTCACGGTCTTCCACGGCCTCGAAGGCTCGATCCGCTCCACGTACGCGCAGGGGCTGATGCATCAGGCGCGTGCGCGCGGGTGGGGGGCGGCCCTGCTGCTCTTCCGTACCTGCGACGGGCGCATCCCCGAGCGGCCGCGGCTCTACCACTCCGGCGAGACCCAGGACGCCGACGCCTTCTTCCGTCGGCTCATCGCCGAGCAACCGGGCCGGCCGATCGTCGCCACCGGCATCTCCCTCGGCGCGAACGTCCTCTGCAAGTGGCTCGGCGAGCAGGGGGCGCAGGTGCCGACGGAGATCCGCCGTGCCGCGGCGATCTCCACGCCCTTCGACCTCGGGGCCGGGAGCCGGCATCTCGAGCGCGGGTTCTCACAGGTCTACGTCTGGCACTTCGTGCGCACCCTGCGACGGAAGGCAGCGGAGACGCTGGCGCGCCATCCATCGCTGCCGGTCGATGCGGCGCGGGTGGCAGCCTCACGGACCTTCTGGGAGTTCGATGACGCCTTCACCGGCCCCGCGCACGGCTTCGCCGGCGCCGATGACTACTACACCCGATCGAGTTCGCTCGGCTTCCTCGGCGCGATCCACGTGCCGACACTGCTCTTCAGCGCCGTGGACGATCCCTTCCTCCCCGCCGCGGTGCTCGATCAGGTGCAGGCGGTCGCGCGAGTGAACCCACGCCTGACAACCGACTTCACGCCGCGCGGCGGGCACGTCGGGTGGGTGAACGGCGCCCCGTGGCAGCCGGAGTACTATATGGAAGGGCGCGTCGCCCACTGGTTGGACCAGCTCGACTGACGATCGACGGAGACTCGACCGAAGTTCGATCTTCGCGCCCCACGACGCACCTCCTCGCTTCTTTCCTCTCGCACCTCTCCTGGAGCACAGACGAATGCGGATTCCGACGACCGGTGTGATGATCTTGGCCCTGAGTGGGGCGTTGCTCGCCGCGCGAAACGCCACCACCCCCGCGACAGACACCGCCCAGCCCGGTCGCGGCATCGCCGCCGGTGCCGCCGATGCCGCCGCGAGACTCCAGCAGTCCCCGCGACACGCGGAGTGGGCGATGATCCCGACCGCAGCGGGGAGCCGCGATTCGATCGCCGCATGGGTCGTCTACCCCGAGGTGAACCGAAACGCCCCGGTCGTCGTTGTGATCCACGAGATTTTTGGGCTCTCGACCTGGGTGCGTGCGGTGGCGGACCAGCTGGCCGCGGAGGGGTACATCGCGATCGCGCCCGACCTCCTCTCGATGGAGCGCGGGGGCGCGACGACCGATTCGCTCGCGTACGACCAGGCGCGCACCCTCATCCGCAACGTGACGCCAGAGAAGATGCACGCGATGGTGCGCGCCGTGGCGAACTATGGAATGTCCCTGCCGGCGGCGGTGCGTCGATACGGCGTGGTCGGGTACTGCTGGGGCGGGACGGCGTCGTTCAACCACGCCGTCTTCGGCGCGCCGGAACTCGGCGGCGCCGTCGTCTACTATGGCTCGTCGCCCGCGGCGGCCGAGATCGCCAAGGTGAAGGTCCCGGTGCTCGGGCTCTATGGCGGCAACGACCAGCGGGTGAATGCGACGATCCCGGTGGCCGACTCCACGATGCGCGCGATCGGCGGACGCTTCACGAGCAAGGTCTACGAAGGGGCAGGGCACGGGTTCCTGCGGGCGCAGGAGCAGCCTGCGAACCTCACCGCGTCGCAGCAGGCGTGGCCTGAGACGATCGCGTTCTTCCGCGAGGTGTTGCGGGGCGGGGCCGCGCGGCGGACACCGCGCACCAGCGAGTGAGGACGGTCCGCGCGAGACCGAATCGGTGCCTCGCGCCGTAGATCAGGCGCTGTAGGTCAGGCGCCTCAGGCGCTGCGGATCAGGCGCCGCGCTCGGCCGTCGCCCAGACCGCGAGCCACGCCGGCCAGTTCCCACTGAGCTCGAAGAAGTCGTCGAAGTAGACCAACCCCTCCTCCTCGAGCGCCGTCACCAGCTCCTGCAGCGCCGCATCGTCATAGACGGGACCGACCACGATGAGGTCGCCCTCCACCCGGAACTCGTCCGCGGTGAGGGTGAGCCATCGGTCGATGGCGGCACGGGTGAGCTGCGCGGCCTCGAACGCCGGACGGCGGATGAGGAGGGTCGGGGCGGTGGCGGGGACCTTGAGCGGCATTTCCGGAAGATACGCTGGCTGCGGCACCGCGACGACTACACCGAGTGTAGTGGTGGAGATCTCGGACGCATTGGGGAATGTTTACGATCGCGCGTCCTCGCCCGGAGGGCCGATGACGAGTCCCACATCGCCTCAGATGAACCCCACCGCATCGTCGCCCGCCGTCGACCAATCCCCACCAGACGAGGAGGTGCTGGCCAAACAGGCCACGCTGAGTGCCTCCCTGACCGCCGCCGATCGGGCGGCATTCCTGGAGAGGATGCACCGCCACTGCGGCGAAGCGTGGTTCCGGTGGGCGGATCAGCCGGTCCTCTTCCCGCCTCGACTGACCCGCGACCTCCTCGGTGCCTCCGAGATGGTGATCGCGCACATCGTGCAGCAACGACGCGCGACACCGCCGGATCTGTCAACGGTCCCGGAGGACTGGCGATCACCTGTCGATGACGTGCCGCACATCATCCTCGCCGATTTCGCCGTGCAACCCGACCACTCCGTCCGACTGGTGGAGGTGCAATCAGTGCCGGCGCACTTCATCCAGAACCTGCATCACGGGGAGTCGTGGGTGGCCGTCGCGATGTCCGTCCTCGGACGCACGGAGGCGACACGGCTCAATTGGACCATCACCGGGATGGATAGCACGGCCTACCTCGAGTTCATACGCGCCTGCATCACCGGTGGCCACGCGCCCGACATCTGCGCGATGGTCGATGTGCGACTCGCGCACCAGCATATCCTCACCGAGTTCCGGGCGACACAGCGAACCCTCGGGATCCCCATCGTGGATGCGCACACGATCACCCAGGACGCCGACGGTCGTCTCTACCGACCCGACGGGGCCGGTGGTCGGTTACCCATCCGACGGATGTACAATCGGATGTTGTTCGATGAGGTACGACTCGGTCCGCCCTTGCCCTTCTCGTTGCGGCGTGCACGCGAGGCCGGGGTCGAGATCTGGCCGCCACCCGCCGACCAGTTCCTGGTCAACAAGGGGATGATGACGGGGATGACGATGCCGAGCGTGCCGAAGACGACACCACTCGATCGGGTGCCCGCCGAGATCCTATCTGGTGACCTAACTGGCTATGTGCTCAAGCGGGTCGAAGGGTTCGGGGGCAACGCCGTCCACCTCGACGAGACGCCGGATGTGGTACAGCGCATCCCGGCAACGGAGCGCTCGCACTGGATCCTGCAGCAGCGGTTCACCTACGGGATGTGGGTGCCCGTACCGACGGGGTACACAACTCCCTCCGACGACGATCAGCGTCTCACGAATGTCGGGACGGAAGTGCGGTGCATCTGGGCGCGCCGAGCCGGGGATCACACGTTGACGCCGCTGTCGTTCTGGGTGCGTACGTCACGCGGGCCGCTCTTCAATGCGGGGTCCAACCGGACGAGCCACGGTGCAGGGTTTACGATGGGGCTGTTCGTGGAGCGGACGGCGTAGGGATTCGGTGGCCGCGAAGGCCCCACCGATGGCACGGGGACCGCGGCGGCGTACGCGGTTCCCCGTCGTCAGCGACCACCCCGTGGTGTCGCTCCGTACGACACGACCTTTCGGGTCCGCATATCGTAGACGTCGCCCGCGTTGAGGACGAACCACGACTTCTCCCAGGGCTGCACCGCTCGGGTGTTATCGTGCACGGCGACTTTCCATCGGCCGATCACCTCGAACCGGTCCCCGCGCACCACAATCGCCGTGCCCTCGGAGAGCCCGATGCCAAGAAGGTCGGGGAATCGACGGATAACGGGGATGAGATCATCCCAGCGGTTGCGGGCGTCGATATGCTGGTCGATCGCGGAACGCCGCAGGAAGCCCAACGCCTCCTGATGATTCGGCTCGTCGGTCATCACGACGTCTGAGCCGGTCGTGGCGCCGCGGACGAGGTAGGCGCCCTGGATCGTCGCGCCAGCGGAGGTCCCCCCGATGACGCCACCGCGCTCGAGGACAGCCCGGAACGCCGCGTGCGTGCGCGTATTCGCATAGGAGTCGACGAGGTTCCACTGCCGCCCTCCGACAAACCAGACCCCATCAGCGTCGGCGAGCTGCGCCGCAAACGCCTCGGTGTCCGCGACCTTGGGGTCGTGCGTGTGGAGCATCCGTACCTGCGTAAGGCCAAGTGCCTTGAAGGGCGCCAGGACCTCGGTCTCGTCGTAGCGAACCAGCGAACCGTCCGGACGACGATTGCCCCCGGCGGTCGGCACGATGACGAACCGCTTGGTTGGACCACCCGCCAGCTCGACCCACTTCTCGAGGATGCCGGTACCCGGCAGGGTACCGCCCCCCGCAATCACGAGGCTCCCACGTGGCGGCCCGTACGCCGTCGCGACACTGGTCGCCTGAGCGTGGAGTACGCCAGAGCCACCGAGCGGCACGACGCCAATCACGAGGCCGCACACAATCGTCAGCGCGATCGCCGACACGGCTCGGTTGATCCGGAGTGAAAGTCGCATAGGTGTGCAGAATATACATTCTGGCGTATGACCCGACTCCTGCCTTCACGGCACGCCGCGCTCCGTGCGCTGGCCCTGCTCACGATTCCCACCCTGGCCTTCGCCCAGCGTGGCGGCGTAACGACACTCACGCAGCACGCCGACCGCATCTTCGCCCAGTTCAACTCCACGCATACGCCCGGGTGCGCGGTCGGTGTCCGCCAACAGGGACGCGATCTCCTGGCCCGGGGCTATGGGATGGCCGACCTCGAGACGCAGACGCCCATCACGGCGAACACCGTGTTCGAATCGGGTTCGGTCGCCAAGCAGTTCGCGGCGACGGCGATCCTGCTGCTCGCGCAGGACGGCGCGCTCCGTCTCGATGACCCGGTCCGGAAGTTCATCCCCGAACTGCCCGAGTATCCGCGACCCCTGCTGGTGCACCATCTCCTCTCACACACCAGCGGCCTGCGCGAGTGGAGCAATCTCGTGGCCCTCGCCGGATGGCCGCGCGGCACGCGCGTGCACACACAGCAGGACCTCCTCGAGATCATCGCGGCGCAACGATCGCTCAACTATCCGGTGGGCGATCACTACTCGTACACGAACTCGGGGTTCGCCCTCCTGCCGATGATTGTCGAGCGGGTGAGTGGGATGTCGTTTTCGCGATTCTCCGAAGCGCGGATCTTCGCGCCGCTCGGCCTCACGTCCACTCGGTGGCGCACCGACTTCCGTACCATCGTGCCGGGCCGAGCGCAGGCATACAGCCGCAGCGGCGAGGGATGGGAGCTCGAGATGCCGTTCGAGAACGTCCACGGTCCTGGTGGGATGCTCACGACCGTCGGAGACTGGCTCCGGTGGAACGACCACCTGACCAACCGGACCCTGGGTGGTCCGGTGACGGAAGCCCTCGAGACGCGAGCCGTGCTCACGAGCGGTCGAACGATCGCCTATGCGCGGGGGATCATCGTCGGCACCTATCGCGGCACCACCGAGATCGCGCACTCCGGCTCGACAGCCGGCTACAGCACCTATCTCGCGCGCTACCCGGCGCACGGGCTCTCGATCGCCGTGCTCTGCAACGCGGCCGGCGCCCCGGCGACCCTCTTCACACGGCAGCTCGCAGATGTCCTCCTGCCGGATCTCGCCGCGCCGACGCCAATCGACACTATTGCCGCAAATCCCGAGGCCCTTTCTCGGCGCTCCGGCATCTATCGGAGCCTTCGGACGCATGAGCCGTTCGTGGTGGGCACCGGGCGTGACCTCCCGGGGGCAGCGCTCCGGGCCACACGTGATGGTGGCTGGCTGATCGGCAACAGTCGTGCCCTCTTCGATCTCGCGGCGGATGGGCGACCGCGTGGGGTGCGCGTGATCGGCGCCGACGCCGATACCGTCGCGTATGCCTTCGTGGGTGCGGAACGGTGGACCCCCACCCCCGCGCAGCTCGACGCGTTCGTGGGGCGATACCGCTCCGACGAGGTTGGCGCGACCTGGACCATCAGCGTCGACAGCGGGCGCCTCGTCGCGTCAGTGCGCGGCGCGGTGCAGACCACACTCACCCCGGTCTATCGCGATGCCTTCACCGGAGGGGCCGGGCTCGGGACGATCTGGTTCGTTCGAGACGCGCGCGGCACTGTGACCGAGATGCACTCGGGTTCAGCGCGTGTGTGGGACATCACCTTCACGCGACAGCCGTAAAGCAGGTGCGCCGTTAGGCAGGTGCGC
>DAISWY010000022.1:0-11248 GCA_036826135.1 Gemmatimonadaceae bacterium | reverse complement strand
GGACATCACCTTCACGCGACAGCCGTAAAGCAGGTGCGCCGTTAGGCAGGTGCGCTGTCAGCCAGCAGGGTGACGGCGGGCGCATCTCACCGAATCTGGTGCGTTGTGGACCTCGGATACATTTCCAGGATGGCTCGGTTCGACGTCATCGTGATTGGCGGGGGGCACGCGGGCACCGAGGCCGCCGTCGCGGCCGCTCGGCGCGGGGCACGGGTGGCGCTCCTGACCACCTCGCTCGAGACCATCGGTCAGCTCTCGTGTAACCCCGCCATGGGTGGGGTCGCCAAAGGGACCGTCATCCGGGAGATCGACGCCCTGGGCGGGGTGATGGGCCGCGCCACCGACCTCGCGACCATCCAGTTCCGGATGCTGAACCGCGGCAAGGGGCCCGCCGTCTGGGCCCCGCGCGCACAGGCCGACCGCGGGCTCTACCGCCGCGCCGTGCGCAGTCTCGTCGAGGCACAGCCCAATGTGGTGACCCTGCAGGGCACCGCCGCGCGGCTGCTCCTCGGCCCGAACGGCAGCATCGACGGGGTGGAGACGACGGAGGGGCGTCGCTTCGGCGCGCGCGCGGTGGTCATCACCACCGGGACCTTCCTCCGTGGCCGCATCCATATCGGCACCACGATGAGCACCCCGGGCGGCCGTGCCGGCGAGGCGGCGACCACCACCCTCGCCGAGCAGTTCGCCGAGCTCGGGCTCGAGACCGCGCGATTCAAGACCGGGACGCCGCCGCGGATCGACGGCCGCTCCGTCGCCCTCGACCGGCTCGAACCCCAGGGGAGCGAGATCGAGGACTTCGACTTCTCCTGGTCCGCCTTCTGGGAGACGCCGCGCCGCGCAGGGGACCGGACGCGCCATCCGGCGCAGGTGGATTGCTGGATCACCTATGTCGAAGAGGCCGCAAAGGCGGTGGTGCAGTCGCGGCTCGGAGAGTCGGCGATGTACGGCGGCGCGATCGGGTCGCGCGGCCCACGCTACTGCCCGAGCATCGAGGACAAAATCCTCCGCTTCGCCGACGCGCCGCGGCATATGCTCTACCTCGAACCCGAAGGGCTCGACACGCACGAGCTCTACGTCAACGGACTCTCGACCTCGCTCCCTATGGAGGCGCAGCTCGAGCTGTTGCACGCGATTCCGGGGCTCGAGCAGGCGGTGATGACGCGCCCCGGCTACGCGATCGAGTACGACTACGTGCCGCCGACGCAGTTGCACCCCACCCTCGCCACGCGCGCCGTGCCGGGGCTTTTTCTCGCCGGCCAGATCAACGGCACCACCGGCTACGAGGAGGCGGGGGGGCAGGGCGTCGTGGCGGGATTGAATGCCGCCGCGCACGCGCTCGCCCTAGATCCTGTCATCCTCGGGCGGGAGACGTCGTACATCGGGGTACTCGTCGATGACCTCGTGACGCGTGGGGTGGATGAGCCGTATCGCCTCTTCACCTCCCGGTCGGAGTTCCGGCTCACCGTCCGGCAGGACAACGCGATGGGGCGGCTCTTCCCGACGGCGGAGGCCCTCGGCCTCTTCGCCGACACGGAGCGCGCGCGCGGCCAGCGGCGCCTCGCCGACGAGGCGGAGGCGATGGCGCTCGCGCACCGGACGAGCGTGACCCCGGCCGCCGCGGCGCCGGTCCTCGCCGCCGTCGGTGAGCGGGCATTGGCGCACGCGATGCCGATCATCGAGGTCGCGAAGCGGCAGAAGGTCGCGCTACAGCCACTCTTCGAGGCGATGGCGGTCGGCGCCGACCTGGGACGTGAGGCGGTGCGGGCCGCCGACCTCGAGATCAAGTACGCCGGGTACTTCGCCCGCGAGCGCACCGCCGCCGCGCGGCTCCAGCGGATGGGCGAGGTCCCGCTCCCCGAGGATGCGGTGTATCTGGCGATGCGGTCCCTGAGTGTGGAGGCACGGCAGAAGCTCGCCGCGCGTCGTCCCGCGACGTTGGCACAGGCGGCGAGCATCCCCGGCGTGAGTCCGGCGGACCTGCAGAACCTGGTGCTCGAGGTGGAGCGCCATCGACTGACCCGGGTATCATCGAGCGAGTGAGCAGCGGAGCTGGAGCACCGGTGCCGTGCACCGTGTAATTAGTATCACATTGCAACTAAAATGGAGCCGCCGATGCGCCGAGTCGTTCCGCTGACCCTCCTCGCGATCGCCACCGCCCTGCCGATGACGCCATCGAGGTCACTCGGCGCGCAGGGGACGACCCCGCCGCCGACCCCGCTCCCGCCGGCGGTACCAATGCCCGCGTCGATGCCCACGTCGAGGCCAACATCGATGCCCACGGGCCAGATCGTCGTGAGCGCCACCGAGGAGGTCGACGTCATCCCCGACCGCGCGCGACTCACCCTCGCCATCGAGACCCGGGGCCGCACCGCGGCCCAGGCCGGGAGCGACAACGCCCGCATCCAGACCGCGATTCTCGACACCCTTGCGAAGCTCGGGATCCCCGCGACCCAGATCCAGACCGTCGGGGTGAGCGTGCAGGCGGAGTACGAGTACCCGAGCCAGGGAGGCCGCCCGACCATCACGGGGTACGTGGCACGGAACGGGGTGCGGGTGGAGATCCGGCGGATTGCGCTCGTCGGGACCGTGATGGATGCTGGGCTCGCCAAGGGTGCGAACCAGGTGGATGGGCTGCAGTTCTTCGCCTCCACCACCGAGCAGGTACGTCGGGAGGCCCTGCGCGCGGCCGTCCAGCGGGCGCGCCAGGATGCAGACGCGATGGCGATGGCGGCGGGCGGGCGGATCGTCGGGGTCATCGAGCTGAACTCCGGCGCCCCAGCCGCCCCTCAGATGGAATTCGGACCCCAGTTGATGATGGCCCGTGGCGCAGCCGTCGCAGACACCCCGACCCCAATCGAGGCTGGGACGCTGAAGGTCGTGGTGATGGTGACGGCGCGATTCAGCTATGGACAGCCCTGAAGAAGCCGAAGGACGCCGTTTACGTAGACATTTTGGGGATATATTCCCCGTATTCCACGGCAATTGTTGACTCCCTGTGCCCAACCTGTCGACAAGTTTCACGTGAAACATTCGCTGGTCGGCAACGGGGTGAACGGGTATACTTCCCGGTCACCCCGTCGGCGTTGTGGCCGACCCTCCCCCAGAGATCTCCGGTAGCGCCACGTGGCCAGAATCATCGCGATTGCCAACCAGAAGGGCGGGGTCGGAAAGACCACATCCGCCGTGAACCTCGCCGCCTCGCTCGCCGCGGCGGAACAACGGGTTCTCCTTGTTGATGCCGACCCGCAGGGCAACGCCTCCAGTGGCATCGGGCTCAACAAGGACGAAATCACCGAGACCGTCTACGAGGTCCTCCTCGAGCCCGATCGCATCGAGGGTGCCATCCTGCGGCAGGTGCAGTTCCCGACGCTCGATGTCCTCCCCGCCACTCCGGACCTCGCCGGCGCAGAAGTCGAACTCGTCACCGTCGCCGACCGCGAGACGGCGATGCGACGCGCCCTCGCGACCGTCCGCGATCGCTACGACTTCATCCTCATCGACTGCCCGCCCTCACTCGGCCTCATCACGGTCAACATGCTCGCCGCGGCCGATGCGCTTCTGATCCCGCTGCAGTGCGAGTACTACGCCCTCGAAGGACTCTCGCAGCTCCTCAACACCGTGCACCTCGTGCAGCAGGGCGTGAACCCGGACCTCGCCATCGACGGAGTGCTCCTCACGATGTACGACGGACGCCTGAACCTCTCCCGACAGGTCGCCGCCGATGCGCGTGAGTACTTCGGCGCCAAGGTCTTCGAGGCGGTCATCCCACGGAACATCCGACTCGCCGAGGCTCCGTCATTCGGGAAGCCGATCATCCTGTATGATGTCGCCTCGATCGGCGCGCAGAACTACATGCAGGTGGCGCAGGAACTCATCGCGCGCACGCGCGCGTCCGCGTGATCATTTAGTAGCAAAACAGAACTAATTAACCCGACGACGACCAGGACGGCACGATGACCACCGACAAGGGGCGACGCCTCGGACGCGGCCTCGAAGCGCTCCTAGCGAGGACACCGGCGAAACTTGAGACGCCGGCCCCCGCCTCGACCTCCGCTGCACCCGCCGCATCGACCGTTGACGACGCGCCGCCGAGTGGGACACCCACCCCCGCGACGAGCCGCGGTGGAAGTGCCGCGCCCGACACGCCGTTCCGCCCGCTCCCGCTCGCCCAGATCCGACCGAACCCCCTCCAACCCCGGAAGGAGTTCAAGGCGGAAGACCTCGCGGACCTCGAGGCCTCGCTCCGTGTGAGTGGCCTCCTGCAGCCCGTCACCGTCCGCCCGGCACCACAGGGCGGAGGCTACGAGCTCATCGCCGGCGAGCGGCGCTTCCGTGCGGCGCAGCGACTCGGCTGGACGGACATCCCCGCTATCGTCCGTGACGTCGACGAGAAGACCCTCCTCTCGCTGGCGATGGTCGAGAACCTGCAGCGCGCCGACCTCAACCCGATCGAAGAGGCCGAAGGCTACCAGCAGCTCATCACCGACTTCACGCTGACTCAACAGGAGGTCGCGGACATCGTCGGGAAGGACCGGTCGACGGTCGCCAATATGCTCCGCCTCCTCGCCCTCCCCGCCTCGGTGCGTCGGATGGTGCGCGAGGGGCAGCTGAGCGTCGGCCACGCGCGCGCCCTCCTCGGGATCGGAGACGAGACGCGCATCGCCGACGTCGCCCGATCGGCGATCGCGGAGGGGTGGTCGGTGCGTGAGGTGGAGCGCCAGGTGCGCGAGGCGAGCCCGAAGGGCGCCAAGGCGAAGGGGGCGTCCAAGACGTCGGGCACCACGACCCCAGACCTCCGTTCCGCCGAGGTCCGGCGGGTTGAGGATCTCATCCGGAAGCGGCTCGGGACGGACACGAAGGTCGTGCAGACGGGCACGAACGCCGGGGAGATTCGCTTGAGCTTCTACACGGCGGATGATTTCGAGCGGCTCGCGGAATTGTTGGTTGGGGGACCGCTGGAGGCGGAAGGCTGACGGTCGACAGCTGAAAAAACGGAGATCGAATACTGGAAGCGAGTGGTCAGTTCGCTCGCGCACCACACGAGCATTCCACACTGAATGTGTACATCGCTCAAGGGATGCCTTACAATGGATAAGTCATTGAACAACAACGTCTTATATAGATTTTTCCGGGCTAGAACCATCCGGAAGGCCTTGATTATCAACAGCGCACTCCTCTCCATCGCCTGTGGTGGGAAGAGCGCAGATTCCGACACAGACTCTGCCTTTCGTGTCGCGTTGCTGACGCCGGGGCCGATTTCTGATCAAGCGTGGAATGGTGCGGCATACACCGGTCTCGAGCGCATCCGCGACTCCCTGGGCGCCTCCATCAGCCACATCCAGACCAAGACGCCGGCGGAGTTCGACGAGAACTTCCGCCAATACGGATCGCAGGGATATGACCTCGTGATCGGGCACGGATTCGAGTTCCAGGAAGCGGCGCGGCGGGTGGCCCCGCTCTACCGGAAGACACGCTACGCCACGACCGGCGGCGAGGGGCTCGATTCGACGGTTATCGCCCTCGCCTTCGCCTTCAACGAACCAGCCTACCTCGCCGGAATGGCGGCGGCAGCGGTCTCGAAGACCGGCGTCATCGGGGTGATCGGCGGCACCGAGCTCCCACCAGTCAAGGCCGGCTTCGCGGGGTTCACCGCCGGCGCGCGGGCAGTGCGCCCCGACATCCAGGTGCTGACCTCGTATGTCGGTAACTGGGATGACGCGAGCGCGGCGAAGGAGCAGGCGCTCGCGCAGATCGCGCGGAAGGTCGACGTCATCTGGCACAACGCCGACGCCGCCGGACTGGGGATCTTCCAGGCGGTCCGACAATCGAAGGGCGTCTGGATCATCGGCGCGAATGCCGACCAGAACACCGTCGCCCCCGAGGTGACACTGGGCTCCGTGGTCATCGACGTGCCACACGCCTTCCTGCTCCTCGCGCGCCGAGTGCAGAGCGGAGAGACCATCGAACCGACAATTCAGTTCCGCACCGCCTCTGATGTGGTGCGATGGGTCCCAAACCCCTCGCTCGCCGTCATCCCCGCTGCGACGGCGGCCCGCATCGACTCGGTCCGGACCGCCATCGCCGCCGGCACCTTCTCGGTGGACTCGGCCGCGAGATGAGCTCCGTCACGCTCGAGCGCATCGCCGCGCACTGCGACGAGCTGCTGCAGGTCGCCACGACGCCGGACTATCCGCCGGCACTGAACGGGATCCAGGTCGCGCACCGGGGGCCCGTCACGAAGATCGGCGCCGCGGTCGATGCCTCGCATCGGACGATCGACATGGCACGCGCCGCTGGTGCGAACCTCCTGCTCGTGCACCACGGGCTCTTCTGGGGTGGGCTCACGCCGGTCACGGGCCCGATGTACCAGCGGCTCCAGACGTTGCTCGCACACGACATCGCCGTCTACAGCGCCCATCTCCCCCTCGACGCGCACCCGACCCTCGGCAACTCCGCCCTCCTCGCACAGACGCTCGGACTCGAATCCACTGGCGGATTCGCGAAGTACCAATCGATCCACTGTGGGGTGCAGGGGACCGCCGATCTCGACACGATGGCTCTCATCGGCCACACCGCGACGTGGGCTGCGACCCTCGGGCACCACGTGGTGCATTCATCGCTCCCCGCTGGGCACCGCACCCGGCGCTGGGCGATCTGCTCCGGCGCCGGCGCCCAGGTGAGCACACTGCAGGAAGCGTACGCCGCCGGCATCGACACCTTGATCGTCGGGGAAGGGCCACATTGGAGCGCCGTCGAGGCGGTCGAGCGCGGGCTCGTCATCATCTACGCCGGCCATTACGCCACCGAGACGTTCGGGGTGCAGGCGCTCGCCACGCACCTCAGCACGACCTTCGGCATCCCCTGGACCTTCCTGCACGACGCGACCGGGCTGTGACGCCGCCGGAGGCGCTCGCGCTCACGGGCATCACGCACGCGTTCGGAGGGCACCGCGCCCTCGATGACGCCACCTGCGTGGTGGCGCGCGGCACCATCCATGCCCTCCTCGGTGAGAACGGTGCCGGGAAGACAACGCTGATGCGCATCGCCTTCGGGATGCTTCGACCGGACGCGGGGACCATCCGAATCGACGGCACCCCGGTGACACTCCAGTCGAGCGCCGATGCGATCAGCCGCGGCGTGGGGATGGTGCATCAGCACTTCATGCTCGTCCCGGCGATGACGGTGGCAGAGAACATCGCCCTCGGCGCCCGAGGACCGCTCGACCTCGACGGGGTGCGCGATCGAATCCGCACCATCGGCGAGGCGACCGGACTGGTGGTGGACCCTGATGCCCGGGTGCGCGACCTCCCTGTCAGCGCGCAACAGCGCGTGGAGATCGTGAGGGCGCTGGCGCGCGACGCGCGCACCCTGATCCTCGACGAGCCAACCGCCGTGCTGACCCCCGAGCAGGCGGACGACCTGCTGCGTTGGGCACGCCGATTCGCCGACGACGGGGGCAGTGTCGTCCTCATCACCCACAAACTCCGCGAAGCGCGTCACCACGCCGACGAGGTCACGGTGCTGCGACGCGGCCGCGTGACGCGGCACGCGCAGGGCAACGAGCTCGACGACATCGCGATTGTCGACGCGATCACGGGCGGGGTACGGTTGGGGGCAGAGTCGGCACCCGCAGTGAGACCCGCGGCGAGGGCGATCCTGAACACGCCGGCGACCGGCACGACCGACGCGACGGAGGCGCCGAAAGCGACGCGACAGCACGAGCCGCAGACGCCGTCTCCGAACGCCGGCGGCGATGTCGTGCTTGTGCTCGAGGGCGCGATGGTGCGCGACACCCGCGGCATCACACGACTCCATCCGACGACGCTCTCGGTGTGCCGCGGAGAGATCCTCGGGGTCATCGGCGTCGAGGGGGCCGGCCAACATGAGCTGCTCCGGCTCCTCGCCGGCCGCCTGACACCCACCGCAGGACGGGTGACGATTCCCGCTGATGTCGGCTTCGTCCCCGAAGATCGCCTGCACGACGCGGTCATCCCGGAGCTCACACTCACCGAGAACCTCGCCCTCGCGGACGCCGGCACCGCACGCGGCTGGATGCGCTGGCCGAGCCTAACGGATCAGACCGCGGCACTCCTCACAGCGGATGACGTCCGCGCCTCCGGCGCCAACGTGCCGATGTGGACCCTCTCTGGCGGGAACCAACAGAAGTTCGTGTTGGGCCGGGAGCGACGTCGAGCGAGCGCAGCGCTCATCGTCGAGAATCCGACGCGTGGACTCGATCTGCAGGCGACGGCGCGGATCCTCGAGGGGATCCGCGCGGCGGCCACCGATGCCGCGGTCGTCTTCCACTCGACCGACCTCGAAGAGGTGCTGCGCGTGGCGACGCGCGTGGTCGCCTGTTTCGACGGGCGGGTGCGCGAGGTGCCGCCCCCCGCGGATCCTGACGACCGCACGCCCTATGGACGGGCACTCCTGGGGGCTGAGTGACCGAGCCCACGAGCCGCGTGAGCCGAGGCCGCACCTGATGGAAGCACTCCTCGCGCTCTGGCAGGGGGCGTTCGGTTCGCCCTACGCCGTGCTGTCGGCCACCCTCGTGCGCACGACGCCGCTGCTCCTGCTCGGGTTGAGTGTCGCGACGGCGTTCCGGGCCGGGATTCTGAACATCGGGGCGGAGGGTCAGCTCCTGGCCGGCGCGATGGCTGCGGCCGCGGTCGGGCTCGCGAGCACGGGATGGCCGAGTGCGGTCGCGGTGGCCGCAATGATCGTCGCGGGAATCGTGGCGGGGGCGGGGTGGGCATTCATCGCCGCAGCGCTCCGTCGATGGTTCGGGGTGCTCGAGGTGATCAGCACGATCATGCTGAATTTCCTCGCACTGCATCTCGTGAGTTGGCTCGTGCGTGGCCCGTTGCAGGAGCCGACACGCACCAACCCCCAATCCGCCACACTCCCCGACATCGCGCACTGGCCCACCCTCATCCCCGGCCATCGCCTGCACCTCGGCTTCCTCCTGGGGCTGCTCCTCGCCCTCGCGCTCTGGGTGATGTGGCGCCACACCGCGGTCGGATTCCGGCTGCGCGTGGTGGGGATGGGCGCGCGCGCCGCGGCGAGTGCCGGTCGGGTCGCGGTCGATCACACCGTGATGGGTGCCTTCCTGCTGAGCGGGGCAATCGCCGGACTCGCGGGTGCCTCGGAGGTCGGCGGGGTGACGTGGGGACTCTACGACGGGATCTCACCGGGCTACGGCTACACCGCCATCGCGGTGGCGCTTCTCGCGCGACTCGATCCGCGGGCGGTCGTGCCGAGCGCGGTCTTCTTTGGGGCGCTTGAGGCGGGAGCGGCGGCGATGCAGCGGGATGCTGGGGTGCCGTCGGTCGTGGTGCAGGTGGTGGTGGCGGTCGTGGTGCTCGCCGTCATCGCGCTCGACGAGTGGCGGCGCGCGCGCGCGACGCGGGGCGGGGTGGGCGCATGATCGAAGCAATCCTCCTCCCGTTCCTCGACGCGACGCTGCGCACCGCGACACCGCTCCTCTTCGCGGCGCTCGGGGAGTTGGTGACGGAACGCGCGGGCCTCATCAACGTCGGGCTCGAGGGGATCATCATCGCCGGCTGTCTCGGTGGGCTCGTCGCCGCCGGCGCCGGTGGCCCGATGCTCGGCTTTGTGGGGGGGATGACGGCCGGGATGGTGATGGCCGCGCTCTTTGCCTGGTTCGTGGTGACACGCCGAGCCGATGCAATCATCACCGGCACCGCGATCACCCTGCTCGGACTCGGTGTCACGGGAACGGCGTACGTGGCGCTCTACGGCGATGCGGGTGCGGCGCTCCGGACACCGACCATCGGACCCATCGCGCTCCCCTTCCTCTCCGGGATCCCGTGGCTCGGCCCGACGCTCTTCACGCAGTCGGTGGCGACGTATGCGGCGCTACTCCTCGTGCCGGCGGTGGCCTGGTGGCTCGGTCGCACCGCGTCGGGGCTCGCGCTGCGGGCCGTCGGGGAGCGCGCCGACGCGGCGGCCGCGGCGGGGATCTCGGTGGAGCGGATGCGTTGGGGGGCGCTCCTCTTCGCCGGTGCGATGGGGGGACTCTGTGGCGCGACCCTCGTCCTCGCCGACGTCGGCACGTTTAATGAGGGGATGAGCGCAGGTCGCGGGTTCATCGCCATCGCGATCGTCGTACTGGGACGGTGGACCGCGATGGGGGTGGCGGGCGCGGCCGTGGTGTTTGGGGCGGCCTTCGCCCTGCGCTCACTCCTCCAGACCCTCGGACTCCCACTCCCCTACCAGCTCTTCCTGGCGCTCCCGTACGCCCTCACCCTTGTGCTGCTCGCCGCACAGCGGGGACGCGCCGTCGCGCCGGGCGAACTCGGGAGCGGACTCGACCGCTGACGCCCGTCAGGGCGTGCAGGTGACCTGGCTCTCGGCGACCGCGGGGCTAGTCGCCGCGCCGACGGCACCGACGTACACGACACACTCGATGCCACCGGCGCCGGGATGGGTGATGCGAGCGATCCATCCGTTTCCCGAGGCTTCCGGGATGGAGAGCACATTGCCACGGGTCGTGCGGAATCCGAGGCTCATCGTATCGGCGCTGTAGGCGTTCCCGGATGCGACATACGCGGCCTGGACCGACATCAAGTTGTGCAGGTCCGCCTTCATCGCGGCCACGTACGTCCGCTTCTTGCTGTCCTGATACCTCGGCAATGCGATCCCCACGAGGAGACCGATGATCATCACGACGACCATCAACTCGATCAGGGTGAACGCGCGGCGGGCCATGACAGGGGGGAAAGAGGGGGTCTGACGGTCGAACTTAGCACCATCTCCTCCAGTGTGGGGCGCAAGAACCGCGCCACACCGCGGGGTTACGCCTTCGCCTCGACCCAGTTGGCCCCGACCCCGACGTCCACAACGAGAGGCACCCGAAGCGCCGCCGCACCCTCCATCCCCTCGCGCACAAGGTCGGTGAGCGGTCCCACCTCCGCGGCCGGACACTCGAAGACGAGCTCGTCATGGACCTGGAGGAGCATCTTCGCCGCGAGTCCGCTGCGCCGCAGCGTCTCGTCGATCCGGATCATCGCCATCTTGATCAGGTCAGCCGCGGAGCCCTGAATCGGGCTGTTCTGGGCGAGGCGCTCCCCGAGGGAGCGGGTGTTGAAGTTCCGGTCGAGGATCTCGGGGATGTAGCGGCGACGACCGAAGATCGTCTCGACATAGCCGCGGCTGCGCGCCTGCTCAACGGCCTGGTCGAGCCACGCCCGTACCCCGGCGAAGCGGGTGAAGTACGTCTCGA
>DAISWY010000021.1:0-25701 GCA_036826135.1 Gemmatimonadaceae bacterium | reverse complement strand
ACGTCGGACCAGGTGGCATCGGCGAGCGAGCCCATCATCCACCAGAGCGCGCCCCGGACCGTCCCCTCCGGCGCCGTGGCGAGCGCGACCATGATGGCCGCCGTGCAGAAGGCCCCGACGATGACGCCCGCCATCACGAGGATGCGCGGATCCGAGGCCCCACCCGCGGCGCGCGCGACGGCGAGCACGAGCGCGACGGCTCCCATCGCCCCGAAGAAGGCGGCGAGCGGCATCACCGTGGGGGCGAGCACGCCGGCGACGGTGGCGAGTACCGCCCCGACCGCCGCACCACCGGAGACGCCGAGCAGGTACGGCTCGGCCAGCGGATTCCGCAACGTCGCCTGCATCGCGCCGCCGCTGACGGCGAGCCCCGCCCCGACAGCGAGTCCGAGCGCGACGCGCGGCAACCGGAGGTCCCAGAGGATGGCGCGGACGACCGGATCACCCTGCCCGCGAAGCCCATCGATCACCGTGCCAGGCGAGAGCGGGACCGCGCCCACGGCGAGTCCGCTGACGACCGCGACGGCGACCAGCAGCGCGGTGAGGAGGGCCACGCGCGAATTCACCGCGCGGTCGCTCCGGCGGAGAGGAGGGCCCGGAGATGGATCGCCGCTTCCCCCATCCGCACGCCGGGCTTGCCGACGAGGGAGGTGTCGACGACGAGGATCCGCCCCTCGCGGACGGCACGCACCGCCTGCCAGGCGGGACTCGTCCGGAGCCGTTCGGCGCCAGTGGGACCGGCGAGGACATAGGTCGGGTCGCGGCGGACGATCTCCTCGAGCGCGACCTGCGGGGAGGCGGCAGGGAGGTCGTGGAAGATCGACCGCCCGCCGGCCGCCTCGACGAGCTCATCCAGGTAGCTCCCGGCCCCGATGGTGATCACCGGCGCGTCCCAGATGTGCCAAAAGAGCGTCGGACGCGGAGCCGGCGCCGGTGCCGAGGCGACCGCGGCGATCGTGGCGGCGACGGAATCCGCGGCGGTGCGTGCCGCCGAGTCGAGCCCCACCGCCGCCCCGACGATCGACGCGACGCGCGAGAGGTCGGCGACCCGATCGGTGCGGAGGGTGAGCGTCATCACGCCCGCCTCGCGGAGCCGTCGGGCCGCCGGGCGATTCGACTCGCTCTGGTACAGGAGCACGAGGTCCGGCCGCTGCGCGAGGATCGCCTCGACGTTCGGTTGCATCCCATCACCGACGTCGGGGATGTCGGCCGCCGGGCCGAGGTCCCAGTGCGTGCGGCCGACGAGGCGATCGCGCGCGCCGATCGTGAGGAGGAACTCGGTCATCACCGGGTTGAGCGAGACGACGCGGCGTGCGGGCGACGTCAGCCGGACCGAATCACCGAAGTCATCGACGACAACGGCGCCGGTCGCCGGGGCGTTCGCCCCCTTCGAACAGGCCGCGGCCGCACAGAGCCAGATGACGGACAGGAATCGGACGCACCGCACAAAAAACGCTCCACCGAGAGGACCGGAGGAGCGTTCGGATGCACGTGGTGACTCCTCGGCCAGGAGCGCCCGAGGTGTCACCGACGCCACCAACCCTCCCCCGAGGGTCGATCGTGGCACGGACGTGGGTCGTCTCCTGGCTCCGGGCCGTCGCGCCCGCCTTCCCGGGGTCGTCCCCAGTGGCGTCGTGAGCGTGACGTACAGCTGCCCGATACAGTGGCGGGGCCGCGCCGGCATTCCACCGGCTTCCGTCTCCCGCGTCCGCGTTCAGTTGTCGAAGGGAGGTTACGCCGCGCTGCCGGGTTTGGCAAGCAACGCGGCGAGGCGCTCCGTCAGCCGGGCACGTGTCATCGCGTGCACCGCCCGTTCCTCGTCGGTCGGGGCCGATATCGCGGCGAAGCGCTCGTCGAGGGCAGCCACCTCGAGCGCGAGGCGCGCTGCCGCGTCGGGGCCGCGCGCCGGACCGCGCGCTCCGCGCTGCCGCCAGGCGCGCCCGACCCCGAACAGGAGCCCGCCCACCAAGGTGATCGCCACGCCGATGGCGATCACGGCGACGCGCCGATCGCCACCCATCGGGTCCGCGGGCACCACGATGCGGAGCGTCTGCGCCGCGGCGACATCCTGCGCGAGGAATCGCTTGAACGGGCGCCCCTCGATCTCCACGGGATCGGTCGCGGCGAGGCCGGCGCCGGTCGCGGTGGCACGCGCGTCCTCGACGAGCACCTCGAGCACGGGCACCGCGGCCTCGACGAGGATCTCAAGCGGCGCCTCCACCGGCACCGTGTAGGAGAACGAGAACTGGCGGAGACCGGGCGAGAGCGGCGCGTCGATCCGCACGCGGCCGTCGACGACACGGATCGCGTCCTCCGAGACGTCGCCCTGCCCCGGCGCGACGGCATCCACGCCCCGGGGGAGCGGCGCCTCGAACGTGAAGCCGTCCGCCCCGGCGACGCGCGTCACCGCCCCGTCGTTGCTGAGCTCATACGCCTCGAGGACCATCCGGCGCGCGCTCCCCGTGTCGGCGGCGGTGACAATGACGTGCCGCCCGCGGACGGCGATCGGCAGCGGCGCGCTCGACGTGTCGTACACCATCAACTCGGCCACACCGTCCCGGACCACCCGCTCGCGCACCGGCGGCGTGAAGTAGTTCACCCCACCGCGGTTGGTCGAGACGAAGTAGACGGCGAGCGTGTCCCCGGTGGCGCGATACCGAAAGGCGTAGCGTCCATCGGCCCCGGTCCGCATCGAATCAACGGGACCGGCGGCATCGGGACCGACGCGATGCAAGGTGACCCAGGCGCCCGCGACGGGCCGGTCCCCCGACGCGTCGGGACGGGTAATCCGACCGGCGATGCTCCGCGCCTCACCGACGGCGACCGACTGCGCCCGGAGGGGGCTCGCCACGGGCGACGCGACCGCACCGACCATCGTGGCGCCGATCACGAGGAGCGCGCGACTGATGCGCCTCGCCGCCGAACGCCGCGGCGAGATCACGCCAAACGGCCGACGCTCCTGGTCGCCCACCTCAGCCGCCGCGCACGGCGCGGCGGAGGTCGGCGACCTTGTTCGTGCGCTCCCACGTGAAGAGCGACACCGACTTCCCGAACCGCGTGGCCTTCTCCGGCGTCCGGCCGAAGTGCCCATAGGCGGCCGTCGGGCCGTAGATCGGCTTCTTGAGGTCGAGCGCCGCGATGATCCCGCGCGGCGTGAGGTCGAAGACCTGCTCGACGGCCTTCATGATCACACGCTCGTCGACCGCCCCGGTACCGAAGGTATCGACCATCACGGAGACGGGCTTCGCCACCCCGATGGCATACGCGACCTGCACCTCGCAGCGCGTGGCCAGCTTCGCGGCGACGATGTTCTTGGCCACCCATCGGGCCGCGTAGGCCGCCGAGCGATCGACCTTGGACGGGTCCTTGCCCGAGAAGGCACCGCCGCCGTGCCGCCCCATGCCACCGTAGGTGTCGACGATGATCTTCCGACCGGTGAGCCCGGCATCCCCGTGCGGCCCGCCGATCACGAAGCGCCCCGTGGGATTGATGTGGACCTTCATCTTCTTGGCGCGCAGCTCGGCGGGAATCACCGCCTCGATGATGTCCCGCTTCACCGCGGCGTGGATCGCCTTGTTCCCCACCGTGTCCGCGTGCTGGGTCGAGATGACGACCGTGTCGACCTCGACCGGGCGGCCATCCTCGTACACGACCGAGACCTGTGACTTCCCGTCCGGCCGGAGCCAGGGGAGGGTCCCGTCCTTGCGACGGTCTGCCAGCGCCTGGGTGAGCTTGTGCGCCAAGGTGATCGGGAGCGGCATCAGCTCCTCGGTCTCGTCGCAGGCGTAGCCGAACATCATCCCCTGATCGCCCGCACCGCCGGTGTCGACACCCTGCCCGATGTCCCGTGACTGCTGCCCGAGCGCGTTCAGCACGCCGCAGGAGTCGGCGTCGAAGCCGATGCCCGCCTCCGTGTAGCCGATCTGCTTGATCGTCTCGCGCACGAGGCCGCGGAGGTCCACCCACGCCGCCGTCGTCACTTCACCGAAAATCGTGGCGAGCCCGGTGGTGACCATCGTCTCGCACGCGACGCGCGAATGCGGGTCCTGCGCGAGCAGCGCGTCAAGGACGGCGTCGGAGATCTGGTCGGCGACCTTGTCCGGATGCCCCTCGGTGACGGACTCGGACGTGAAGAGATGGCGATGCAGCACGGGAGAAGGGGTCAGGGTGAGGAACGGACCGGCGGCGAGGCGCCGACCGGGAACGATACGAGGCTCAGCCGAGGCCGAGCAACCCGTCGAGCGTCGACTCGCCGAGCTCGGCGATCAGCGCCGCGCGGAGGCCGCGCTCGACGTCCGCGGGGGTCGCGGCGCGGAGCGCGTCCTGCGCCGCGGCCGACGCCGCGGCGACGGAGACACCGCGTACGAGCCGCTTGACGAGCGGGATCCCCGTCGCGGCCACACTGAGCGTGCGGATGCCGAGCCCGAGCAACGCGAAGGCCATCAGCGGCTGCGACGCCATCTCCCCGCAGACGCTGACCTCGACCCCGCTCGCCGCCCCCGCCTCGACCGTCTGGGCGATGAGCCGCAGCACGGCGGGATGCAGCGGGGTGAAGCGCGTCACGAGCGAGGCGTTCCCACGGTCCACCGCGAGCGTGTACTGCACGAGGTCGTTCGTACCGAGACTCAGGAACGCGACCTCGCCGGCGAAGGTGTCGGCGGCGATGGCGGCCGCCGGGGTCTCCACCATCACGCCCAGCGGGACATCGCGGCGGTGCGGGACCCCACGCCGCGCCAGGTCGTCGGCGGCCTCCTCGAGGAGGAACCGCGCCTGGCGCACCTCGTCGACGGAGACGACGAGCGGCAGCATGATGCGCACGTCCCCTTCCGCCGCGACGCGCAGGAGTGCTCGCAGCTGGACCGAAAAGATCGCGGGCTCGTCGAGGCACATCCGGATGGCTCGCCACCCGAGGAACGGGTTCGGCTCGTGCGGGAACCCACCCATCGGGAGCTTGTCCCCGCCGACGTCGTACGTCCGGATGACCACCGGTTGCCCCGGGAACGCCCGGAGCACGTTCCGGTATGCCTCGACCTGTTCCTCCTCGGTCGGCATCGCCGCGCGTCCGACGACAAGGAACTCGGTGCGCATCAGCCCCACCCCTTCGGCGCCCGACTCCACGGCACGGGCCGCCTCATCCGGGAGGTCGACGTTCGCGCGCAACGTCACCCGATGCCCATCCGTCGTGACGGCCTCGCCCACCGCCTCGGCCGAGAGCGCGGCGAGCGCGACCGCCTCACGCTGCGCGCGGTCAGCGAACGCGCTCAGCTCGGCCGCGGTCGGCTTCGGCAGCAGGACGCCGTTGGTGGCATCGAGGATGACACGATCACCGGTGCGCACCCGCTGCGTCGCGTCGAGGAGCCCGACGACCGCCGGGAGCCCGAGGGAGCGCGCGAGAATCGCGACGTGCGACGTGCGCGTGCCGGCGTCCGTCGCGATGCCGACGATTGCACGCCGGTCGAGCTGCACCGTCAGACTCGGGGTCAGGTCGTGCGTGACGAGAATCACCCCGTCGCCCGGCGCGAGGTCGACCGGGTCGTGGTCGGGGAGGCCCAGGAGGAGGGTGAGCAGGCGGATCTGCACATCGATGAGGTCCCCCGTCCGCTCGCGCATCAGGGGGTTTGTGGACCGACCGAAGCGCTCCCGCCATTCGAGGAGCACGAGATCGACGGCCTTCTCTGCCGCGAGGTTCTGGCGAATGAGCGCCTCGATGCTCTCCTGGAGGCTGGGATCCTCGAGCATCGCGACTTGCACCTCGAAGATGGCGGCCTCCGCGGGCCCCGCGTTCGCCTCGGCACGCGCCTGCACCACGCACAGCCGCTCGATCGCCGCGGTGACGGCGTCGCGGAGTCGCTGCAGTTCGCCCGCGACCTCCGCGTCCGACACCAGCCGCGACGGCACCTCGGGCACCTCCCAGCGCAGGAGATGCACCGTCCCCGAGACGATGCCCGGAGAGGCGGAGACGCCGTGCAGCGGGGCCCCCATCCTCAGCGCTCCCCGAACTTCCCGTCGACGAGCGCGACGAGGGCGTCGAGGGCCGCGTCGGCGTCCTCCCCCTCGGCGCGCAGGACGATCGTCGCGCCGTGCTCGGCCGCGAGCATCATCACTCCCATGATGCTCTTCGCATTCACCTCAAGCCCGTCCCGGGCAATGGTGATGTTCGATCGGAAGCGCCCCGCGACCTTGACGATCTCCGCCGCGGGACGCGCGTGGATCCCATGTGCGTTCTGGACCTGCAGCGTGCGTTCGGGCATCAGCGCACCAAGGAGAGGAAGGTGAAGAGGGTGAGCACGAGGATCGCGAGCCGCCACCCCTCGAGGCGGCCCTGCAGCGCCGTGATCAGCGCGGCCCCGGCGACCACGCCACCCAGGACGAGGCCGAGGACGCCGCGCCCGGGACCAATGATCCCGACGGCCGCGCTGGGCAGCGCGAGGCCCGCAAGGAGCGCGGTCGCCCGGGTGACGTGCGCGGGGCCTTTGCGCAGCAGGGGGGTCCCGAGGGCCTGCGCGACGTCCAGGCCGTGACGCCATCCCGCGTGGAGTCCCCACGCACGGAGCGCGAGGTGCACGGCGTTGTAGGCGCCGAGGAAGAGTCCCACGACGACGACCGGTGACCCGCCAAGCCCGAAGGTGAGGAGGGCGAGGGCGGAGCAGAACGGGAGCCACCCGGCCCAGATGAGGCGGTCCCCGACCGAGCCGAGCGGCCCCGTCGCCGCGACCTTGAAACGTTCGATCTGCGCGGGCGGGACACCATCCAGCTCGGCGCGCGCGAGCGCGCCCACCGCGACCGCGGCGAGGTACGGGTGCGCGTTGAAATACCCGCTCTGGCGTGCCATCGCCTCACAGTAGGCGGGACCGCCCCGTCCCCCGGGGAGGCGCCGCAGCGCCGGTTCGAGCGCGAAGGCGATGCCGTTGCCGGTCATCGTCTCGTAGTTCCACGCGCCCTGGATGGCGAACAGGCGGAGATACATCGCGAGATGCACGTGCCGCGGCAGCGTGGCGGGCCCGGAGGTCACAGGAGCCCCCCGGCGAGCAAGAAACCGGCGATCAGGCCGACCCCGAGGTACCACGGGGCGCCGGGCGTGGTGCGGCCGAGCTTCCAGAGCGCCGCCAACCCGACGGCGGAGGCAGTGCCGACGACCATCGCACGCGAGACGCCCGCCGAGAGGGTCACCGCCGCGAGTGCCGAGCGATACGACGGCCATGCAACGAGGAGCACACCGAAGGTGAGGAGCCCGCCTCGGAGGAGATCGGCGGTGAGGCCGGCGAGCTGTACCGCCACCACGGCGCTCCCCGACCCGCGGGCAATCCGGACCTGCTGCCGCTTCGCGAGCGCGGCGTTGACCCGTCGCAGGAGATGCATCGACGACCCCCCGAGACCGGCGGTGACGAGGGCGAACAGCACGGCAAGGAGCATCGCCCCCGCCGTCCCCTCTACCACGGAGGTGAAGAGCGCGCTCCCGACGACGGAGGCCGAGCCCCACTCGGGATATCGCGTGGCGCCGAAGGGCATCGCCTCAAGGGCGAAGAACTCGAGGGCGACGCCGACGAGGAGGCCGCGCTCTGGCGCCCCGAGGAATCCCCCGACGAGCGTCGCCGCGACGATCGGTCGCGAGACCATCGCCTGCGGGAACGCGACGACGTCGAGCCCCAGGAGGGCGCCGAGGAGGGCGAGCGGCACCAGCTGACCCACGACGAGGTCAATCACGCGGTCCCGTCCGCCGCGAGCACAGCCTCCAGGGGGATCGGCGCCGAGGTCGGCACATCCTGCGCCGTCACGCTCACGCCGCGCGCCGCGAGCGCCCGCAACGCCGTCTCCTCGCTCGGCGAGAGAAAGACGAACCGCAGCCGCGGCACGCGGTCGGCCCGGTGGTGCAATCCACCGATCGTCACCTGCCGCACCGCCGGTGCCGCGTCGACCAATCGCGCCATCGTCGCCACATCCGAGGTGAGGAGCATCCCGGCCCGCGCATCCGCCTGATACCCGGGGAGTGCGGCGGCAGCATCCGCGACCGTCGCGAAGCGTACCTCGATCCCCTCGGGGGCCCCCATCCGGTACAGCTCCTGCTCCCAAGGGGCGGCCGCGATCTCGTCGTCGACGACGACGAGGAATCCCAAGGCGTGCGGGAGCCCCCACCCGATGACGACCTGGCCGTGCACGAGCCGGTCGTCGATTCGGAAGAGCTCGAGGGTCACGCGCCCCCCTCGACGACGGCAAGCGCGCTCTGGCCGGCACGCACCGCCGCCGCGACGTCGCTCCCGGTGACGTACGCGAGCAGGACCGGGAGCGAGACCCCGGCCACCACGATGAGTCCTGGCCGTGCGCGCGCGATCCGCCGTGCCGCCGTCGTGCAGCTCCCCGCCGGCAGGTCGGTGAAGAGCACCGTCGCGCCCGACGCGTCGAGCGCCGCCTCGAGCGCGGCGCGGATCTCGTCGGGCGACCCGCCCTCATTGCTCACCGCCACGAGCGCGTGCTGCGGCCCCACAATCCGCGTCACGGCCGAGCAGAGCCCCGCCGCGACGCTGCCATGTCCCGCGACGACGGCGGCGCGCACGTCACTCATCGTCGTCAAGGAGATAGCGCTGCAGGTCGACCTTGTCGCTCACCTCACCGGCGGAGGCGTCGCGCGCCGCGCGGCCGTCACGCTTCTCGAGCAGATGCGACTTGAGCCGCTCGTCGAATCGGCGCGCGGGATCCTCGCCGCTGTAGCGCATCAGGTGGTTCATCGCGATGACCTCCGCGATCACCGTCAGGTTCTTGCCGGGGTTCAACGGGATGGTGATCTGCGGGACCTCGACCCCGAGGATCTCCGTCGTCGTGGTGTCGAGGCCGGTGCGTTCCACGACCATCCCCTCCTGCCACGCCTGCAGCACGACGACGACCTCGATGCGCTTCTGCTGACGCACGGCCCGGATGCCGAAGATCGACCGCACATCGATGAGCCCGATGCCCCGGATCTCCATGAAGTGCCGCTGCATCGGATGCCCCGCACCGATGAGGATGCCCGCCCCCTTACGTCGCACCATCACGAGGTCATCCGCGACCAGCCGGTGCCCGCGCTCGACGAGGTCGAGCACGCACTCCGACTTCCCAATCCCGCTCGCCCCGGTGAAGAGCAACCCCACGCCATACACATCGGCGAGGGACCCGTGCAGGTTCGCGGTCGGCGCGAACGCCGCCTCGAGATACGGCGTGATCCGCCGATAGAACTCATGGGTCTTGAGGCGCGACCGCAGGATCGCGACCCCCGCCGCGGTCGCCTCGGCCTCGAGCCCCTCGGGGAGATCGAGCCCCTTCGTCACCATCACGCAGGGGATTGGGAAGGCGAGGAAGGTGCGCAGGATGCGCTGCCGGTCCGCCGCCGCGAGCGAGCGGAGATACGTCACCTCGGTCTCGCCGAGCACCTGCAGACGCTGATGGACAAAGCGCTCCACGAAGCCGGCGAGCACCATCCCGGGCCCCGACGCGTCGGGCATCGTGATCTCGCGCTGGAGCCCCTCGCGGCTGCCGAGGACCTCCAGTTCGAGGAGATCTTCGGTCTGCTCGACGAGGCGCGCGACGGTGAGGACGCTCATCGCGCCCCCGGCGGTCGGTCCACCACGGCGCGGAGATGCGCCTCCGTCTCGCGGGCGCAGCGCTCCCACGTGAAGCTCTCGGCGAAGGTCCGCGCGGCGGCGCCCATCCGGGCGACGAGCGACGGATCCTGCGCGAACCGATCGAGCGCGGATCCGAGCGCCGCGACATCGCCATGCGGAACGAGGAAGCCGGTCTCGCCGTGCCGCACCGACTCCCGGATGCCCGGCGAGTTCGACGCGACGACGGGGGTCCCGCAGGCCTCGGCCTCCACGTTCGTGAGCCCCCACCCCTCCTTGGGAGAGGCGAGTGCGACCGCCCAGGCACGGCGCAGCAGGGCCAGCTTCTCCGCCTCGGACACGAATCCAAGGAACCGCACGCGCGCACCGAGGTCAAGCGAGGCGACGAGTCGCTCGAGCGCGGGCCGGTAGTCACCGGCCCCGGCGATCTCGAGCACCGCGTCGGGATGCCGAACCTGGGCGAAGGCGCGGATGATCAGGTCGACGCCCTTGTAGCGCTTCAGCCGACCGAGGTAGGCAAAGGTCGGGTGCGGCGCCCGCTGCGTGGCATCGGGCGTGTAGTAGTCGAACGAGACACCCGGGGGGATGACGACGACGTCTCCGCGCGGAATCCCGCGCGCGACGAGGTCGTCCGCGGTGCTCTCGCTGATCGCCTGGAACGGGACGCCACGGTACATCCACGGAATCGGGCGCTCCGCGAGCCAGACCGCGGCCGCGAGGGCGGGATGGAGCTCCTGGAAGGCCGCCTCGCCGAACAGGTGCGGTACCACCGCGACGACGCGCGGGACCCCCCAACGGGTCGTGAAGAGCGGGACCTTGTTGATGTCCTCGTAGAGTACGTCGAAGCCACGCGCCCGGAGCGCCGCGTCGAAGTACCGGTGCGCGAGGAACGGGAAGCTCTGCCGCGTCCCCACCCGGTGGATCTCGACGCCGTGCCGCGTGGCGCGCGGGGGACACCCGGGCCAGCCGCCGCAGAGCAACGTCACCTCGTGCCCCCGCGCCACGAGCCGATCGAGGATCTCGTGGAGGTGCGTCTCGGCGCCGCCCGCGAGTGGGTTCTCGAGATCCTGCCAGTTGACCGCCAGCAGCCTCACGTCAGCCGACCCATCCGCCGTGCCAACGCATCGAGCACGCCGTTCACAAAGCGCGCCGCCGTCTCGGTCCCGAACCGCTCCGCGAGGCGGACGGCCTCCTGGATTACGACGCGCGGCGGAGTGCCGCCCTGCATCAGCTCCGCCGCCGCGACGCGCAGCACCGACCGCTCGATGTGCCCGAGCCGATCGAGCCGCCAGTTCGTGGTGACCTCCCCGAGCTCGGCATCGATCCCCGCGCGCTCTGCCGCGAGGAGCCGCACGAGGTCGAGGGCGAAGGCCCGCTCGTCGGGTGCGACCCCGAGGTCGTCCCAGACCGTCTGCGCGACACGCATCAGGTCCGCATCAGCCCCGCGCACATCCCACGCATACGCCGCCTGGAGAGCGCGGGAGCGCCCCCGGGTCTCAAGCCGCGCCGGCATCGTCGTCCTCCGCGGTGGCGAGATCGAGCCGGGCGAAGAGGTCGGCCATCTCGAGGGCCGCCACCGTCGCATCCCACCCCTTGTTGCCGTGCGCCCCCCCGGCCCGCGCCTCGGCCTGCGCCATCGTATCGCAGGTGAGGAGACCAAAGCCCACGGGGACGCCGAACTCGCCCTGCAGGAGGGCGAGCCCCCGCGACGCCTCGCCCGCCACGAAGTCGAAGTGCGGGGTGTCACCACGGATCACGGCGCCGAGCGCGACGCACGCATCGTAGCGGTCGGTCTGCAGCGCCTTCGCGACCGCCGGCGGCAGTTCCCACGCCCCCGGCACCCAGAGGATGTCGACGTCATCGAGGACCACGCCATGCTTCAGGCACGCCTCGAGCGCCCCCTGCACGAGCGGCTCGGTGATCGTCCGGTTGAACTGCGCGGCCACGATGACGACGCGCTTCCCCGCCCCCTCGGGCATCCCAATGAATTCTGGCATCAGACGGCCCTCAGATGACCGAGTTTGGTACGCTTCGTCTCGAGATACCCCGCGTTCTCTGCCGTGGGAGGCGAGACGATGGGCACGCGCTCGCCAAGACGGATCCCGTACCCCTCAAGCCCGACGAGCTTGCGCGGATTGTTGGTGATCGGTCGGATCGACGAGACGCCGAGATCGAGCAGGATCTGCGCCCCGATCCCGTAATTGCGCAGGTCCGGGGCGAAGCCCAGGCGCTCGTTCGCCTCGACGGTGTCGGCGCCGGCATCCTGCAGCGCATAGGCCTTCAGCTTGTTGAGCAGGCCGATGCCCCGCCCTTCCTGGTCGAGATAGACAATGACGCCCTTCCCCGCCTCCACGACGAGGCGCATCGCCTCGTGGAGCTGCCAGCGGCAATCACACCGAATGGAGTGGAAGGTGTCGCCGGTGAGGCACTTCGAGTGCATCCGCACGAGAACATCCTCGGCGTCCGCCACGTCACCGTACACCAGCGCGACGTGCTCACGGGCATCCACGTCGTTGCGATACCCGACGAGGCGGAACTCGCCGAACTCGGTCGGGAGCCGGACGTCGGCCTCGCGATGCACGAGGCGCTCGTGCCGGAGGCGGTAGGCGACGAGCTGGGCGACGGTGATGAACGTGAGGCCGTGACGCTGCGCGAACGTCTCGAGCTGCGGCCGGCGCGCCGAGCTGCCGTCAGCGGTGAGGATCTCGCAGATGACGCCGGCGGGCTGGAGGCCGGCGAGGCGCATCAGGTCGACGGCGGCCTCGGTGTGCCCGACGCGCTGCAGCACCCCGCCTTCGCGGGCACGGAGCGGGTGCACGTGGCCCGGGCGCCGCAGGTCCGCCGGGACCGTGCCCGGGGTCGCGAGGAGCCGAATGGTGGTCGCCTGATCCGAGGCGCTGATGCCGGTGGTCACGCCGTGCGATGGCGCGGCGTCGACGGTCACCGTGTACGCCGTCCGTAACGCGTCGGTGTTCTCCGACCCCATCGGCGGGAGCTCGAGCTGTGCCACGCGCGCCGGCGACAGCGCGACGCAGATCATCCCCTTCGCTTCCATCAGGAAGTTGACCATCTGGGGGGTGATGAACTCGGCCGCGCCGACGAGGTCGCCCTCGTTCTCGCGGTCCTCGTCGTCGGCGACGACGATGAACTTGCCGTGGCGCAGGTCGTCGATGGCCTGCTCGATGGTACCGAACATGATCAGGAGGTCAGGAGGGGCGCCGCGAGGCGCTGGAGATACTTCGCGAGGATGTCGGCCTCGAGGTGGACGCGGTCGCCGGGCCGCCGCTCCCCGAGGGTGGTGTGGCGCATCGTGTGCTCGATGATCGAGAGCTGCAGGCGGCCCGGCGCGGGGAGCGCATTCACGGTGAGGCTGACGCCGTCAACCGCCACCGAGCCGAGCGGTACCAGCAGCGCCGCCACCGCATCGGGGACCTCGACGTCGATGAGCCAGGCGTCACCGATGGTGCGGGTCTCACGGACGACGCCCACGCCATCGACGTGGCCCTGGACGATATGGCCGCCCAGTCGATCGCCGACGGCGAGCGCGCGCTCGAGGTTCACGCGACGACCGGTCTCCCACGCGCCGGTGGTGGTGCGGTCGAGGGTCGTGACGACGGCGGCAACCGTGAACCACCCCGGGCCGTGCGCGCGGACCGTGAGGCAGGCGCCATCACAGGCGATGCTCTCACCATCCTGCAGGCCCTCATACGGCGCCTCGATGACGAACGTCCGCCCGGCATCCGTGGTGGACACCTCGCGGACGCGACCGATGGCGGTGATGAGACCGGTGAACATCGCGATGGACGGCGGAAGGGGTGGAATCAGCGGTCGGCGGGGGCCCAGACCGACTCGACGTCGGCTCCGAGGGTCCGGCGCGAGACCAGCCGCCATCCCTCCGGGGGTCGGCCCCCGGCCGACGGCGTCCCCGGCGGCGCCGGGATCGCCCCGGCCCCGAGCAGGACCGGCGCCTCAAAGATAACGAGGCGATCGACCAATCCAGCCTCGAGGAGGGACGCACCGAGGGCTGCCCCGCCCTCCACGAGCAGGTGCCGCACCCCGGCCTCTCGGAGTCGCTCGAGCTGGCCAGCGAGCGTGGGGGCGCGCAACACGCGCACACCGGCGAGCCGGCCGGCAGGCGGGCCGGCGAGCGGGCCGGCGGGAATCTCCGCATCACCCGCCCGCGCCACCGACCGCTCGACCGCCTCCGCCGTGTCCTCCGTCCCCCCGGTCACCACCCAGGTCGGGCGTCGGGCGGCCGTCCGCACCAGGGCGCTCGCGGTCGGGAGATGATCAGGGGACCCGAAGACCACGCGGATCGGAGCGATCCGTGGGCGTCGCCCGTGCCGCACCGTCAGCTGCGGGTCGTCCGCGATCGCGGTCCCCATCCCCACAGCGACGGCGTCGACGCTGGCCCGGAGTCGATGCACCGCGCGCATCGCGGCGGGTCCCGTCAGCTGCGTCCGGGTCCGGTTGGCCGGCGCCAGCATGCCGTCGGCGGAGATCGCGAGCTTGAGCGTGACGAACGGCCGACGCGCCCCCCGATGCGTGAACAGGAAGGGGGCGTTCAGCGCTTCGGCGGCATCGCGCTCGACATGCACCGTCACGGCGATCCCCGCCGCGCGGAGCACCGCCACCCCGCCCTGGGCCTGCGGATTCGGGTCCTCCACCGCGACGATGACGCGCGCGACGCCGGCAGCGATGATTGCGTCGGCGCACGGCGGCGTCTTGCCGTGATGTGTGCACGGCTCGAGGGTGACGTACAGGTCACTCCCCCGCGCACGCGACCCGGCCGCCGCGAGCGCCATCACCTCGGCGTGCGGACCGCCATAGACCGCGTGCCATCCCTCGGCGATGACGACACCATCACGAACGACGACGGCGCCGACCAGAGGGTTCGGCGCCGTCCATCCCCAGCCGCGTCGCGCCACCCGCAGGGCGCGACGCATCCGGGCCGCGTCGCGCGGGCCCGGGGGCGGGGCGAGTTCCTCGCGGGTCAGAAGCCCGCGCGGATCCCGATCGACCCGTACAGGCGCTTCGCGTTCGGACCGGTCGAGAACGTGTTGTAGGTGGCGATATCACCGCCGGAGACCTGACCGACCTCCGCGACGATGCGCGCGATGACGAGATTCAGGCCAAGGGAGCCGTACATCGTGGTCCGCTTCGTGGCCACCGACGCGTTGACGTTCGGGATGGTGAGGCCGGTCGCGGTCACGCCGATGTTCGCCGAGGCGTCATACGAGTCCTGACCGTACCCCACCGCCGCCTGAAGCATCAGGAGATTCTTCTGCGCACTGAGTCGCCACGAGCTCGTGGTGAGCGCGAAGTCCTCCATATTGAAGTTCACGCCGCTCGCCCCGGCCTTGAGGGAAACGGTGGGGAGGTCGCGCTTTAGGTACGAGAAGGTCACGCCCGGCACGATGAGGGACTGCTGGAGCAGCCCGACACGGACACCGTACCCGATCTTGAGCGCGCCGTCGGTCGGGGCGATCGCGACCGCTCCGGCATCCACCTCGGGGACATAGGTCGCGCTGGCAAGGAGATCGACGCCGCCGACGCGCGTGACGCCGAGCCCGATCCCCTTGAAGAGGCCGACGGAGGCGTCGACCGTCGGGAACGCCACCATCGCGCTCTTGGTGTCGAGGTTCGTGCCCGGCGAGGTGTTCGGCGAGGTGAGCGGACCGAGCTGCGGGGCGGCGCCGAGCACCGCGTTCAGGCGGACGGCGACGGCGAAGTGCGGGAGCCCACCGACCGTCGTGCCGAGCCCAAGGGTGTGGCTACCGCCGGCGACGGCGGTCCCGAGCTGCGGGGCCATGTACGCGAAGAGGTCGGCGGCGTTGCACTGCAGGTCACGCGTCTGGGTGAGCGCCCCGGCGGGGCACCCGTTCTGGGCGAGCGCCGGCGTGGCGGCGACAGTGAGCGCGGTGAGGGCGACGGCAAGGCGACGCATCGGAGGACTCCTAGGTCAGACGAGGTGAACCCGCCCCGAACCGGGGCGGAGGTGGCCAAGCATCCAGCTATCGACGCCGGCCTGCATCGCAAGGTCACGAATCTGCGCTGCGGTGGCTGTGTCGCAGGTCACAATCATCCCGACCCCCATGTTGAAGGCCCGGAACATCTCGTCGGTGGCAACCTGCCCAGCGTCCTGCAGCACGCGGAAGACCGACGGCACGCGCCAGGCCGAGGTCTCGACCACGGCGTCGAGGTGCGACGGGAGGGCCCGATCGAGGTTCCCCGGGATGCCGCCGCCGGTGATGTGCGCCATGCTGTGCACCTGGGCGAGCACGGGACGGAGGATCGGCAGGTACGAGCGGTGCACGGCGAGCAGGACGTCCGCCACGGTCGCGCCGCCGGCCTCCGGAAACGGGTCGTGCGGCCCGAGCCGGAGCCGCTCCGACACGATGCGCCGAGCGAGGGAGTAGCCGTTGGTGTGCAGCCCGGTCGAGGCGAGTCCCACGAGCACATCCCCCTCGCGGGCCCCGGCCGACGTGATCACGGCATCCTCCTCGACGACCCCGACGATGAACCCGGCGAGGTCGTAGTCGGGGGCGGTGTAGACCCCCGGCATCTCCGCCGTCTCCCCACCGACGAGCGAGGCCCCGTTCTCACGGCACCCCGCCGCGACGCCCGCGACGATCGCCTCCACCACCGAGGGCACGAGCGTCCCGAAGGCCACGTAGTCGAGGAAGAAGAGCGGCGTCGCACCCTGCACGAGGATGTCGTTGACGCAGTGGTTCACGAGGCAGTGCCCGATCGTCTCGTGCCGATCGGCCTCAATAGCGACCTTGATCTTCGTCCCAACACCGTCGGCGCTCGAGACGAGGAGCGGGCGCCGCACCCCGTCGGGGAGCCGGAACATGCCGCCGAACCCGCCGAACGCGCCGCGCGCCCCGGCCGTGAACGTGGACTCCACCAGCCGTTTGATGCGGTACTTGGAGTCCTCCGCCGCGGCGATGTCGACGCCGGCGGCGGCGTAGGTGAGGGCGTCGCCACTCACGAGCCGAGGGCCTGATCGAAGGTCACCAGGCGATGGAAGTCCGCGACGCGTCGCTCGATGTCGGCGCGCGAGACCTCGAGGAGCCGGGTGATGGAGAAGCCCTCAACGACGAACGACCCCATCGCCGACCCGAGGACGACCGCGCGGCGCAGGTTGGCGTCGGTGAGGTCGCGCGTCCGCGCGAGCCACCCCATGAACCCACCGGCGAAGGAATCCCCCGCCCCCGTCGGGTCGAAGACCGACTCGAGCGGATAGGCTGGGGCGTAGAAGACGGATTCGCGCGTGAACATGAAGGCGCCGTGCTCCCCCTTCTTGATGAGCACCGTCCGGGGGCCACGCGCCAGAATCCAACGCGCCGCCTGTACGAGGTTCGCCTGCTCGGTCAGCTGGCGGGCCTCGCCGTCGTTGAGCGTGATGAGATCGACCTTGCCGAGCAGCTCCAGCAGGTCGGCGCGGCGCGACTCGATCCAGAAGTTCATCGTGTCGCAGGCGACGAGCTTCGGCTTCCGGACCTGCCGGAGGACGTCGAGCTGCAGCCGCGGGTCGATGTTCGCGAGGAAGACGAACTCGGCGTCGCGGAATCCCTCGGGGAGCTTCGGCCGGAAGTGCGAGAAGACGCCCAGCCGCGTCTCGAGCGTCTCCGCCGAGTTGAGGTCGTGGCGGTACCGACCGCGCCAGCGGAAGGACTCGCCCTCCGCGCGCTCCAGCCCGGTGAGGTCGACCCCACGCGCCGCGAGGGGCTCGAGCTTCTCCACGGGGTAGTCGCTCCCCACCACCCCGACGAGCTGGACCGGGACCTGATGCGAGGCCGACGCGGAGAAGTAGTTGGCGGAGCCGCCGATCACTTCCTCGGCCTTGCCGAAGGGGGTCTCGACCGAGTCGAGCGCGACGGAGCCGACGACGAGGAGCGACATGGGGCGACGGGTCAGGGGTGGTCGTGCAACGCGCGGCTCACATCCGCTCGGGCGCGGAGATCCCGAGCAGGGCGAGGCCGTTGGCGAGGGTGATGCGGGCAGCCTTGGCGAGCGCGAGCCGGGCGTCCATCACGGCCGGCGCCTCCCCGAGGACGTGGTGCTTGTGGTACCAGGTGTGGACGAGACGCGCTGTCTCGAGGAGCCAGTTGGCGACGCGATGCGGCTCGAGCGCCTCGGCGGCCCCTGCGACGAGCGCCGGCCAGTCGAGGAGGGCCTTCACGAGCTCGCGCTCCTCGGGCGTGTCGAGGACGGCCCAGCTCACGCCGTCGCCCGTGACGCGCGACGCATCGACCTCGCCGACGCGGAAGATCCCGCAGAGGCGCGCGTGCGCCATCTGGATGTAGTAAACGGGGTTCTCCTCCGACTGCGAGCGCGCGAGGTCGACATCGAAGACGAGCTGTGAGTCCCCCTTCCGCATCAGGAAGAAGTATCGGACCGCGTCTCGCCCGACCTCGTCGATCAGGTCGCGAACAGTGACGTAGCTGCCAGCGCGCTTGGAGATCTTCACCTCCTCACCGCCCCGCATCACCGTCACCATCTGGTGGAGGACGTACTCGGGGTAACCGACGGGAATCCCGACGCCGAGCGCCTGCAACCCGGCGCGAACGCGCGCCGTGGTGCCGTGGTGGTCCGCCCCCTGCACGTTGATCGCGCGGGTGAACCCCCGCTCGAACTTCGTCACGTGGTACGCGACGTCCGGGACGAAGTAGGTGAAGGTGCCATCCCGCTTCCGCATCACGCGGTCCTTGTCGTCACCGAACGCGGTCGTGCGGAGGAAGAGCGCGCCGTCATCCTCGAACGTGTGCCCCGCGTCGACGAGGTCCGCGACGGTGCGCTCGACGCGCCCGTCGGTGTAGAGCGACGACTCGAGGTAGTACACGTCGAACCGGACCCCGAAGGCCCGCAGGTCGAGGTCCTGTTCGTGGCGCAGCTCCCGCACCGCGACGGTCCGCACCTGCTCGAGGTCGTCGCCACGCGCGTCGGTGGGGTGCTCGGCCGCGTACCGCTCCGCGATCTCCCGGATGTACGCGCCGTGGTACCCGCCCTCGGGGATCTCGAGCGGGAGGCCGGCGCGCTCGCGGAGCCGCGCCTGCACCGAGCGGGCGAGATTCGCGATCTGCACGCCGGCGTCGTTGTAGTAGAACTCCCGGGTGACCTCCCATCCCTGAGACGTCAGCAGCGCGGAGATCGCGTCGCCCAGTGCGGCCTGCCGGCCGTGACCGACGTGCAGGGGACCCGTCGGGTTCGCGGAGACGAATTCCACGACGACCGTCCGACCGACCGGGGCGTCAGCGCGCCCCCACCCGTCTCCGGCCTCGAGGACTCGGGCGAGCCCGGCGGCGAGATCGCCCGTGGCGAGGCGGAAGTTGATGAAGCCGGGCCCCGCGACCGACGCGTCGGCCACGCCCGCGGCGGCGAGGTCGAGGGCAGCGACGAGGGCATCCGCGACCTCCCGCGGCTTCCGCCCGAGCGGTTTCGCGAGGGTCATCGCGAGGTTGGTCGCCCAGTCACCGTGGCTGGGGTCCCGAGGGCGCTCGAGGGCGGGATTGGTGCCGGCCGGGGCCCCCACCGTGAGGGCGGCCTGCCCGAGCGCGGCGCGCAGCCGGTCGACGGCGTTCACGACGCGGACCCGCCGGGCGTTCCACTCGAGGAGCCGCTCGGGGACGATGGGCTGGCGGTCGCCGGGGTCGCCGACGCGGCGGATGGCGCGGCCTCGGATTTCCCCGATGCACCAGCGTCCGCCTTCGCGGCGGCGGCCCGCTGATCCTTCTTTCCGTCCTTGCCGTAGTCCGTGATGTAGAAGCCGGAGCCCTTGAAGAGGAGCCCGCCGCCCGCCGACACGCGTCGCGGCGCCTCCGCGCCACAGGTCGGGCACGGGAGCACCGCCGCCGCGGCACTGATCTTCAGGACGAAGTGTTCAAAATCGTGCCCCGCGGGGCAGCGGTACTCGTAGGTCGGCATCGGCAGGAGTCGGCGTAACACGTGCAACCGGTGGAAGTTAGCCGCCAGCGAGAGCCCCTACAAGCGACGTGTCACCCTGGCCGATGCTCGCCCCAGACGGCGCGGAGCACGTCCGAGATCTCCCCCACCGACGCCCGGGCCCGGACCGCGTCAATGATCGCGGGCATCAGTGGCATCGGCCCGTCCCCGCCGAGATAGCTGGGGGCGATGCGGCGGATCTCATCGAGCGCGGTGGCGACGGCGGCGCCGTCACGCGACGCGCGCACCCCCGCGAGCTGCGCACGCTGCGCGGCCTCCAGCCGACCGAAGTCGGGGGCCGGGACAATCGGCGGCGCCTCACCATCCGCGAACCGGTTCACCCCGACGATGACGGTGCGCCCCGCCTCCACGGCGAGCTGATGCTCGTAGGCCGAGCGGGCGATCTCGTCCTGGAAGAACCCGGCATCGACCGCCGCGACCGCACCGCCGATCGCCTCGACCTGCGCGAGCAGGGCCCGAGCTCGCCGCTCGAGCTCGTCGGTCAGGGCCTCGACGTAGTAGCTCCCCGCGAGGGGATCGACCGTCTGCGCCACGCCGCTCTCGTGCGCGACGATCTGCTGGGTCCGCAACGCGAGGGTTGCGGCCTCCGCCGTCGGGAGCGCCAACGCCTCGTCGTAGCCGTTGGTGTGGAGCGACTGCGTCCCGCCCAACGTCGCCGCGAGCGTCTGCACCGCGACGCGCACGACGTTGTTGAGCGGCTGCTGCGCGGTGAGCGTCACGCCACCGGTCTGCGTGTGGAAGCGCAGTTTGCAGGCAGCATCGGACGCCCCGAACCGCTCGCGCATCAGCGCGGCCCAGAGGCGTCGCGCGGCCCGGAACTTCGCGACCTCCTCGAAGAGGTCGTTGTGACAGGCGAAGAAGAAGGAGAGGCGCGGCGCGAACGCATCCACCGCCAGCCCGACAGCGCGGGCCCCGTCGACGTACGCGAGCGCGTTCGCGAACGTGAACGCGAGCTCCTGCACCGCCGTCGCGCCCGCCTCGCGGATGTGGTACCCCGAGATCGAGATCGGATTGAACTGCGGGACCTCGGCGGCACAGAACCGGATGGTCTCCGCAATCAGGGCGAGCGAGGGGACGGGCGGAAAGACGTACGTCCCCCGCGCGATGTACTCCTTGAGGATGTCGTTCTGGATCGTGCCGCTCAGCGCGGCGCGCGGAACGCCGCGCTCCTCCCCGACCACGACGTACATCGCGAGGAGGATCGCCGCCGTCGCGTTGATCGTCATCGACGTCGAGACGCGGTCGAGCGGGATGTCCGCGAGGAGCCGATGGAGGTCGTCGACGGTGTCGATGGCCACCCCGACCCGCCCGACCTCACCAATGGCGCGCGGCGCATCGGAGTCCATCCCCATCTGCGTCGGCAGGTCGAAGGCCGTCGAGAGCCCGGTCTGCCCCGCCTCGAGGAGGAGGCGGAACCGGGCATTGGTCTCCTCGGCGGTCCCGAACCCCGCGTACTGGCGCATCGTCCAGAGACGGCCGCGATACATCGTCGGCTGCACGCCGCGGGTGAACGGGAAGGCGCCGGGCGCACCGACAGTGGGGGGGACGTCGCCCGAGGCCGGGCCGTAGACCGGTGCGACGGGGAGGCCGGAGGGGGAGAGCCGTTCGTCCGACGGCGGCGAGGCGTCACGCATGACGGAAATCTGTCATCGGGGCGCCGGACGCGCGCCCCGTCGACCCTCAACCGCCGGCGAGCATCTCGGCCGCGATCGCCACGTCGGCCCTGGAGCCGACGAAGTACGGCGACCGCTGATGGAGCGCGGTCGGCGTGACATCGAGGATCCGCTGCCGCCCGTCGATGGCGGCGCCCCCCGCCTGCTCGCAGATGAAGGCGAGTGGGTTGCACTCGTAGAGCAGACGCAGCTTGCCGGTGGGGCTCTTGGTGTTCGCCGGATACGCGAAGAGCCCACCGCCGAGGAGGTTGCGGTGGAAGTCGGCGACGAGGGAACCGACGTAGCGCACGTTCATCGACTCCCGCTTCCCATCCATCCCGCGATAGCGCTGGATGAGCGCCGCGACCTCCGGGGTCCAATGCTGCTCGTATGCCTCGTTCACCGAGAGGTACCGCCCGTGCTCGGGGATCCGGATGTTCGGATGCGACAGCAGGTACTCCCCGATCGCCGGATCGAGCGTGAATCCGTGCGCGCCCTGACCGGTGGTGTACACGAGCATCGTGGAGGAGCCATAGATCACGTAGCCCGCGGCCACCTGGCGATACCCGGGCTGGAGCATATCGGCGACGGTACCGACCCCGCCCTCCGGTGTCACTCGGCGGAGGACCGAGAAGATGGTCCCCACGGGGATATTGACGTCGATGTTGGACGAGCCATCGAGGGGATCGAAGAGCAAGACGTAGCTCCCGCGCTCGAAGCGATCGGGAATCTCGATGATCCCCTCCTCCTCCTCGGACGCCATCGCGCACAGGCGCCCGCCGTGGTCGAGCGCCTTCACGATGATGTCATTCGCGATGACGTCGAGCTTCTGCTGGATCTCCCCCTGCACGTTCGAGGTCTCACGCGCGCCGAGCACGTCGGCGAGTCCGGCGAGCCGGACCTTGTTCGCGATCATCTTGCTCGCCAGTGCGAGGTCGTAGAGGATGCCGGAGAGCGCCCCAGTCGCCTCGGGATGCTTCCGCTCCTGCTCGATGATGAACCGCTCGATCGTGACGACGGAGGTGGCGGTGTTGGTGACCACGGGGCACTCCGTGACAAGGGTGGGGCGCGGGGAGGGGGCCCGTCACCGGGAAACCTCGCCGGGAGGCGCCGGCGGGGGCAATGGCGGCGTTATCGTCCAGCGGCGCCCGGCGACCCTCGCCTCCCATCGGCGACCATCGGTCCGCAGGCGCACGACGCCCAGCTGATCGGTGCGAAGCACGGTCGTGCCCCGCTCGAGGAGGCGCCGCATCACGGGAGGCGCGGGATGGCCGTAGCGATTGGTCGCGCCGACGGAGACGAGGGCCACGCGCGGCCGTACCGCGTCGAGGAACGCAGCCGTAGAACTCGTCGTCGAGCCGTGATGCGCGACCTTGAGCACGTCCGCGCGGAGGTCTGCCGGCGCATAGCGCTCGAGCAACCACGCCTCCTCATCGGCCTCAGCATCGCCCGTGAGCAGGAGGCGCGCGACGCCGAACTGCAGCCGCACGACCGCGCTCGCGGAGTTCGGGTCGTCGAGGCCGGCGGCCCAGGCCGAGTCGGGAGCGAGAAAGGTGCAGGTGATGCCGTCGATGGTGAGCACTTCCCCCGGACGGACTCGCGCCCATCGCGCCCCCTGCACCGCGACCGCCTCGAGCGCGTCCCGATACGCCCCCTGTGCCGCGACGAATCCGCCGTCCCGCACCTGCGCCGGCCGGAGCGCCCGGATGACCGAGGTGGCCCCACCGATGTGATCGGCGTGGGGATGCGTGAGGACGAGCAGCGCGAGGGCGCCACCATCCCGACGGAGTGCGGGGAGGACCGTCCGTCGGCCGGCGTCGCCGCCGCGCCACGCGCGCCCAGCGTCGATGAGGATCCAGCGGCCTCTCGGGGTGCGCACGGCGATGGCGTCCCCCTGCCCCACGTCGAGCAGTTGCACTTCCATCGCCGGTCGCCCATCGAGCCGCGGAACCCGCACCGGCCACCACGGCATCGCGGCGATGCACAGGGCGCCCGCGAGAATGGGCGCGCGCGGCCGAGCCGACCACACCGCGACGAGGAGCGACACCGACGCGGCGCCGGCGAGCGCCGCGACCGCGAGCGACGGCACGACGGTGAGGCGCGCCCACGACGGCGCGCTCGCCGCGATCGCGACCCCGTCCAGAGCGTGAAGGAGCGGACGCGCGGCCGCGGCGGCGATCGGCGCTCCGCCCCGCTCCGGGAGAACCATCGCGAGGAAGAGCGTCGGTTGGAGGACGGAGACGATCGGCGCCGCCACCACGTTCGCGACCGGGCCGATCAGACTGAGCCGACCGAAATGCCAGGCCACGAGCGGCGCGGAGACGATCGCTGCGACGGTGCCCGTGAGGAGTTCGCGCGCGAGCGGCGCCATCGGCGCCTCCACCTCTTCTTCCCGTCGCCGCACGAAGCGCCCGACCGCGACAAGTGCGGCGTACCCGGTGACGGAGAGCTGCCACCCGAGGTCACCGACCACCGCCGGGTCGAGCGCGACCGGACCGATCGCCCCGAGCGTGAAGCTCCCCCACGGGTGGACAGGCCGCTGCCGACCGCGCGCCAGCGCGAGGGCGGCGAAGAGCACGACGCTCCGGACCGCCGGCGCCGGCGCCCCGATCGCGGCCACATAGAGCACCGCCACCACGACAGCGGCCGCATCGGCGGCCCGCCGGGAGAGCCGCATCGCTCGGAAGGCGAGCGTGAGCGCGGCGCCGACGATCGCCACGTGCAAGCCGGAGATCGATAGCAGGTGCACGAGCCCCGCATCGGCATAGCGGTCCCGGAGCGTTGGCGTGAGACCATCGGTTTCGGCGATGAGCAGGGCGCGGACGATCCCCGCGTCCGTACCGAAGAGCCGCTCGAGCCGCGCGGAGGTGGCACGACGCCAGCTGTCGAGCGCCGCCGAGGTGGCCGCTGCGGTCGCCGCTCCGGTCACCCCGACGGCGGCATCCGTGGGGTCCGCCGGCGCTCCGACGGACGACGCACGGGGCTCTCGGCGACCGTCACCGAGGCCCGCCGACTCACCGAACGACAGCGCCGCGAGGACCAGCACCAGGGCGGGCGCCACCGTCCGCCCGCGGCCCGTCGCCGCGGCCCACGCGCTCCCGACGCAGGCGAGTGGCGCCCCCCACGCGACCGGCACGCCGGCACGCGCGAGGAGGAGCCCGACGACCCACGCGGCGCCGGCCACGAAGCTGAGAGGCATCGCGCGATAGCATCGCGGTGCCCGCGCACCGTGTCGTCATCGCCGCCGCGCGCGCGTGATCGCGGCACCGCGGCCCGTGCGGCGTCTACCCGGCCATCGGCAGTGGACGGCGCTCCTCGACCGGCGTCCCGGTGAAGGTCGCGCCGCTCGTGCCAGTGAGCTCCACCGTCAGATACCGTCCGATCCAGGTGGTCGGCCCCGCGACGAGCACCGTCTTGAAGTCGCGTGAGCGGCCTTGCAACAGCTCCCCGCCCTTCCGCGCCTCCTTCTCGATCAGCACCTCGAGCCGATCCCCGAGACGCGCCAGATTGCGCTCGCGCGCGATCCCGCGGATTGTCGCGACGAGGGCCTCGTACCGCGCATCCATCACCGCGGGGGGAATCGTCCACTCGGGGGGCATCCGCGTGGCTGGCGTGCCCTCGCGCGCCGAGAACTTGAAGGTGAAGGCGTCGTCGAAGCGGACCTCCCGACAGAGCGACAGCGTCTCCTCAAACTCGGCGTCGGTCTCGCCCGGGAAGCCGACGATGATGTCGGTGGTGAGCGTCAGCCCCGGGATCGCGGCTCGCAGCCGCGCGACGCAGTCGAGATAGTCCTCGCGCGTGTAGCGCCGCAGCATGCGCTTCAGCATCGATGTGCTCCCGCTCTGCATCGGCAGATGCACGTGCTCGCAGACGCTCGGCGTCTCCGCCATCGCCGCGATCACGCGGTCGGAGAAATCGTTCGGGTGGGGGCTCGTGTAACGCAGGCGGCGGAGCCCAGGCACGGCCCCGACCGCGCGGAGCAGGTCGGCGAAGTCGTGGGTGCCGTCGTGGTACGAGTTCACGGTCTGGCCGAGGAGGATGACCTCGTGGATCCCCTGCGCAACGACGGCCTCGGTCTCGCGCACGACGTCCGCGAGCCGTCGGCTCCGCTCGGGGCCGCGCGTGGTCGGCACGATGCAGTATGTGCAGCGGTAGTCGCAGCCCCGCTGGACCGGGATCCACGCCTTCACGCCATCGAAGCGGCGGGCGGTGACGTCCTCGTAGTGCTCCTCGAGGTCGAAATCGGTGGCGACACGACGTTCGCCCTGCCGCGCCCCGTCGAGAAGCGACGGGAGCATCCGGTACGCGTCGGGCCCGACGACGAGCTGCACGCGGGTGTCGGTCTCGAGCAGCCGGGGGCCGAGGCGCTGCGCCATGCATCCCGTCACGCCGAGCACGGCCCCGGCCTTGAGATCGCGACGGAGCTCGCCGAGCCGGCCAATCACGCGCTGTTCGGCGTTCTCGCGGATCGCACAGGTGTTGACCAACAC
>DAISWY010000020.1:0-26152 GCA_036826135.1 Gemmatimonadaceae bacterium | reverse complement strand
TCGCGCAGCGGGTCGTCGCGAAGTATCCCGAGAAGTTCGAGCCGGTGACCACCGCGGCGGGCTTCCGCGCCGCCTTCGCGCGCGGACGCATCGGCTCGGTGATGGGAATGGAAGGCGGCCACGCCATCGAGAACTCGCTGGGTGCGCTGCGCGCCTTCTACGCCGCCGGCGCGCGCTACATGACACTCACGCACAACGTGACCCTCGACTGGGCCGACGCCGCCTCGGGGGCGCCGCGGCACGACGGCCTCACGCGCTTCGGCGAGGAGGTGGTGCGCGAGATGAACCGGCTCGGGATGCTGGTCGACCTCTCACACGTCTCGCCGGCGACGATGAGCGATGCGCTGAACGTCACGGAGGCGCCCGTGATCTTCTCGCACTCGAACGCGCGGGCCGTGGCGGATCATCCGCGCAACGTCCCCGACTCGATCCTCCGGCGGCTCCCGGCCAACGGCGGCGTCGTGATGGTCACCTTCGTCCCGGGCTTCACCTCACCCGAGGTGATCGCCTGGAACCGAGTCCCCGCGGCCCAGCGGCCCGCGGGCGTGGCCGCACCGCGCGCGACGCTCGCGCAGGTGGCCGACCACATCGAGCACATCCGCCGCGTGGCGGGAGCGGATCACGTGGGGATCGGCGGCGACTTCGACGGGATCGAGGACGTGGTGCAGGGGCTCGAGGACGTCTCGCGCTATCCGGCGCTCTTCGCGGAGCTGGCGCGGCGCGGCTGGAGCGATGCCGACCTCCGGAAGCTGGCGGGGGAGAACGTGCTGCGTGTTTTCTCCCAGGCGGAGCAGGTGGCGGCGCGGGTGCAACGGACGCGCGCGCCGAGCACCAAGACCATCGCGGAGCTCGACGGGACGCGCTGAGCCGTCGCGCGGCGCTTCGCTGGCTAGGCCAGACGGAACGCCGCGGTCGCTCGGTGGGACCTTACGCGGGGCGCTGGCCGGCGAGGATGCGCTGGCCCTCGTCCCGAAGCCAGCGGCGGAGGTCCGAGAGGGGGCCGATCGTGACGGCGCCGATCTCGCGCAGCACACCGGTGTAGCTCGCCGCACCGGCGCCCCCCACGATGAGGGCGACCTTCGGCGGGAGGGCGCGGCGGAGGCGACGGAGCTCGTCCGCCATCTTCGGGTCGTCGATCGGGTAGATGACGGAGAGCGCGATGGCGTCGGCGCGCGCGATCTGCGCGGCCCGGGCCAGCTCCTCCGCGGGCAGATTCGGCCCGAGGTAGACGACGCGCCAGCCGTGCCCGCCGGCGCTCGTCGCCGCGAGCATCGCGCCGAGCTCGTGGAGCTGACCTGCCGGCGTGCCGATCACGAGCACCGGCGCGCCCATCGGCGGGGCGGAGGCCTCACCCATCCACGTGAGCACCTTTCGGATGGTCGCGCTCGCGAGATGCTCGTTCGCCGGAAGCAGCAGCCCCTGATGCCACAGCGAGCCAATCGTGAAGAGGAGGGGCGAGATCACCTGGTCGAGCACCTCGTCCGCGGGGAGGCGGAGCGCCGCGGCGCGGAGGGTCTGCTCCAGCGCATAGGCGTCGAAGCGCTCCACGGCCATCAGCGCGCTCGAGAGGAATCCTTCGACGGCGGGCCCGTCGCCCGAGGGGGCCCGGTTCAGTTCGGCCTGGCGCTCATCGGCCTCGACGATCGCGAGGAGCTCGCGCTCGGTGAGGCGGGCGACCTGGCCGATCTGGCGCCCACCCTTAAGGGCACGCACCAGGAGACGGAGGCGATCGACGTCGGCATCGGTGTAGTACCGCTGCCCGCCGGCCGACCGCACGGGGGCGACGGCGCCATACCGCTTCTCCCAGGCCCGGAGGAGGTCCGGGGTGAGCCCGGTCCGTTGCGCGACCACGCGCATCGGGTGAAGGATTGGGTCGTCACCGGTCTCAGTCATGGCGTTGAATATCTGGACATTGATAGGTCGTGTCAAGGAATCCAGTAAAATCGATTGGACAGGACCTGTGGAACCTCTAGAACCCGTCTAAGTATTTTCCTGCACGTCGTTCAACTCTGCCATCCCCTTCATCTGGAGCTCGTCATGCGCGGCATCATCGGACTCGTCGGACTTCTCGCCGTCACATCGCTCGGGGCCCAGGCGCCGCGGCTCAACGCCGCCCCCAGCACCCGTGCGACGGCGGTGGTCTCGCTCACCACGCCGCGCGTCGCGGGGCAGCCGGCCCCGACCCCGCTCACGATCAAGGTCGATTATGGCCAGCCGCACGCGCGTGGGCGCAACGTGCCCGCGGAGCTCGGGACCGACGGGACGATCTGGCGCACGGGGGCGAATGCCTCGACGACGCTCACGACCGAGGTCGACCTCACGATCGGCGGGACCGCCGTGCCGAAGGGGAGCTACTCGCTCTACACGATCCGCGAGCGCGGCACCTACTACCTGATCATCAACCGCAACACGGGGCAGTGGGGGACCGAGTACGACGCGTCGAAGGATCTCGCGCGCGTGACGCTCACGGCGGCGACGCGGCCAGCGGCCCTCGAGTCGTTCCAGATCGCGCTCGTCCCGGCCGCTGACGCGCCGGCGCGTGGCGCGCTGACGCTCCTCTGGGGGACGCTCGCCCTCTCCACCGACTGGGCGGTCCGCTGACGGTTCAGGGCGTGCGGGCGCACCGGACCGGTGTGCCCGCACGCCCTGATGGGCGGGGCGTTGGGCCTCAGAACGCGCGGCGGAAGGTGAGCGAGCCCGTCGTGTAGGCGTAGGCGCCGACCGCGGAGGCGGCGGCGCTGGTGCTCTTCCCGGCGAAGGCTTCCACCTGCCACCGCGCTCCGATACGGCGCGCGAGGCGCGCATCGGCGTGCCACTGGGATTGGACCTGCGCGGTGTCGACCTGCTGGATCCCGGCGCCGCCACTGAGGCCGGCGCTCCATCGGGTGCCCTCACGGCCCCACGCCGCCGTCACCTCGGCGGACGAGAAGGTCGCCGGCGCGAAATAGCCGTTGGTGAACCCCGCGCGGTTCGGCCGTTCGAAGGCGAACCCGGTCGCGAAGCCGCCGAGCGTGAGGTTCGGCGTGACGCGGAGGCTGGCGCGGGCGCCCCAGTTCGCCCGTCGGTTGCCGTCGCTGTAATCGAACTGCCCCGTGGTGCCGGAGAGGCTGAGGGTGGGACGAGGGCGCCACTCGACGGTGACGTCCCCCTGCGTGACATCGAGGGCGAGCGGGGTGACGACGGCAATCTCGTCGAAGGGCCAGCGCGCGCCGGCCGCGGTCACGGAGAGCGTCGAGGTCAGGCGCACGACGGCACTCGCGCGCCCGGTCAGCACCTGCCGCGTGCCGCGCACCGGGTCGCCCGGCGCCTGTGCCGCGGTGATGCTCCGGGCACCGACCGCCGCCGAGACCGTACCGCGCGGGATGGGGAAGGCGATCGACGCCTCGGCCATCCCGCGTGTCGCGCGACGCAGCGGGTCGGTCGCGTCGAGGAAGCCGGCGGTGGCGCCCAGCCGGAGTCCATCGCCGACCAGCCGACGCCACCCGAGGGTCTGCCAGCGGTTCAGATTCCGCTCGCTGTCCTCGCTCCAGAAGCTGGCGGTCTCGAGCTTCGTCGCGCGCTGGATGCGCACGTTCTCCAGCAAGGTCCGCACCTCGGCGTTCGCGCTGTCGCGACTCGCCGCGCGCTCGGCCAGCTGGCTCGCGGTCCTCAGCCGACCCTGCCAGAGGCGGATGCTGCCGAGGCCCACAAGCGCCTGCAGGTCTCCCGGCGTCTCTGCGAGGAGCGCCTCGAAGCCGCGCGCGCCACCGTCGAGGTCGCCCGACCAGGCTCGCACCTGCGCGAGGCCGAAGCGGGCTTCACGGTTCTCGGGGTCGAGTCGCCGCACGTCCTCGTAGCCACGCTGCGCCTCGGCGAGCCGCCCCGCCCACGAGAGGACCCGCGCGCGCGCGATGCGCGCCCGCAGCATCTCGGGGCCGGGGTTCGCGGCGATGACGGAGTCGTAGCGGACGATCGACTCGAGCCAGCGCTGGTCCCACGAGAGGTACATCGCCTCGGTGAGGAGGAACTCCGGGTCATCGGGGACGCGCTCACGTGCGGCTCGCAGGAGGACGAGGGCGGAGTCGATGTTCCGATTCCATGCGAGGGTCTGCGCGACCCGAAAGTTCGCCCGCACCGAGTTGCGGTCCTCCGCCAGCGCGCGCCGATACGCCTGCGCCGCCTCATCGGTGCGACCGAGCTGCCAGAGCGAGTCTCCGACCGCGACCTGCGCGTGGAGCGGACGCGCGCTGAGCGCGCCCATGAGGGTCACCACGAGGGCGAGGGCGAGGGCGACGCCGTCGCGGCGGGCCGTGACGGAGGCGCGGCGAGAATCAGGCATGTCGGTCGGGTGGCTCAGGGGGTGGCCCAGGCGCGCTGCAGCGCACCGTAGACGGGCTTGAGGTAGGTGTGCCATTCGGGGGTCTCCCAGGTGGGCCACGCCCACGGGGCGATGGCATCAAAGCGCAACACCCCTTCCGGCGAGCGAGCCGGCAGGCTCCAACGCACCGCGGGGCCCGGCGACCACACGACCACCGCGGCCCGGATCCCGTCGGTCCTCTCCGTGGGGCGCGTCTCCGGGAGCGGGCCTTGCACGGCGGCATCGGTGAGCACCTGTCGTGAGGAGGGATCCCCCACGTTGAGGAGCCCCCACGGGATTCGGACCTGCAGCATCCCCACGGCGGTGTCCATCCACCAGTCCGCCAAGGAGTTCTCCTCCGACCGGCCGAGGCGGAGGCGACCCTGGTTGAGGCCTGTCCCACGAATCACACTGCCGTCCCGTCGAAGGCGGGGGCGGTTCGTCATCGTGTAGAGGGTGTCGAAGGTGGCATCGCGTCGGGCGACGCTCCGCACGGGCCGCCGAAACGGGACACCCTGCTGCGGTCCGCTCTGCACCAGCCGCGCGGGGGTGTACAGGTTGTACTCCGGGGTCACGCGGAGCTGTGCCTCGTCGGGCCCGTCGAACTCGAGCAGGAACTCGAAGCCGATGTTCGCCTCGAGCCCCGAGGTGGGGAGGAGGAACTCGCCAGCGTCTCCGCGGTGCGTGTCGAGCGCGATCTGGATTCGTTGGGTGCGCCAGTCGAAGGTCGCCCCCCGCCAGGTCGTCGCCTCCACGGCGAGGTACAGGAAGCCGGGGTCCGCCCCGAGGCGCAGGCGCGTCGAATCGCTCGCGCTACGCATCACCACGGGCAGACGGCGCCAGGGCGCGGGGTCGCCGCCGAGCGTCGGCCCCTGCGCCGACCCCGGCCGGACCGCGAGGATGCCGTAGTGCTGCTCCGGACTCATCATGTTGTGCCACTTGGGAGCTCGTTCCGCCGGTCGCATGAAGTCGGCGACGAGCCAATTCGGCTTGAACCACTCGTCCATCCACGAGAAGACGATGGCGCCGGCCGCGCCTGACTCGCGGATCTCCTTCTCGAGCCGGACGACGATCTCCGCCTGCTGCGTCTCGTTCAGGCCGCCGTGGTGCCACCCCTGGGGCTGCAGGTGCGCGTTGCCGCGGCTCGAGGGCACCCCGAACTCGGAGATGAGCAGCGGGATGCCTGCATGGGCGCGCTTGAGGTCCTGCAGGTAGCCGAAGTAGTTCGACGGGCCGAGCGAGGACCGGGCGCGGCTGTAGTCCGGATCGTACAGCATGAAATCCGGGAAGTACGGGTAGACGTGATAGCTCGCGAACCATCCCGCGAGGTTGCGCGCCGTGCGGCGCACGGCGGTCGGCGTGAGCGCGACCGCCTCATCGTCATACACCTGCGCGGCGAGCTGCTGGGCGGTCGGGGTGATCCCGCGCGCCCGGAGCTCCTCGGCGAACGTCAGTTCCGTCGCATGGCGCATCGGATCCGTCGTCGGCCAGTTGGAGTAGGCGATCGGTCGCTGCGCGTTGTAGGTGCTCTCCTCGTAGCTGAGCAGGAGATCGCATTGGCGCACCATCCAGACGTCGGTCGGCGTGCCCTGTGCGATGGTGAGGTGGCGTCCCTCGAAGCGCCGAGACGCGGCGGGATTTCGGTCGTAGTCGACGACCGAGTACGGCTCCCATTCGCGCCCGACGATATAGCCGATCGTCCACGGGGAGACGTCGGCGTCGTACCACCCGCCCGCGTGGCCAGGGCGCGGGGCGATGTCGGCGGCCCCGTGGAGGAGGTCCACCACATCGCGGATCTCCGCGGCGAACCCCGCGCTGAAGGTCGAGTCCGAGAAATCGTGGTTCGGGGGCAGCTCGGTCCATACCCCATGCATCAGGAAGACCGGCCGTGTCGGATGCGTCAGGTTGTGCCCACGGAGCGCCCGGTAGAACGCCGGCGGCAGGATCGTGTACACGCGCACGGTGTTCGCGTTCATCGTGCCGATCTGCTGGAGCCAGCCGGCGTAGGTGGCGGAATCCGTCGGCGGCTCCGAGGCCCACCGGCCGGGGAGCGCGAGGCCGAGGTTGACGCCCTTCACGTAGAAGGGCTGCCATCGGCCGCGGCGTCGCATCTCGAAGCGCTCCTCCCAGACCCGCATCGTGACGTCGAGCGAGGGGGCGCGGCGCTTGGCGAGGGGACGGCGTCGACGTTCCCAGTCGGGATCGAGGCGGGCGAGCCCGGCGCGCGCCCCCGGATGGGTCGGCTGCAGTTCGATGGCCCGGCTCCACGCGGCGCGGGCCCCATCGAGTTGGCTCTGACGGAAGCGGGCGGTCGCGAGCCCGTCCCACGCGTCGACATACGACGGGACGCGGCGCGTCACGTCGACGAAGAGGGACTCGGCCTGCGCCGACTGGCCGCGCCGGAGGGCGGCGAAGCCGAGGCCGACCATCGCATCGGCCGAGGCGGGGCATTCCGAGAGGGCGGCACTGAAGCGCGCCGCGCTCGGGCCTGCCGAGTCCGCCCGGAGCAGGCGCCACCCCTCCTCGAGGAGGCGGCCCGTGCTGCGTGGGCACGCGGGGGGGCGCTCCTGGGCCCAGAGGGCACCGGTCGTCACGGACATGGTCAGTGCCGCGCCCCCGAGGAGTCGCGCGAGGCCGCGCCCGCCGATGACGCTCAACACGCGAGCACCCGCTTCACCGTTCCGGCCAAGGTGAGCGGATCGAAGGGCTTCTCCAGACACGCGACCGCGCCGACCGCCGTGGTCTGCGCGAGGACCGCGGGGGCCGTGGAGGCGGAGAGGAAGACCACGGGGATCTGTGCGGTGACGGGATCCGCTTTCAACGCGCGGCAGGTCGCGAGACCGTCCGGGTCGGGCATCTGCACATCGAGGAGCACGGCGTCCGCACCGGTTTGCCGTACGGCGGTCAGCAGATCGGTGCCCGATGCGAAGGTCTCGACGTCGAACCGCGGATCGAGGCGCAAGGCCAGCGTGAGGATCGTGCGGATGTCGGGGTCGTCGTCGGCACAGAGCAGGCGCATGGCCGGAATGTGCCGTCGGCGGCGCCGCACTCGCAACGCGAGGCGCATCTTCCTTGCTGGGGGGAATGGGTGGGACGATATTCCGCAACTGCGCCCCGCCTGATCCCCCCTCTTCGGAACCCGTCGACTGCAGACCAATCCGACACCAGAACAGTCCGCCTTCGATGACGCGATCAGCACGCTCCGCGTCCGATTCGCGGAGTCGATCGGTGCGACCGTGTCAGGATTTCGCGTCGCCGCGGACCAGCTGGACCGCGCGCCGGCCTCCCCGCAGGTGCTCGCGGCGGTCCGTCGCGACCTGCATCGGCTGTCCGGGACGGCGGGGACCTTCGGATTCCCGGAGGCCGGGCGACTCGCGTCGGCGGCGGATCTGGTGCTCGAGCGGTGGGTGGGTTCGCTCACGCTCGATCTCACGCGGCGCGGGAGCATCGTCCGGTCGTTTGCTGAGCTCCTCGGCACGGCGCTCGGCCCTCGCGGTGGTGCGGGGGAAGGCCTGCTGCCGCACCGGGTTCTCCTCGTCGATCTCGACGACGACGTCGCGATGCCGATCGTCGCGGAAGCGCTCCATCGCGGGCGCTTCGTCGAGCGACTGCCGGGGCATCTGGCGCAGGGGGTGATCGACGCCCGCGGCCCTGCCGGGGTCGTCGCGGCGGCTGATGTGCTCCTCACCCTGCCGCCGGGCACCGCCCACGTCCTCCTCCGTGCGCCGACGCAGCAGGCGGCGCCTCACGGTCCGACGGCGACGGTGCTCGACCGGCGGAGCGCCGTGGCGCGGATCTTCGAGGCGCTCGATGCGGGGCGCGCGCAGGGGGCCCTGGCCGGGACCACGGTGCTCGCGGCCCTCGGCGACGACGCGCCGACGCTCGCGGCGCTCACGACCGCGGCGTCGGGTCACGGGATGGTGGTCGTGCCGCTTGGTCCGACGGAGGATCTCGCGACGGTGGCGGTGGAGCGTCGGGTCGCCGCGCTGGTCGTCGCGGAGGGGGTCGGGCGGGACACGCTCCTTCTGCTGCGGATGTTGCGCGAGGATGATCGGTTCGGGGAACTCCCGATCCTGCTGCTCTCCGCCGATGCGTCCCCCGCCTACCGTGAACGGGCGTTCGCGGCGGGGGTGGACGACCTGCAGGCGCTGCCGATCGTCTCGGTGGAGTTGGGCCGCCGACTGAGCCGGCTCGTGGAGCTGCGGAAGCACCGGACGATGGCGCGGGAGGTCCACCCCGTCTCCGATCTGCCCGTGGGCGCGCGGGCGGTCCGCGACCTCGAGGAGGGACTCCGGGTCGGCGCCGCGATGAATCAGACCGTCACCCTCGTCTCCGTGCGTCCCGACATGCCGCCGCGTGACCGCGCGGCGATGGCCGCGTGGCAGGACGATTGTCGTCGGGTCGCGATCGCGCTCGCGGGGTGCGATGTCCGTGTGGGGCTGCTCTCCGAGGATGTGCTCGGCCTCCTGTACCCCGGCGATGCCGAGGAGACCGAGGAGAAGCTGCGCCCGCTGGCCGAGGCCGCCGCCTCGGGTGCGGCGTCGTGGCGGGCGGGGCTGGCGGAGCAGCGGCCCGGCGCCGACGTGGCGTTCGCGCAGGTGCTACGCGCGGCGGAAGAGGCGTGGCTGATCGCGAAGGACGATCAGGCGCTGGTGCATCGGTGGAGTCAGTCGGACACCGGGGTCGCGCCGGACGTCGTGATCGTCGAGGACGATCCGGTGCTCACCGATTTGATCAGCTACGCCGTCGCCACGCGTGGACTCACGTCCGTCGCGTATGCGAGCGGCCCGGCGGCGCTGCACGGGCTCCTCGCGATGCGGACCCATCGGCGCCAGCCGATCGTTCTGCTCGACATCGACCTCCCGGGGCTCGATGGGTTCTCGCTCTTCGAGCGGTTGCAGCTCGAACGGCCGGGATCGTTCCGCGTCGCGTTCGTCTCCGTGCGGTCGAGCGAGGCGGATCAGCTCCGGGCGCTGCGCGCCGGGGCGATCGACTTCCTCACGAAGCCGCTGAGTCTCCGCATCCTGTTCGCGAAGCTGGCGATCTGGCGAGGGCAGGCGGCCACGTGAGCGGCCGCGCACTTCTCATCATCGTCGCATCGCTGCAGGGGCTTTTCGTCATCCTCCTGCTCGCGTTCCTGCTCATCCGGCGCGCGCAGAACCGGACGTTCCTCGGCGCGCTCGAGCTGACCCGGGCGGGGCTGCCGGGGCCGCTGCGGGCGTGGCTCGTCGACGGGGGCGAACCCGAAGCGGTGCTGCGCGAGCTCCGTCGGGTGCCGAAAGGAGCGGCCGTCGGCTTCCTCGCGCTCCTCGCGAAGCACACGATCGCCGCGGCGGATGCCGCCAAGCTCCGCACCCGGCTCGTCAGCGAGCTCTGGGTGCGTCGCGCCCTCGGGGGGTGGGATTCGCACTTCTGGTGGCGGCGCCTCGAAGCTGCGCGCGCATTCGCCCTGATGGCGGGGCCCGATGATCGGGATCGGGTCCTCTCCCTCCTCGACGATGACCATCCGGCGGTGCAGATCTCCGCGTGCGCCGCGCTCCCGCGCGTGCTGGATGATGTCGCCATCGGCCGCATCCTCGATCGGATGGACGCGATGCCGAAGGTGGTCCGGCAGGGGGTCACGCTCGTCCTGCACCCCTTCGCGCACCAGGTTGGGCCCGCCCTCGCGCAGCGCATCGCGACCGGTACCCGGCGTCACGAGGTCGCGACCTGGATCGAGTTTGCCGAGCACCTCAACGACATCGGGGCCCTCCAGGCGTCGCTCGGCCGTGCGGAGGAGGATTTCGTCCCGATCCGACGCGCCTGCGCCAAGGCGCTCCGGCGTCTCCCGTTCCCGGAGAGCGAGGAGGTGCTCATTGCGCTCCTCGGTGACCGCGACGTCAGCGTGCGCGCCGCCGCCGCGCGGACGCTCGGGTTGATGGAGAGCCGGACGGCGTTGCCCGCATTAACGGCGGCCCTCTCCGATCCGGTCTGGCTCGTGCGGGTGCGTGCCGCCGTCGCGCTGGCGCAGGCCGGGGAACCCGGCCGCGCCGCGCTCCGCGTCGCGCGGAACGGTCCGGACCGCTACGCCCGTGACATGGCCTTCATGGTCGCGAATCTCTCGGACGGCGCGCTCCTCGATATCGGGGAGGCCTGATGCCCGAGCCGGGGTTGGGCAGCACCTTCATCGACCTCCTCCGCGACTGGATGCTCTGGGCGGATTGGTTTGCCATCCGCTACCTCGTCGTCTTCAGCGTGGGCTATGCCGCGCTCCTCCTCCTCTCCATCCCCGAGCTCTGGAACCATTGGCGGATGGCGAGTGACGAGCACCTCCAGCGGCTCCTCGGCTCCGAGGCGGTGCCGCCAATCAGCCTCCTCGTCCCGGCGCACAACGAGGAAGTGACGATCCGGGATTCGCTCCTCTCGTTCCTGACCATCGAGTATCCCAATCTCGAGGTCGTCGTTGTGAATGACGGCTCGACGGACCGGACGATGCAGGTGATCATCGAACAGTTTGAGCTCTACCAGGTGCCGCCCGCCTTCTCGGTGAGCGTCCCCAGCAAGCCGGTGAAGGCGTATTACCGGTCGCGGCTCCACTCGCGGCTGCTGGTGCTCGACAAGGAGAACGGCGGGAAGGCGGATGCCCTCAACGCCGCGATGAACGCGGCGCGCCATCCCTTCGTCGTCTCCGTTGACGCGGACACGATCATCGAGCCGGACGCGCTCCTCCGCCTCGCGCGCCCCTTCCTGCTCTATCCGAACATCGCGGCGGTCGGCGGCACGATCCGCGTCGTGAACTCGTGCACCGTCGAGTACGGCCGCGTCACGGACGCCCGAGTGCCCACCACGTGGCTCGTGGGCTGCCAGGTGGTCGAGTACCTGCGGGCCTTCCTGTTCGGGCGGATGGGGTGGAACGCCCTCGGCGGGAACCTGATCATCTCCGGGGCGTTCGGGCTCTTCCGCAAGGAGTACCTGAAGGCGATCGGCGGCTACCTGACGGGGAACGTGACGGAGGACATGGAGCTCACGGTGCGTCTGCACCGCTATCTCCGCGAGAAGAAGATCCCCGCCCAGCTCCCGTTCATCCCCGATCCCGTCGCCTGGACCGAGGTCCCGGCGACGACCGACGTGCTCTCGCGCCAGCGCGAGCGGTGGCAGCGTGGCCTGATCGCGACGTTGTGGAAGCACCGGGACATGATGTTCAACCGGCGCTATGGCATCATCGGGATGCTCACCTATCCCTGGTTCATCTTCGCCGAGGCGTTGGCGCCCATCGTCGAACTGCTCGGCTGGTTCGTCCTCGTCGTCGGGCTCGCCATCGGCGCGATCGACCTCGAGTTCGCCTACCTCTTCCTCGGGGTGGGGCTCGGCTTCATGGTGCTGATGTCGATCTGGGCGCTCATCCTCGAAGAGGTCAGCTTCAAGCGCTATCGCAACCCGGGCGACTTCTGGCGACTCCTCGGCTTCTGCGTCCTCGAGGGCATCGGGTATCGCCAGTTGACGCTCTGGTATCGCGTGGTGGCGTATTGGAACGCGTTCCGCGGCACCGAGACCTGGGGGCGGATGACGCGACAGGGCATCGGTCGACCCGCCGCCCGCGGGTCCGAGGTGTAATCGCTTAGCTGGCGAGTGGGAGCGTCACCCAGAAGACGGTCCCACCGCCCTCCGCGGGCTCGAACCCGATGGTGCCGCCGTGCACCTCGACGAGCGCCCGCGCGATGCTCAGTCCGAGCCCGCTCCCGCCGCGTCGCCCCTCGGGCGCGGGCCCCTGCTGGAACCGACCGAAGATGCGATCCGCGAAGGCCTCCGGGATCCCGGGGCCGTGGTCGCGCACCGTGACCCGGGCCGTGCGTCCCGACGTCGCGACGGCAAGGTCCACCGCCGTGCCGGTCGGGGAGAATCGCACCGCATTCGACACGAGATTCGTGAAGATCTGGATCAGGCGGTCGCTGTCGCCGTCGACCATCGCCGTCGCGTCGGTGTCCACGCGGATGGCGACGCCAGCCTCCCGCGCGAGCCCCTCGACGCCGGCGGCGGTCTGTCGGAGCACCACGCCGAGGTCCACCGGGCCCCGTCGGAGCTCGAACGCCCCCGCTTCGATCTTCTCGAGGTCGAGGATGTCGTTGATCAGTCGGATCAGGCGCTCGGTGTTCGCCATCCCGATGCGGAGCAGGTCCTCGACGCGCGCACTCACGCTGCCGACGCGTCCGCCGAGGACGAGGCCGAGTGCGCCGCGCATTGACGTGAGCGGGGTGCGCAGTTCGTGGCTGACCGTCGACACGAAGTCGCGCTTGAGCCGTTCCAGCTCCCGGAGCCGGTCGACATCCTCCCGGAGGCGGCGTTCGCGCTCGGCGATGCTGTCGGCGAGCTGACCGAAGGAGCGCGCGAGCAACTCCATCTCATGGTTCGGAGCGCGCTCGGGGGCGAGGAGCGCCGCGTCCGCGTAGCGCCCCCCGTCGAGGGCGGCGGCCGCGGCGATTACCCGGTCGAGTGCACGGGAGACCAGCCGCATCAACAGGACGAGGACGAGGAGGAAGACGGCGAGGCCACCGGTCCAGGTGACGAAGCCGAGGAGCTCCTCCTCGGCGTCTGCGCGGGCGGCCTCGGCTTCCGCGGTCGCGACCGCCGCCGCGACCGTCGCGGCGAGCCGGTCGTGGCGCTCCCGGATCCCGCCCGGCGTGAGGTAGGCGCTGTCCGCCGCCACGCCGTCCCGGAGCGCCGTGAGCGCGGCCTGCGCCGCGCCCGACGGTAGCTCGCCAGCGATCGCCGCGGCGCTTCGGTCCACGAGGGCGCGCTCGGCGGCGAGTCGCCCGAGCTGCGACGAATCGGGGGCGATGGCCGCGAGGAGCCGGGCCTGTTCCCAGGTGGCGAGTGCCTCGCCGAGCCGCGCGACGTCGGCCTCCACGCGAGCGAGGGCGAGGCGAGCCTCCGTCCGCGCCCGAGCGGCGCCCTGCCGTCGGTCCTCGGCGACCTGGATCGCGAGAAACCAGGCGAGGCCGAGGAGCATCCCCGCCGCGAGGAGCTGAGCGGTGAACGGCAGGCCGCGCCAGGCGGCGAATCGAGCGGGGCGACGCGAGGGCGTCGAGGGAGCGGTCATGGTAGATTGGGAGGGTACCGAGACTCCCCACTCTACCGCGTCCACCGCATGCCGTCGACCCCGACCCCGCTGCACGCCCTCCACGCCGCCGGCCAGTCCATCTGGCTCGACTTCATCGACCGGGCGATGCTCGGCACCGGGACCCTCGAGGCGCGGATTGCCGGCGAGGCCCTCACGGGGATGACGTCGAACCCGACCATCTTCGAGAAGGCGCTCGCCACAGGACAGGCCTACGACGCGCAGCTCGCGGCCGCCGTCGCGGCCGGCACGCGGGACGCCTGGACCCTCTTCGAACTCGTCGAGACCGACGACGTTCGCGTCGCGTGTGACGCGTTCGCCGGCGTGTACGCCGCGACGCACGGCCAGGATGGCTATGTGTCGATCGAGGTCTCCCCGGGGAGTGCGCACGATGCGGAGGCGACCATCGCGGAGGCGCACCGCCTCTGGAAGACCGTCAACCGGCCGAACGTGATGATCAAGGTGCCGGGGACGCCGGAGGGGTGTGTCGCGCTGACGCGCCTCATCGCGGACGGGCTGAATGTGAACGTCACGCTGCTCTTCGCCGTCGCGGCGTACGACCGCGTCGTCGAGGCGTATCTCACCGGGCTCGAGCAGCGAGCCGCGGCGGGCGGGGACCTCGCGCGGGTCGCATCGGTCGCCTCCTTCTTCGTGAGCCGCGTCGACGCGGCGATCGATCCGATGCTCGACCGCCTCGTCGCCGAGGGTCGGCTCTCCCGCGAGCGCGCCACGGCGCTGCAGGGCCGGGCGGCGATCGCGAACGCGCGGCTCGCGTATCGGCGCTTCGAGGAGCGCTTCCGCGGTCCCCGGTGGGACGCGCTCGCGGCGCGGGGGGCGCAGGTGCAACGTCCCCTCTGGGCGAGCACCTCGACCAAGAATCCCGCCTACCGCGACGTGCTCTATGTTGAGCAGTTGATCGGGCCGCATACCGTGAACACGATGCCGCCCGCGACGCTGGATGCCTTCCGCGACCACGGGATCGTCGCGCGCACGGTCGATGCAGATGCCGCCGGCACCGACGCCGTGCTGGCCGACCTCGCCGAGCTCGGCATCGCGCTCGACACCATCACCGACACGCTGCTCGCCGATGGCCTGACCGCCTTCCAGCGGTCATTCGACACGCTGATCGCCGGGCTCGACGCGAAGGTCGCCGTCCTCGGCGCCTCCTGATCGGCGGCGCCGCGCCGCGCTCCCTCGCTCTCCCTTCCCCCCAATGCGTCACGACATCACGAAGATCGTCGCCACCCTCGGCCCCGCCTCCAGCACACCGGAGGCGATTCGGGCGCTCCTCGAGGCCGGGGTGAACGTCTGTCGGATCAACTTCTCGCACGGCACGCACGCCCAGCACGCGCAGACGATCGCCCACGTGCGCGCCGCCGCGACCACGCTCGGGTTGCCGGTCGCCATCCTCGGCGACCTCCAGGGGCCGCGCATCCGCATCGGCGTCCTCCCGGAGCCGTTCGAGGTCACCGCCGGCCAGGTGCTCACCTTCGTCCCTGAGGCGCACGCGACCGGCGAGGACGTCCCGGTGACGTATGACGACATCGCGCGGGACGTGCAGGTGGGGGCGACGATCCTCGTCAACGACGGGCTGCTGGCGTTCGAGGTGCAGCGGATCGATGGGGACCGTGTGCACGTCGTCGTGACGGTCGGCGGTCGACTGAGCTCCAACAAGGGGATGAACCTGCCCGGCGTCGACGTCTCCGCGCCCTCGCTCACGGAGAAGGACCGGGCCGACGTCGTCTTCGCGGTCGAGCAGGACCTCGACTACCTCGCGCTCAGCTTCGTGCGCCGAGCCGACGACCTGCGGCTCCTGCGCAGCCTGGTGCCCGCCGGGATGTTGCTCGTCGCGAAGATCGAGAAGGATTCGGCGCTCGAGCGGATCGAGGAGATCTTGCAGGCCACCGATGCCGTGATGGTCGCACGTGGCGACCTCGGGGTCGAGCTGCCGTTCGAGGATGTGCCGCTGCAGCAGAAGCGCATCATCTCGCTCGCGGCGCGGTACGGCCGGCCGGTGATCACGGCGACGCAGATGCTCGAGTCGATGATCCAGCACACCCGGCCGACGCGGGCCGAGGCGAGTGACGTCGCGAACGCGATCCTCGACGGGACCGATGCGGTGATGCTCTCCGCCGAGACGGCCGCCGGGGCCCATCCGGTGGAGGCGGTGCGCGCGATGCGTCGGATCGCCACCGCGGCGGAGGCGGCGGAGGTCACGCGCGGCCAGGGGCTCGACCGGGTGCAGCCCGGCTCCGCGACGGTAGAGGAGACCATCGCGTCGGCCTCCGTCACGGCGCTGCGGCTCCTGGGGGCCCGGACGATCGTCGTCTTCACCAAGAGCGGCTTCTCCGCGCGCATCGTCGCCGGGCGGCGGCCGCAGGGCCGCATCGTGGCGCTCACCGACCAGCCGCGGACGTATCGGCAGCTCGCGCTCGTGTGGGGGGTCATCCCGATGCTTGTGCAGACGATGGATTCGTACGATGGGATGATCCCCGTCACGCGGATGCTGCTCCGCAAGCACGCCCTCGCGGAGGCCGGGGAGCCCTTCGTGGTCACCGCCGGCGTCCCGTTCAACGTCCCCGGCACGACGAACTTGCTGAAGGTCGAAACGGTGTGAGGCTCACCTTCCTTGGGACCGGGACGAGCTTCGGTGTCCCGCAGGTGGGGTGCGACTGCGCCGTCTGTCGGTCGACGGACCCGCGGGACCGCCGGACGCGCGTCGGGGCGGTGGTGGAGTCGGCGGGGACGCGGCTGCTCATCGATACCCCGCCGGAGCTGCGGCTGCAGCTCCTCGCCGTGGGGATCCACGACCTCGATGCCGTGGTGTACACGCACGAGCACGCGGACCACACGCACGGGATTGATGACCTTCGCGCCATCTCGGTGCGCCGGCCGGGCGGGCTGCCGATCTACGGGGCCTCGGAGACCCTCGCGGCGCTCGCGGCGCGCTTTCCCTACATCTTCGACGATGCGATCCGCCCCCTGCCTGGCACGAGCAAGCCCGAGGGGGTCGCCCGGCCGCTCACCCCGGGCGAACCGACGCGCATCGGCGCGCTCGACCTCCTGCCGTTCGAGGTCCCGCACGGCACCCAGCGCGTGCTCGGCTACCGCATCGGTCCCCTCGGCTACGTGACCGATGCGAAGGCGCTCCCGGAGGCCGCCTTCGCGGCGCTCGCCGGGGTGCGCGTGCTCGTGTTGAACGCGCTCTTTCGCACGACGCATCCCACGCATCTGTCGATTGATGAGGCCGTCGCGGCGGCCCAACGCATCGGCGCCGCACAGACGTACCTGACGCACCTCACGCACCGGACGGGACACGCCGACCTCGCGGCGTCGCTCCCGGACGGCATCACCCCGGCCCACGACGGCCTCACCGTGGAGATCGACCCCGCATGACCATCCGCCTCGACGTCACCGGCATGCTGCACCGCGCCGTGCCCTCGGGTCTCACGGACGCGGGGCTCGCCGCCCTCGCTCCTCGCCTCGAAGCCGCGCACGCCGGCCTTCTCGCTGACGCGGCCCGAGGGATTCTTGGCTTCCGCGAGTTCGAAGCGCAGGCGGCGGAGCGCGTGCGCGTCGGTGAGTGGGCGCGCTCGGTCGAGGGCACCTGCGACGATGTCGTCGTGCTCGGGATCGGCGGCTCGGCGCTGGGTGCGGTGGCCCTGCGGACGGCACTCCTCCCGCGAGACTGGAACGCTCGGTCGGCGGCGCAGCGCGGTGGCCGGCCGCGGCTGCACGTCCTCGACAATGTCGACCCGCGCGGTGTCCGCGGGGTGCTGGAGCAGGTGGACCTCCGGCGCACGCGCGTCCTCGTGATCTCGAAGTCGGGGAGCACGGCGGAGACGATGGCGCAGTACCTGCTGATTCGCTCGCACCTCGACGCCGAGGGGATCGCCCCCAAGGACGCGCTGGCCTTCGTCACCGATCCGTCGAAGGGGGTGCTGCGCCCCATCGCGGCACGTGAGGGGATCCCTGTCTTCTCAATCCCGCCGAATGTCGGTGGTCGCTTCTCCGTGCTGACGCCGGTCGGGCTGCTCCCGGCCGCGCTCCTCGGGCTCGACGTGGAGGGCCTGGTTGCCGGCGCGATCGCGATGCGGGACCGCTGCGCCAGTGGGCGTTTCCGTGAGAATCCGGCGCTCGCCTTCGCGGCGCTGCAGTGGCGCGCGCAGATGGAGGTGGGGCAGGGGCTGCACGTGCTGATGCCGTACTCGGACGCCTTCCGCGATCTCGCGCCCTGGTTTGTCCAGCTCTGGGCGGAGAGCCTCGGCAAGCGGACGCCGGCGGGGGCGCACGTGGGGCCGACACCGATCGTCGCCGTCGGCGCGACCGACCAGCACGCGCAGGTGCAGCTCTTCATGGAGGGCCCCATCGACAAGACGGTCACCTTCCTCGACGTCGAGGAGGCGGAGGGGGGCGAGCTTCCGATCCCCTCGGTCGGGGCGGACGGCCCGGCGGAGCTCGCGTACCTCGGCGGGCACGGCTTCCACGAACTGCTCCGCGCCGAATGTCGCGCGACCGCCGGCGCCTTGGCGACGATGGGGCGGCCCACGATGACGCTCCGCGTGACGCGCGCCGACGCCTGGCACCTCGGCGGGCTCCTCGTGTTCTTCGAGCTCGCGACCGTCTACGCCGGGCAGCTGTACGGGGTGGATCCCCTCGACCAGCCGGGCGTGGAACTGGGCAAGCAGCTCACCTACTACCAGTTCGGGCACCCCGGGTGGACGCAGATGCGGGCCACCTGGGAGGCGTTGCCGGTCGCCGACCCCGACTGGGTGCTCTAACGCGTTGCCCCCGCTGAGGGGCCCCGGCAGATTGCCGATACTCCACCGGCGCGCGGCGTCTCGAGTCGCCCCGCCGTTCCACCTCCTCGCCCGCCGCTGATGTCGTCACTCCCCGCTTCCGTCCGTCACGCCGCCGAGCCGGCCTTCCACGTCACTGATGCTGCCGTCGCCCTGCGCGACGAGGGCGCGATTCCGACGGCGATCGACGCGCTGGTGCGCCTCGCCGTCTTCGGGGACGAGGTCGAACGGGAGTGGGCGCGCTGGGTGATCTGGGAGGGGGCGCGCACGGTCGGAACCTTCTCGGCGTCGATCCACGACGTGTACATGGCGCGCGGCCGCGGGGAGATCCCGCCGGTCACGGTGCCGGCGATGAACATCCGTGGCCCGTCGTACGACACGATGCGCGCCGTCTTCCGCACCGCGCGCGCGATGGATGGTGGGGCGTTCATCCTCGAGATTGCCCGCTCCGAGATCGCGTACACCGAGCAGCGGCCCGCGGAGTACGTGGCGGTGGCGCTGGCGGCGGCGCTCCGGGAGGGCTACCGCGGCCCCGTGTTCATCCAGGGCGACCACTTCCAGGTGAACGCGAAGAAGTACAAGGTCGATCCGGCCGCCGAGGTGCTCGCGGTGAAGCAGCTCGCGACCGAGGCGATCGCGGCGGGGTTCTACAACATCGATCTCGACACGTCGACGCTCGTCGACCTGTCCCATCCGACGCTCGATGCGCAGCAGCGCCTCAACTTCGAGGTCGGGGTCGAGCTGACGCGGCACGTGCGTGGCCTCGAGCCGGCGGGGGTCACCATCTCGCTCGGCGGTGAGATCGGCGAGGTGGGGACGGAGAACTCGACGGTGGCGGAACTCGAGGCCTTCATGGACGGCTACCGGCGTACCCTCGGGACGCAGGCCCCCGGGATGATCGGCCTCTCGAAGATCTCGGTGCAGTCGGGGACCTCGCACGGTGGCGTCGTGCTGCCGGATGGCTCGATCGCGGACGTCGCGCTCGACTTCAAGACGCTCGAGGACCTCTCGCGTGTGTCGCGGGAGCAGTACGGGCTCGCCGGGGCGGTGCAGCACGGCGCCTCGACGCTGCCGGACGGGGCGTTCCATCACTTCCCGAAGACGGAGACGGCGGAGATCCATCTCGCGACGGGTTTCCAGAACATGCTCTTCGACGTCTTGCCTGATGCGCTCCGCACGGAGATCTACGCGTGGCTCACGGTGCACGCGGCCGAGGAGCGGAAGGCGGGGGATTCCGACGAGCAGTTCTTCTACAAGACGCGGAAGAAGGCGTTCGGGCCGTTCAAGCGCGCCCTGTGGGACCTGCCCGCGGACCTGAAGGCGCGGATCGCGGCGGCGTATGACGCGAAGTTCGGGTTCCTCTTCGAGCAGCTTGCGGTGCGGGGGACGGGGCCGGCGGTGCGGCGGCTGGTGGTGGGGCCGATGGTCCCGCGGCTCGCGCCGGGCCGCGCCGTCTCGATCGAGGCGGCTCCGGATGACGCCGAGGCGGGCGAGTAACGCGCGTGCTCCAGCGCCAGCGGCGGTTCCTGTGGGAGGTGTGGCGCCGCATCGAGGCGGATGATGCGACGTTCCTCGCGGGTGGCGTGGCGTTCGCCGTCCTGCTCGCTGGCGTGCCCTTCGTGATGCTCCTCGCCGCCGGGCTCGGGGCGCTGCTGCAGCAGTCGCCGGAGCGGATCGCGCCGGTGGTGCAGGGGGCGCTCGCCGGCATCTTCCCCTCCGTCGGTGGTGGGGGCGGGTCGATTCTCGACCCCGTGCTGAACGAGGTCGCACGCACCAGCACCGTCGTGGGGGTCGGCGCGGCGCTCTCCTTCGTCTGGTTCTCGATGCGGCTCTTTGCGACGCTGCGGGCGGTGATGGCCTTCGTCTTCATGCACGGCAAGGAACGCACCTTCGTCCAAGGGAAGCTCTTCGACCTCGTGCTTCTCGGGGTTGCGCTGCTCCTCCTCGCGGCGTGGGTGCTCGTGAACGGATGGATTGCGGTCTCGACCGGACGCCTCGGCGCCGCGTTGCAGGGGATGGGCGTGCTGTCGCAGGTGACAAGCGGGATCTCGTACGCGGTCAACCGCGCGCTCTCGCTCGCCATCGTGGTGGGCGCCTTCATCGCGCTGTATCGGTGGATCCCGGCGCGTCGGATCCCGTGGAAACCCGTCCTCGCCGGCGCGCTCGGGGCCTCGGCGCTCTTCGAACTCGCGCGGGGCATCTTCTCGTATCTCACCATCGCGCACCCCCCGGAGTCGCTCTACACCGGGACGCTCGGCGCGGTCTTCACGGTGATCTTCTGGACGTATTACGCCGCGCTCGTCTTCATCGTCGGTGCGGAGGTGGCGTACGTCGCGGAGGTCCGCCTGATCCAGGGCGGGGCGCTGCCGATGCGGCCGCGTCTGCAGGTGGATCGGGCCACCACGCTCGAGATGAACCTCTCCGGCCTGGTGAAGCGCGTGACCCGTGCGATCGTGATGCCGCGCGACCTGCCCCCCGAGGATGAGGGACCGCCACGATGATCGATCTCCGGAGTGATACCGTCACGAAGCCCACGCCGGCGATGCGGCGGGCGATGGCCGAGGCGGAGGTGGGCGACGACGTCCTCGACGGCGACCCCACCGTCCGGCAGCTCGAAGCACAGGTGGCGGCGCGGCTCGGCAAGCCGTCCGCGCTGTATTTCCCGACCGGGACGATGGCGAACCAGGCGGCGCTCTGGCTCCTCGGCGAGCCCGGCACCGAGGTCTTCTGTCACGATGATTCGCATATCGTGAACTGGGAGATCGCCGGCACGGCGGCGCTCGCCGGGCTGCAGGTGCGTGCTGTCCGAGGCGGGCCGGTGCTCACCGCGGACGCGCTGCGCGCCGCGATCCGCCCTGCCTCGGTCCACGCGCCGCGCGCGAGCCTCGTCTGCGCGGAGAACACGCACAACGGCGCGGGCGGGATGGTGACGCCGCTCGCGGAGCTCCAGGCCATCCGCGCCGTCGCGGACGAGCTCGGCGTGCCGCTCCACCTCGATGGCGCACGGCTCTGGAACGCGTCGGTCGCGACGGGGACCTCGCTCGCCGACTTCGCGGCCTGTGCCGCGACCGTGATGGTGTCCTTCTCCAAGGGACTCGGGGCTCCCGTCGGGGCCTGTCTCGTCGGGGATGCCGGTCCGATGCGGCGTGCGTGGGAGGTCCGGAAGCGGTTCGGCGGCGGGATGCGGCAGTCGGGGATCCTCGCGGCGGCGGCTCTGCACGGGCTCGAGTACCATCTGCCGCGGCTGCACGAGGATCACACGCGGGCTCGGCATCTCGCCGCCCGGTTGGCCGAGGTCCCTGGGATCGAGGTCGTGCCGCCCGACACCAACATTCTGATGCTCGATCTCGTTGCCGGACAGACGGCGATGGGCGTCGTGGAGCGGGCGCGGGCGCTCGGGGTGCTCTGCACGCCGTGGCACGCGACCCGCGTCCGGTGCGTGCTGCACCTCGACGTGGATGACGTGGCGGTGGCGCAGGCCGGCGAGGTGCTGGCGGAGGCGCTCCGCCCCTGACGCCCCCGGACCGACCGCCGGGGTCCTGGGCGGTCGGTGGCGGGAGCTCGGGCACTTCGAGCCGGGGCCGCCGGGCACACGCCGTTGTCCGGCGAGGCTGCGTCCGTTAGTCTCCGGGTGTCCCAGGTCCCGGAGGGCGTCAGCCCGCCAACTCCGCCAGGGCCGAAAGGCAGCAACGGTACGTGGTGTCCGCCGTCGCTCCGTCAGGCCTGGGGCACTCTCGCGCGGGAGGATCGCCGGTCATCGGCGGTCCCCCGCGCGAGTCGTTCCGGCCCCCCGTGGGGGTGGCTATCTTCCGGCATGTCCCTCGCACTCGCCCGGAAGTATCGGCCCCGTCGGTTCGCCGAGGTGGCGGTGCAGTCGCACGTCGCGACGACGTTGCGCAACGCGATCGCCGCCGACCGGCTCGGGCAGGCCTATCTGTTCTGCGGCCCGCGTGGCACCGGGAAGACGACCCTCGCGCGCGTCCTGGCGATGGCGCTCAACTGCGAGGCCCCCTCACCCGATCACGAGCCCTGCGGGGCGTGCGACTCCTGTGAGCGCATCTGGGGCGGGAGCACCTCCCTCGACGTGGTCGAGATGGATGCGGCGTCCAATCGCGGCGTCGACGACGCGCGGGAGCTGCGCGAGCGCGTGATGTACGCCCCCTCGGCGGCGGGCCGGTACAAGGTCTACATCATCGACGAGGCCCACATGCTCACGCGTGAGGCCTGGAACACCTTGCTCAAGGTGCTCGAGGAGCCGCCGCCGCGCGTGGTCTTCGTCTTCGCGACGACGGAGCCGCAGAAGATCCAGCAGGCGGCGGCCCCGGTGCTCTCGCGCGTGCAGCGGTTCGATCTCCGCCGGATCGGTCCCGCCGACGTGCGGAGCCGGCTCGCGGCGGTGCTCGAGGCGGAGGAGGTCACCGCCGAGGCCGAGGCCCTCGCGATGCTCGCGCGGGCGGCGGATGGGTCGATGCGCGACGCCCTCTCCCTCACCGACCAGGCGCTCTCCCTCGGCGGGCGCACGCTCACCGCGGACCGCGTCCGCGACGCGCTGGGGCTCGTGCACGAGGACGAACACCTCGCGCTGCTCACGCTGGTGGCCGAGCGTCGCGCGGCGGATGTGTTCGGCGCGGTGGGACGGCTCGCCGATCACGGTGTGGACTTCGCGGTGCTCCTGGTCGACTTCGCCGAACTGCTCCGCGCGCAGCTCGCCGTCGTCCTCGGCGGGGCACTCCCCGACCTCTCGGACCGCGTCCGGGAGGCGCTGGCGGCGCAGGCCCCGCGCTTCCACGCGGGCGACCTGCTCCGGATGCTGCATCTCGCGGCCGAGGTGGAGCCGCAGGTCCGTCGCAGCGGCCAGCCGCAACTCCTCTTCGAGACGTTGCTCGTGCGCTTCGCCCTGATGGATCGGACGCTCGATCTCGAGACGGTGCTACGCGGGATGGGAGACGGCACCGGCGCGGGCGCCACGCTGCCGGCGACGTCCGCGGCGGGGGTGTCATCTCCCGCGCCCTCGCGGCGAGCCGCCCCGCCGGAGACGACCGCGGCGCCTGCGCCGCGTACAACGGCGGAGACGGAGGCGCGCTCGGCCACGCGACAGGCCGCTCGGCCGGCGCCCGCGCCGCGGATGCCAGCGCCGACGCCGGAGATCGCCGATGCGGCGCCGGCACGCGCCGAGGGGACGATGCCGCTGGATCTCAATCGGCTCGCCGAGCACTGGGACGCGGTCGTGGATCGCGTACAGGGCGCGCACGGCGCCCTCCTCCTCTCCAGCACCCTCGCGCACGCGACCCCGAGCGCCGTCACCGCGCAGGGCCTCGTGACCCTCACGGTCGCCTCCGACGCGCACGCCGACGTGCTGCGGCGCGGCGAGGCCGTGGTGCTCGCTGCGCTCCAGCATCGCTTCCCCGACGCGCGTGCGTTGGCGGTCACGCTCGTCGCTGCGGAGGGGGACCGCGCGCCGCGCCGGCTGAGCGAGGAGGCAGTGAAGGCGGACCGGATGGCGATGCTGCGCCGGCAATCGCCGCTGCTCGACGCCGCCGTGGATGCCCTCGACCTCGAGCTCCTGGACTGACGCCGATGGATTTCCTCAAGATGATGCAGGCCGCCCAGCAGGTCTCGGGCAAGATGCGGGAGCTGCAGGAGTCGCTGCAGCGGATGAGCGTCACCGGCTCGGCGGGGGGCGGGCTCGTCAGCGTCACCGTGGACGGCCGTGGGACGATGCAGTCGGTGCGCCTCGACCCCGCCACGGTGCAGGGCGGCGATGTGGAGATGCTCGAGGATCTCGTCGCGGTGGCGACGCAGGACGCGCAGCGGAAGGCGCGTGAGCAGGCCGAGGCGGAGATGCAGCGGCTCGCCGGTGGGCTCGGCCTCGGCAACCTGCCGTTCTCGCTCCCGTTCTGACGCGTGTCCGCGATCGACGCCCTGGTCACCGAGCTCTCCCGCCTGCCGACGATCGGGCGGAAGTCGGCGGTGCGCCTGACGTATCACCTGCTCAAGCAGCCGGCGGAGCAGAGTCGGCGACTCGCCGAGGCGCTGGTGGCGCTGACCGAGCGCGTGCGCCCGTGCGCCGAGTGCTTCAACCTCACGGAGGGGGAGCGCTGCGCGATCTGCACCGACCCGCGCCGTGACGCCGCGCTGCTCTGCGTGATTGAGGAGGCCTCGGACCTGCCGGCAATCGAGCGCACGGGGGAGTTCCGCGGGCGGTACCACGTGCTCGGGGGGCGGCTCGCCCCGCTCGACGGGATCGGGCCGTCGGATCTCACCGTCGGGGCACTCGTGCGCCGTCTCGAGGGTGGTGCGGTGCGCGAGGTGATCGTCGCCACCAACGCCACGCTCGAGGGCGAGGCGACCGCGCTCTATGTGCAGGAGCAGGTGCGCGCGACCGGGGTGACCGTGAGCCGGCTCGCCCGCGGCCTCCCGATGGGTGGGGACCTGGAATACGCCGATGGTGGGACGATCGCACAGGCCTTCGCGGCCCGGCGGGTGATGTGAGCCCGCGCCCGCCTTGTGCGTCCCGCCGCCTCCCGGAGGACAGCCGATGCCGATGATCAACTACTCGGCCCGTGAGATCAACTGCAAGGTGGTCTACTACGGGCCGGCCCTCTGCGGGAAGACGACGAACCTCGAGGTCATCCATCGGCGTGTGGCGCCGGAGTCGCGCGGGACGCTGATGTCGCTCGCGACCGAGACGGATCGCACGCTCTTCTTCGACTTCCTGCCGCTCGACCTCGGCGCGGTCCGCGGGTTCACGACGCGCTTTCATCTTTATACCGTGCCGGGACAGGTGCAGTACGACGCGTCGCGTCGACTCATCCTTAAGGGGGTCGACGGCATCGTCTTCGTCGCCGATTCCTCCCCCGATCGGCTCGAGGCGAACGTGGAATCGCTGCGGAACCTCGAGGAGAACCTCCGCTCGTACGGGTACGATCCGGAGGCGATTCCGCTGGTGCTGCAGTACAACAAGCGCGACCTGCCGGAGGCCGTCGCGACCGAGACGCTCGATGCCGCGCTCCGGACCGGCTGGACCGAGCACGCCCCGACGCACGAGTCCGTCGCGAGGGATGGCACGGGCGTCTTCGAGACGCTGCGGGACGTGAGCACCCGCGTGATCGCGAGCCTTCCCTGACCGGCGTGCGCACGTGAATCTCCCGAACACCATCTCGGCGGCGCGCATCGTCGCCGCCCCGCTGCTGGCGCTGCTGCCCTTCATCCCGTCGGTCCGCGTCCGCTTCGCCGCGTTCGCGCTCTATCTCGTGACCGCGATCTCCGATCATTGGGACGGGAAGATCGCGCGTGAGCGCGGCCTCGTGACCGACCTCGGGAAGGTGCTCGACCCGCTCGCGGACAAGCTGCTCCTGATCGGGACGTTCATCCCGATGTTCCTCCTGCAGGCGCGCCCCGGCGATCCGCTCCTCGCGCAGCTGCCGGCCGTCGCCGAGCGGAGCGCCTATGCGTTCACCACGTGGGGGATCGAGGCCATCTGGTTCCCCTGGTGGGTGCTCGTCCTCATCGTCGGACGCGAGGCGTTCATGACCTGGTTCCGCGCCTTCGCGCAGGCGCGCGGTGTCGTCGTCGCGGCGCAGCGGCTCGGCAAGTGGAAGGCGGGGTTCCAGTACACCTGGCTCGGCGCGGCCTACGCCTGGTTCTGGGCCAAGCTGGCGTTCGACCGCAACGCGTGGCACGGGCCGGTCGCGACCTTTCTCGCAAACCTCCTCGGATTGATCGGTCTGGTGACGATCACCGTCGCCTTCGTGCTGACCCTCGTCTCGCTCGCCGACTACCTGCGGCGCCACCGCGACCTGTTCCGCCGACCGCGCGTCGGCTGAGGTTCCGTCCCATGGACGTCGAACTCGTCTCGATCGGCGACGAGCTGCTGCTCGGGTTCACCATCGACACCAACGCCGCCGCCTTCGCGCGGCGGGC